>NZ_RQWN01000001.1:0-300000 GCF_003977755.1 Haloterrigena salifodinae
CTGTCCGAGAGGGCACGTGCCGGGCAGCGACGCACCACGGGGTAAGAGCTGAACGCATCTAAGCTCGAAACCCACTTGGAAAAGAGATACCATCGAGATCACTCGTAGAAGACGAGTTCGATAGACTCGGGATGTACGCACCAAGGCAACGAGGTGTTGAGTCCGCGAGCACTAACCGATCAAGCCACACACTCATATCGCATCTGGATCAGACCCGGAAACGGGTCCAGGCGCTAACTGGACTACACGTACAATCACGGTCACATACCACCGATATTGGTATTGCGGCGGTTCGATTCCGTCGATCGGCGTTGAGGCGGCCACAGCGGCGGGGTTCCACCCGTACCCATCCCGAACACGGTAGTTAAGCCCGCCTGCGTTTCGGTGAGTACTGGAGTGCGCGAGCCTCTGGGAGACCCGATTCGCCGCCATCCACTCATACTCTCATCATCACGCCCCGCACAGCACTGGCTGTGTGGGGCTACTCGTATTTATTCCGTAGTGATATCGCTACCAGTCGTGTTTATCTCTAGCCCTCGGCACAACGGTTCCCGTTCCAATCGGACCAAATATTTTTGGAGCGGGGCTTATTCGGGTGTGTGGAAAACCGTATAATATGGAATCAGAACGTCTCTCCTTGGACATCGTATACGGACTTCTTTCCGAGGCGCGCTGTCGATACCTCCTCTACTACTTTTTAAAGAATGACCACGCGAACATCGAGAGCATTTCCTTACAGATCGCCGCTTGGGAACAAGGCGAATCGATCGAGGTCGTCACCGAGGCGCAAAAACAACGTGTGACGACATCGCTGGTCCACAGCCATCTTCCGAAGCTCGAGGACCACGATCTCATCGAACACGACAATCGGACGGGGGACGTGATCGTTAGCGACGGGTTCGACGAGATCAGCGAAACCGTTCGTCAGGCGCGCGCGAGCGAAGACGAAGTCACGGTAACAGGGTCATCAATGGAATCGTTCCTGTACAGCGAACCGGTTCCCTCTTCGAACAGGGAGCAGTAGTAGAGCACGAGCGACTCGGCTCGCGTTCGGAAACCGCGAGTCTCTACCACGAGTCGACGCCGCGGAGACGGTCGCCCAAGGGGAATGGAGCGTGTGGGTGAGATACCCACAGTGATGAATGCTAACGCACAGGGTATTACACGTTTGCTCGACTTGCAGTGGATGAAAGCGGAGCTGCCGTTCGGAAATCGGTATCGCCCGGAACACTAACGTCCAGCCTCATCCCGTGGCGGCGTGCCGCGTCGGCTGGCTAACCCTCGTGCCGGGCGGAGAAGCGGTCGTGCTCCTCGAACGGGTGGGCGAGGCCCACCGGATATCGCGTGCCCGGGTTCGCCGTGCTGTCATCGCACCCGGATGGGTAGACTCGGACGGGGACTAAAGGCACGCACTGGCCTTAGGAGGTCGTCCGGTTTAACTCTTCCATCGTCCGATCGGTATCGGGTCCCTTTCAGTCGGGGTTCGGCGCTTCGGCGACGGTCCCCTCGTTTTCCGAAAGCCACTGGTCATAGGTTTCGGCGTCGACGACCACGATCTCACCTTGCATCCGCGAGTGGCCGGCGCCGCAGAACTCCGCACAGACCACGTCATAGCGGCCGGGTTCGTCGACGACGGTCCGTGCGCGAGTGTAGTCGCCGGGGAACGCGTCCTGTTTGACACCCAGATCCGGAATGAAAAGCGAGTGGATAACGTCGTCACTGGTCAGCCAGAACGTCACGTCCTCGCCGGCGGGAATCACGATCTGGTTTTCAGTCGTGACGTTGGCGTCTGGATAGGTTGCCTGCCACTCCCACTGATAGCCGCGGACGTGGACCTCTTCGTCGCCGGTATCGGGGAGGTCTTGGAATGAGTCGAACCCCTCTTGGCTTCGATCGTCGGTGTCGATTGCCTGCGACGGCGAGATATAGGGGTTGACGAGGACGGAGTAACCGGAGAGGCCGACGAACAGCAGGATAATCGCCGTCGCGGCGGTCCAGGTGATCTCGAGCGCGGGGTCCTCGGTCGTCGGCTGCGGATCGTCGTTGTCGTGGAACTTGACGGCCGCGTAGATCAGGATCATCAGGACGAACAGCGTAAGCGGCAGGGCCGCGTAGAGCAACTGATACTCGAGGCCATCGATGAGTTCGCGGTTGGGCGACTGCGCCGCAACCGTACTGGTCAGCGCGACAAGCGCGGAGAGCGCTGCGGCGACGAACGCGACGGTCGTGCGACGGCGGCTACTCATTGACGGCGGTTCAACGACCGGCGTGTTATACGTCGTTCATCGTTCGATGAACAGTCAGCATTTCGAACCGTTTTAGACGGAGACTGGGGTCGAACGCCTATCAAAATGGGTGACAGTCACTCTCTCGTCAGTTCATATTTATTGGGGTCGGTGGTGAGCCTATCGCTATGCACGGCGACGAGCGGCGCGATCGAAACGACGGTGGTCTGCGCCGATGAACCGCGCGCTCATGGAAGTCTCGTTGTTCTCGGTCGTCGTCATCGGCTGTCTCCTGACGATCGTGTTGGCGCGACGCGCTCGAGGCGAGCCGTCGCCGGACGGGGGATACGCGACGGGACACCGTCGCGAACTGAGTCTGGCCGAGGCGAAGGCGGCCGCGATTCGCTGGACGACGACGACTAATCATCGCGAAATAGGACTGCTCTACATCGCGTTCGGCACCGTCGCGGCGATCTGGGGCGGGATCGACGCGATGATGATTCGGACGCATCTGCTGACGCCGGAGGCGAACCTCTGGACGGAGCAGACGTACAACGAACTGTTTACCATGCACGGGCTGACGATGCTGATTTTCTTCGTCACGCCGGTGTTCTTCGGGATTGGAAACTACTTCCTGCCGCTGCTGATCGGCGCCGACGACATGGCGTTTCCGCGGCTCAACGCCATCGGGTTCTGGCTCCTCCCGCCGTCGCTGTTGCTCGCTCGGCTGGGAATCGTCGCCGAAGTAACGGGGGCAGTGCTCGCGGTTGCCGTCCCAAACGACTGGTTGTCAGTTCTGCTGGCGTTTCAGGAACCGGCGATCGGGTGGACGATGTATCCGCCCCTGTCGCTGGCGCCGAACCCCCAGACGAACTTCCTGCTGTTGGGCCTCCACTTGAGCGGCATCGCGACCACGATCGGCGGGATCAACTTCATCGCGACGGTCGTCTACGAGCGCGACGAGTCGATCGGGTGGGCGAACCTCGACATTTTCTCGTGGAACATGCTCATCACGAGCGCGATCATCATCTTCGCGTTCCCGTTGCTCGGCACCGCGTTGCTCATGTTGCTGCTCGACCGCAATTTCGGAACGACGTTCTTCGCGGTCGAGGGCGGCGGGCCTATCCTCTGGCAGCACCTGCTGTGGTTCTGGGGCCATCCCGAGGTATATATCATTTTCCTCCCAGCGACCGGCCTGATGAGCCTCATACTCCCGAAATTCGTCGGCCGGAAGCTGTTCGGGTTCAAGTTCATCGTCTACTCGACGATCGCGATCGGCGTCCTCTCCTTCGGCGTCTGGGCCCACCACATGTTCGTGACCGGCGTCGACCCCCGCATCCGGGCGAGTTTCATGGCGACGTCGATCGCGATCGCCGTTCCCAGCGCGATCAAGGTATTCAACTGGATCACGACGATGTGGAACGGCGACGTCCGGCTGGCCGCGCCGACGATCCTCTGTGTCGGCTCGGTCGGGCTGTTCATCGTCGGCGGCGTAACCGGCATCTTCCTCGCGGTCATCCCCGTCGACATCGTCTACCACGGCACCTACTACGTCGTCGGTCACTTCCACCTGATTCTCATGGGGATCATCCCGTTCATGATGTTCGCGGCCAGTTACTACTGGTACCCCATGATTACCGGGCGGATGTACGACCGTCGGCTCGCGATCTTCCAGTCGTCGCTGCTGGTCATCGGCTCCGGACTCACGTTCATGACGCTGATGGCGCTCGGCTTCCTCGAGCAACCCCGTCGGTACGCGACCTATCCGGCGGAGTACTCGGGGCTGCACGTCGTCGCGACCGTCGGCTCGTTCATCATCGGGATCAGCGTACTCATGTGGCTCTACAACATGCTCTGGTCGTACTTCCAGGGGGCGCGGGTCGAAACCGCGGACCCGTGGGAGCTGAAGGCGACCCAGCAGTTCACGCCCGAGTGGCAGTGGTTCGAGGACCGCCTCGAGCGCAAGCACGGGATTCCGCCGAGCGAACCAGAGGAGGTCCGGCCGTCGTACGTACCCGCCCAGGAGGAGCGGCCGCCGTCGCTGTACGGTCGCATCGTGCCGGTCGCCCGACGCGCCCTGAGCGACGCGGGCGCGGGCGCGGCCGGCGGTTTCGTCGGCACGCTACTGTTGACGGGCGTCCTCCTCGTCGCGGTCGCGTTGGGCGTCTTCGACCTCGAGTCCTTCGCGAACCTCGCGACGCTAGTAGGGTTGCCGGCGAACCTCGCGCTCGGCTACGGGCTCTTCCTCTTCGCAGGCATGACGGTCTGGCCCCTGCTGTTCCTCTCGCTCGGTGAGTACTTGCCGGGCGAACTCACGTTCATCACGGGCCTGTGGTACGCGACGGTCATCGCCTCGGGATTCGTCATCGCCTTCTACACCGGGCAGACCGGCCTTGAGCTGGTAACCTATCTCGTCTTCACACTGCTCGCCCACTGGATCTACGGGCTGGGACTCGCCGGGATGATCACGTACCTCGGCGGTCGCCGCCCGACGTCGCCGGAGGGGCCTCGATGAGCGACGACGACGCCACGCCGTCCGACGCGGACGAGCCACCCGCCACGGACAGTACCGGTCCCGTCGAGCCGACCGCGTCGTCGGAGTCGCTCATATTGACCTACGCCGCCCCTTTTCTCGGCGTTCTGCTGATCGCCGTCGGCCTCCCCCTTTCGATCGTCGGCGGCTACGTGGTCGTTCAGGACGGCCTCGGGCTGTGTGGCGAGCCGACGATCGCGGCGACACCCGCCGACGAGTACGACGAATCGCTGGCGACCATCGACGAAATCCCCGCCGAACAGCTCTCGGCGGCCGAACGGAAGGCCCTCGAGGAAGCGATCGATAGTCCCCTACAGGAGGGGGTGGTTTCGGGCGAGGTCGAGAACCGGGCGGCGTTGCTCGAGGGCGCCGTCGTCGAGTACGAAGGGACGCGGTACTACGTGCAGATCACGTCCCAGAACTCCTGTCTCGAGGTACAGCCGTTGTTGTTCCCGATCGGCGCGGTGGCGATCTTCATGGGGATCGGCGGGGTGTTGACGCCGCCGATCTACCGAAAACTGGCGGGCTTCGAGGAACGGATGCGGCGATAAGGCGATTGACGGCTTTCGTCGCCGCGGTCGCGGAGTCGTCTTCTTCGAGAGCACGCGACGGTCGCCGAGCGCTCGGCTTACTGGTTCGAGTCGGTCGCGTTCCCGTCGGAGGGCTTCGAGTCGGTCGTCTCCGAGATTCCGGTCGCGTTCGAATCGCCGGCGGCGGCGTCGTCGGGTCGGCTCGGCGTGTCGTTCGTCATCGGACTCGGCTGCGGGGCGATGACCTCCCCGTCGCCCGGCTGCTCGGGGAGATAGGAGAACTGTCCCTTCCCGTCCGGCGCCTCGCCCTGGGTCCACGGGTAGCCGGGGTCGGGCTGCTGTTCGCGTCGGGTCGACATGAACGCGTAGTTGTACTCCTGGTTTTCCTGTTCCTGCGGGAAACTCGCGGGCACCGGCACCGGATCGTCGAGGGACTCGAGGGCCTCGAGCCACTGGTTCTGGTGCATGGTGTCCCGGGCGATGAGATAGGCGAGCATGTCCTTCATGCCGGGATCGTCGGTGTACTCGTAGAGTCGGGTCGCGAGCGTGCGCCCGGTCGCCTCGGACATCACGTTCGCGTAGAGGTCGCCCGCGAGGTTACCCGACGCGACGATGTAGTTGCCGGTGAAGGGGACGCCGTTGCTGTCGACGGGCATCGCCGACTCGCCGGCCGAGAGGAACTGGCGGGGGTTTTGCCCGGTCATCGCCGCGGCCGTCGCCGCGGTCTCCTCGGCCTCGTCGCTCATCTGCTTGGCCGAGCCGCGGAGATTCTTGGTGACCGCGGTGGCGAGCATCTCGATGTGACCCAGTTCCTCCGCCGCGGTCTCCATCAGGAGGTTCCGATACTCCTCGTAGCCTTCGGGGAGCGCCCAGGCCTGGAACATGTACTGCATCGCGACGCGCATCTCCCCTTCCTGTCCGCCGATCGCCTGCTGGAGAAGCTTCGCGAAGTGCGGATCCGGTTCTTCGACGGTAACCTCGTACTGGAGCTCCGGTTCTTGGAAGAACATCCAGCTCTCACTGGCCAGAGCCATTGAAATAACGCTGTCACTTGCCAGTGCGGCGTTGTGTCAGCATGGAAAATCATTATCCCATCGTCGGTGGTCGAGAACACGGAGCGAACTCATGCGCCAGGATACGTCAGGGTCGACGACGCGGCGAACGTTTGTCAAGTGCGGCCTCCTGTCGACCGGAGCGCTCGTCGGCACCTCGAGTACGGGTGTAGCCGACGGGTCGCGGCCCGAGTCGACCGAGAGCGCGGAGCAACCGATCGAGCAGGGCGTGATGCGTTCCTACCAGCACGTGCCCGACAGTGCGATCACGGTCGGGGAACCCGTCGACTGGCGACCCCGAGGACTCGACGAGGCGACCGGCCGCGTGGTCTCGTACGACGCCGCGCCCTCCTTTCGCGCGCTCCTGTTTACGACCGCCGGCGGTACCGGCGACGGTGGCGATGGCGGCAACGGCAATGGCGACAGCGGCGGATCCGGTTCCGATCCCCTCCAGCCGGGCGATTCGCTCTCGCTGGGTGCCGTTCGCGGATCGCCGGAGACGGCGAATTCGCAGTACGTCACCGTCGACCTCGGGGTCGACGAAACGGCCGCGCCGAGCGCCGACTAGTCGACGACCGCCGATTCGGCTCCACACCCGCGGCGGCCGGCCCACCGGGGTTTTTCCCCGCTGGCTCTCGTACCCCGGACTCGAGGTGATATCAGTGGCCGAACACGAGAAGCGACGGCGTGCCGCGGCGAAGTGCGCCGGCTGTGGCCGGATCGGTATCGTTCACGTCTGGCCCGATGGGACGCACAAACCGCTCGGGCAGACGAACTTCTGTGATTGTTCCGACCCGACGCTCCGACTCCTCGAGGAAGAGCGCGAGGCGGGCGACGATCTCCCGTAGCGAGGGAGACGCCGATGGGACCACAACGTAGCGCGACGGCGATAGCGGGTGTATCGTCGCGCGACCGAGTTCGCGGGCCGTTCAAACGGTCGCGCCCACGTAGAGGACGAGCACGAGGAACACCCAGACGAAATCGACGAAGTGCCAGTACAGCGAGACGGTCGCGACGGAGGTGTCCTGATCGGGGCCGTAGTGACCGCGGAGCGCGCGCCAGCACAACACGGCGATCCCGCCGACGCCGAGCGCGACGTGAAAGCCGTGGAGCCCGGTCAGGCCGTAGAAGGCGGTCCCGAAGACGCCGCTAGTGATCGAGAACCCCTCGTGGACGACGAACTCGTAGTACTCGTAGACCTGACCGCCGAGGAAGACGATCCCGAGTACCAACGTCGTCCCGAGCAGTCCGAGGAAACGGCGCCGGTTCCCCTCCTCGAGCGCTTCGTGCGCGTAGTGGAACGTGACGCTGCTGGCGAGTAGGATCGCGGTGTTGACGATCACGAGCGATCCCAGCAGCGCCGGCAGTTCTTCTGGCGGCCACGCGCCGACTCTGACGAAAAAGTAGTAGATGAACAGCGCGCCGAACGTCGAGACGTCGGTCGTCAGAAAGAGCAACGTCGTCCAGACATACGACTCTCGAGACGACCCGCCGACGGCCCCCTCTCTCGCGGGCGCGAGAAAAACCTCGTCGACCCAGCCGGCGATGCCGGCCAGCAGGACGATCGTCCCGACGACGGCGAGGGCGACGCCCACGAGCGGCGGCAGCAGGCCCGTTTCGTTCCCGAGAATCGCGATCGCGGCGCCGCCGTAGAGCCCACCGGCGCCGACGGCGGCGACGAGCGGCCAGCGACTGCGGTGTTCGTGCTCGTCGTGATCGATGTCGGGTTGATGAGGGCTATCGGGGCCGACGGGCCCGTCCGGATCGTGCCCGGCCGTCGCGCCGTCGCTCGAGACGCCGTGGCCGCCGCCGTCGGTTCGAACCGGAGCCGTCTCGAACGCCGTGTCGTCGTCCGAACCGCTCGCGTCGGTGCGTCGATCCATATCCGCAGTCCAACGTCGAGCCGGAAAAAGGATCGCCGCTTACGCGCCGGGAGGGTGTTCGTACGAGCTCCCGCGCGTCCGTCGCCGTCGGGTCCTCGAGTATCGGTATCGATACCGTCCGTTCCGCAACCGTCAGCCGGCGTCGGATCGCGATTCCCGGTCCGTCGCTTCGCGTTCGTCCGCCGCGGCGTCGGCGCTCGGTCCCGCGGCGTCCGCGGGCGCGCCTCGCGTGGCTACCGGGTCGCGAGAATCGTGTTGCGGTTCTCGAGCAGGTCTCGAGCAGTCCCCACGAGAGGTTCCGGAGGTCGTCCAGACATCGTAGCGGGGAACGAGCAGGATGAGGGCCCCGAGTCAGGCGACGCACGCGCCGGAGAGATACCGACGAGTGCGGTCGCTGTCGATAGCTGGCACGTGTTCCCGTACGATCCGACTTCCCCTCAGTGCTGGTTTTCATACAACTGGCCGGGAACACGAAGTCGCGGGCGAACCGAGGCGAGCGGAACGCGAGACTCAGTAGAAGTACTCGTCCTCGCGCAACTGGACGTAGCCGCCGTCGCGGTAGGTGAACTTTCGGCGCTTGTACTCGAGGAGAACCTTCGAAGCGCCGATTCCGGCGGAGTAGCCGCGGCTGACCAGGCCCTCGCCGTCGCCGCCCTGCATCCGGTTGACGATCTCGAACGTGCGGTCCCAGTCGGCGGGTTCGTACTCCCTGACGATGTCGGCGAAGGAGACGTTACGAAGGATCTCGTCGCCGATGGCCTGCTTCCAGACGTCGTTGTAGTTCGCAAGCGAGTCGGTTCCGGCGAGCCGGCCGGCGATCTTCCCGGTGCGGACGGCGACGTGGTAGCCGCCTTCGTGGAAGGCCGAGGTGGTCCCCATCGCGCCGCCGGCGACGGCGATGTTGGCGCCGACGGGCGACTCGATCGGTCGCGTCGAGGAGATGGGGTACGTCTCGGTCCCCTTCGACTTCCCGCGGTCCTCGACGCGCGGGATGTCCGTCTCGATGTCGTACTCGTCGCCGTACTCGCGCTCGAGCAGGCGCCGGATGTACTCCGCGCCCGAGGGGAGCTTGTCGTCGTCGTGCTCGAGCAAGGCGTAGGCGGCGGGGTTTTCGACGTCCTCGAGTTCCATCCCGATGGGCATGGTCAGCCCGACGCGGGCGACCGTGCCGTCGTTGGGGAAGACCCACGGGTAGGCGGTCTCGCCGGGCATGTACCCCCACCAGAACTTGAGGGTGTCCTCGAACTCCTCGAACAGTTCGGGGGGGAAGTCTCGATACTCTTGGTAGGCGATGTGGTTTGCCTCCGGCGGCGAGAGGTAGTCGGAGACGCTGCGGCCGGGCGCGGTGAACTGGTCGAGCGCGTCGAGGGTGATCCGGCGCTGGGGGCCGTCCGCAAGGACGACGTACTGGGCCTCGAGTTCGTCACCGTTCGAGAGGGTCAGCGTGTGGGTTGGCCCCTTCGGGCTCGAGGCGCGGAGGTCAGTATCGAGGTTCTTGACGCCCGTCCCGACGCGGAGGTCGGCGCCGGCGTCTTCGGCGCGCTCGTAGAGCCAGTCGTCCATGCGCGCGCGGTGGAAGGTGTAGCCGAAGTTGGGGTAGCTGGCGTCCATCCCCGTATTCGTCAGTTCGACCGACGTCGAGGGGCCGACGAACTCGGTCGCCTCGAGTTCCCGTAAGATGACGTCGTCGGGAATCTCCCGGTAGTCGAACTCCATGATATCGATCCAGTAGTCGAGCATCCCGGCGGCGTCGGTCGAGTCGGGCCCGAGGCCGTCGCGGTCCTCCCGCGGGACGCCTTGTTCGAAGAGAACGGTCTCGGCGCCGTGGGCGGCGGCCCGCTCGGCCGCGGACGCCCCCGCGGGTCCGCCACCGACGATCGCGACATCTACGCGTTCCATACTCCGTAGAGGTCTCAGCCTCCCATATTAAAATGCTTGAAACAGACGGCGACTGAACTGAACGGAAACGAGCGGTAGCCGCGCCGAATCGGAGATCACGTGATCGATTCCGGTTTCTCGACGTGGAAGGGGAGACTGGCGTGACCGTCCTGTTGAAACTCGGAGATGATTCGGTTGAACTCCTCGTAGTCGACGACGTTCTTGTAGACCATCTTCTCGATGATCCGGCGCCGATACTCGAGGTCGTCGTAGATGTCGCGCGTATCCTCGTAGCCGTGCAGCGTCGCGATCTTGTCCTCCAAGAGCACCGAGTTGTTCATGCCGGTAAACTCCAGTTGGTCGTCGACGGGATCCCACTCGAAGACCTTGTTCGTGACCAGTCCGCCGAGTTCGCTCGAGAACTTGTCGATTTCGTAAATGCTCGTACAGCGCCGGTAGTCGTCGCTCTGGATGAAGTTTTGAAAGATCACGAGGTCGAGATTGTCCAGGTGGGAGTAGGGAACGTTGATCGGGTTGCCCTTCAGCCGCTGGACTAAGCTCTTGATGTTGCCGGCGTGGAAGGTCATCATCACGGGGTGGCCCGTTTGGATCGCCTGGAAGGCCATTCGAACCTCCTCGCCGCGGGCCTCGCCGATGATGATGCAGTCGGGCCGCGAGCGAAGCGCGGCGGCGACGAGGTCGAAGAGGTCGACCTCGTTGCTGGTCCCCTCCCGCGTGAGGAGCTGTTGCCAGGTGTCGTGGGGCGGGATGACCTCGGCGGTGTCCTCGGCCGTGAAAATCTTCGCGTCGTCCGGGATGAACGACGTCAACGCGTTGAGCGTCGTCGTCTTCCCCGACGCGGTCTCCCCGGCGACGATGGCGCTGGTCTCGTTTTCCATCGCCAGCCAGAGGTACGCTGCGGCCGTCGGCGAGAAGGTTCCGCCGCGGGTAATCGCCGTCATCGTCAGCGGGATTTCGTCCTGCTGGCGGATCGTCATCGACGGCCCCTTTACTGAGACGTCGTTGCTGAACACGACGTTGAATCGGGAGCCGTCGGGGAGGGTTCCGTCCGTGATCGGGTCGGCGTCGGAGAGCGGGTCGCCGATCCGTTCGCCCATCGACCGCAGGAAGTGCTCGTACTCGTACTCCGATCCGAAGTCGATGTCCGTCCGAACCAGGCCGAAGACGTCGTTGTAGACGTGGAGGTTATCGTGGGCGAGTACGTGGATGTCCTCGTTACTATCGTCGAGCAAGACCGGCTCGAGGGGCCCCAGACCGAGCACGTCCCGCCGGAACTGATACCGCAGTCGCTCGTAGGTCCGCTGGTCGACCGAGATCGGCCGCCGAGAGAGCGCGCCGCGGAGCCGACCGAGGAAGCCGTCGACGGCCGACCGCTCCTCCGGCGGCGCCTCCGTCGTCACCGAAACCACCGGCTCGAGGACCTCTTCGATGTCCTCGCGGTCCACGTCGCCGGGATCGGTCACGTTCTTGTTTAGCACCCGGTTTTTCACCTCCCGGAACAGCGTGACCTCGTCGTAACTCAGGGAGGGTTCGATCGCGTAGTAGATCGGGTCCTGATCGGTCGACCCGTACACGTGGGCGAAGACGAGATCATCGATCTGCCAGCAGTAGTTGGGGTGGTCGACCGTCGTGTTGTGGTGGTCCTCCGGTTCGTCGATGTACCGCGGGTAGACGTTCGTTCGGTCGTGAAACGCGGTGACGTGTTCCTCGAGGTGCGGATGGCGATCCATCTGCTCCTCAAGGTCGCTCGAGAGACTCGTTTCGTCGAAGTCGCCGGGATCGATTTGCCAGGCCATCGATGCTAGGTGTTGTTCGTCTGCCGTCCGGTTCGAGAGACGCCCCGCGTCGAACTGCGAGTCGGCCCTCGAGGCCGCGGACGGAGGTGCCGACGGGATGCCGGCCGGCGGTCCGCGGTGATCGGGTCGAGTGGCGTCACAGTGTTCGCTCGGTGCCGTTCGCGCCGGTCACGCGGAGTTCGTCGGTCTGCGGATCGTACCGCAGTGATCGTCCCGCGTCGCCGCCGGTATCCTCGGCGACGACCTCGACGCCGTTGTCGGACAGTTCGCGCCGGGCCGCCTCAACATTTCGGCTGCCGATCGGGGTGTCGACCCGATCGAAGTCGACCATCGTCGCGCCGCCGGCGAGCTTAGCCGAGGCCGACGAGAGGTCGCCGCCGGTCGCGACGAACGCCGAGAGCATCGCGGCGATCCCCGTGTCGGCGAACTTCGCGTCGCTGTGGTTTTGCCCGTTCGATTCCGCGGCCCGCGGGAGCATGAAGTGTAAGAGGCCGCTGACGCCCCGGACGTCGTCGTGGACGACGAGACCGAGACAGGAGCCGAGTCCGCTCGTCCGCAGCGGTCGCCCCTCGTCGGTGATCGCGTACTCCGCGACGCCGACCGAGATGGGGTCTGCCGTCGGCTCCGGGTCGTCGGAGTCGCCGAAGACCGGAATTTCGAAGTCGTCGTCATCACCGTCGCCGTTGTCGCCATCGGCGTCGCTGTCCTCGTCCGCGCTCGAGTCGTCCGCCGACTCGCCGTAGACGGGGACCTCGACCTCGTCATCGTCGCCGTCGTCCTCGTCGTCGTCGGTCGCCGGCGTGTAGACGCTGATTCCGAGGTCGTCGGCGTCGTCGCCCTCGTCGTCAGCCCCGTCGTCGGCGCCGTAGATGGTGATCCCGCCGTCCTCGTCGTTCGCGTCGTCGCTCATCGTTGGGCCCAGTAGTCCGCGATTTCCTTCGGGCTGAGCAGCAGGTAGACGTCGCAGCTGAGATCGCCCGCCGTCGATTCGAGCAGCCCCTCGAGGCTGAGGACGAACCGTTCGCCCGGTCCGAGGTTCGCGACCACGTCGTTGACGATCGACGACCGCATGTCGTCGACGATCGTCGGCTCGCCGGCCCGGACCGCTACCTCGAGCCGGTCGGCAATCTCGTCGACGAGGCTCGTCGTCACCGCGGCGCCGACCTCGTCGGTCGATCCGTCGCGGTCGTCGAAGAAGGTGATTGCGGAGCCGATCGGCGGATCGACGAGTTCGACCACCGCGCCGAAGCTCTCCTCGTCGGAAACCGTCTCCGACAGTCGCTCGGCCGGAACGATATCCAGCGTGTCGACCGCGACGTCGGCGTCGAACTCGGTCGTTTCGAGGAGGTGGTCGCCGATCGACCGCGGTTCCATCCCGTCCAGCGCCGTCAGCACCTCGAGGAGTTCGTAATCGATCGCGCTGGCGTCGGGGTCCGCGCCGAACTGGGTGCGGGACGTCGCCTCGTCGAGGAAGAGGAACATCTGGAACTCGATCTCGTCGTCAGGCGTCACGATCGAACTACGCTGGGAGAGCACGTGCTCGGTCTCCTCGAGGAGTTCGGATCGAACGCCCTCCTCGGGGTCGAACGCGCTCGAGACGACCGACGGCGGCGACATGACGATCGACTCGCCCTGGACGTTCGCCCAGCCGTCGACATAGCCGCTGACCATCACGTTACAGATCTCCTCGACAGCCGACTCGTGTTTCGACGTGTAGCCGTCGTCCGAGGGCAGCATCGGCATGAACGCCTCGGCGAGTTCGCGGGCGCTGGCGCTGTCGAGGACGGTGACGACCTCCCCCTCGAGATAGCCCTCGAGGGAGATGGAGATGGCGAGTACGTCGTCGCGCTCGAACTCGTCGATCACCGCCGTCGCGGCGACGACGTGTAAGCGACTGCAGTCGACCGAGGTGTCGACCCCGGTCAGCCCGGAGAGTCGGTCGCTCGCCCCGTCGGCGCCGTCGATGGCCATCTGGTCGAATTCTTCTAGCTTTCGTAAGTCGAGTTTCATACTCATGGTTACAGTGTCTCCACGTCGAGGATCATCACGACCTCGCCCTCGCCGAGGACGGACGCCCCGCTAATGCCGGGCGCACCGCTCAGGATCCCCTCGAACGGTTTGATAACGACCTCCTCCTGTCCGACGACGTCCGAACAGCGGATGCAGACCTGACGGACGTCCGTCTTGATCCGGATCACCATGTCGTCGTCGGAGCGCTCGGCGTCGCCGACGTCGAGGGTGTCGTCGAGCGCGATCAGGGGGTACACGCGGTCGTCGTGCGTGATGATCTCCTGGCCCTCGATCGTCTCGATGGTGAGGTCCTCGAGTTCGGAGATCTCGTCGATGTTCTTGATCGGAATGCCGTACGTTTCGTCCCCGATCGTCACGAAGAGCACTCGGACGATCGCCACGCTGACGGGGAGCGTGAGCGTGACGCTCGTGCCCTCGTCAGGTTCGCTCTCGACGTTGATCGTCCCGTCGACGCCGCGAACGACCTCGTTGACGACGTCCATCCCGACGCCGCGACCGCTGACTTCGGTCACCTCGTCGCGCGTCGAGAACCCCGGGTGGAAGATCAGGTCGTAGACTTCGGACTCGTCGAGGACATCGATCTCCTCCTGGGTCATGATCCCCTTCTCGACGGCCTTCTCCTTGATCCGCTCGACGTCGAGGCCGGCGCCGTCGTCCTCGACGGTGATCGACACGCGGTCGCGTTCGCGCTCGCCGGTGAGGCGGATCGTCCCCTCGCGGGGCTTGCCCTTCTCCTCGCGGACCGCCGGCGGCTCGATCCCATGGTCGACCGCGTTCCGAATGATGTGCATCAGCGGGTCGCTCAGTTCGTTGAGGATCGAGCGGTCCATCTCGTTGTCGACGCCCTCCATCTCGAAGTCGATCTCCTTGCCCTGATCGCGCGCGAGGTCGCGGACGACCCGCGGGAAGTTGCCGACGATCTTCTCCAGCGGAACGAGGCGGATCTCGAGGACCGTATCCTGCAGGCTCGAGGTGATCTTGCCGTGTTCCTCGAGTTCCTCCTCGGCGGAGACGAGTCCGCTCCCCTTGATGATCTTGCGGAGCTTGATCCGACTCGTGACCATCTCCTCGACCTGGTTGTAGAGGCGGTCGACCTGTTCGACGTCGACGCGGATCGATTCGACCTCCTTGTTGCGCCGCGAGGCGATCGACGTCTCCTCGGAGTTCGATTCGTCGGAGTCGTCGTCGCCGTCCTCGCTTGACGTGTCAGGAGCGGTCTCGACTCCGCTGTCGACCGTCTGCGCGGGCGTCTCGTCGGCCGTCTCCGTCTCGGTCGCGTCGGCGACCGAATCGACGGTCACCGATTCGACGTAGCGACTCTCCTCGTAGAACGACGCGATCTCGTCGCCGTCGTCGGCGGCGTCGACTGCCAGTTCGACGTCGAACGTGCCGTCGAACTCGCCGTCCTCGATCGTGTCCCGATCGGGAACGGTGTGGACCAGCTCGAACGCGTCGGCGTCGCCCGTCGCGTCGAGGACGAACATCGCGTCGACGCGTTTGGCGTCGGTCTCGCCCACGTCGACGGTCGCACGGTAGCGAGATCGGCCGTCGTCGTCCGCCGCGTCGTCGACCGCGGTGGCGGAGTTCGCAGCTGGCTGTTCGGTCGCCGCTTGAGCGCTCTCGCCGTCGATCGAAGCGCGAATCGATTCGATCGTCTCCGCGGGATCGGTCGTCGGCTCGCCGTTCTCGGCGATCTCGTCGACCATCAGCTCGATCTGGTCGACCGCCTCGAAGACGAGATCCATCCGCTCGGAGGTTACCTCGAGCCGGCCGTCCCGGATCTGGTCGAGGAGGTCTTCGACGGCGTGTGATAGCTCGCTGGCCGTGGCGAAGCCCATGATGCCGAAGTTCCCTTTGAGGTTGTGGGCGACCCGGAAGACGGTCTCGATCGCCTCGTTACCGTCGGGATCGTTCTCGAGGTCGAGCAGGGCGTTGTTCAGCTTCTGGATGTCCTCCTCGCTCTCGTGGACGAACGTGGTGATGGCGTCGCTCACCCGGACCACCCGTCGAGCGCGTTAACGATTCCTTCGGCGAGCCGTTTCTCCGGCAACACCATGTCGACGTCGCCGGTTTCGACCGCGCGGCCGGGCATGCCGAAGACTCTGGAGGTCTCCTCGTCCTGCGCGATGGTCTTTCCGCCGGCGGCCTTGATCGCGGAGAGTCCGGCCGCGCCGTCGGCGCCCATACCGGTAAACACCGCCCCGACGAGGGGCCCGGAGACCGCCTCGGCGGCCGACCGCATCGTGACGTCGATCGCGGGTTTGACGTTGTGGATCTTGGGCCCGTCGTCGTGGGCGACCGCGAGCTCGCCGTCGCGATCGGCCGTCACCTCGAGGTGGCGACCGCCCTTTGCGACGACCGCGTCGCCCGCCCCAACCGTATCGCCGTCCGATGCTTCTCGACACTCGTATGCTGTTCGCTCGTTCAGACGCATTGCAAAACGTCCGGTGTAGTGGTCTGTCATGTGTTGTACGATGAGAACTCGTAACTTCGCTTCTCGCGGCAGTTCTGCGAGCACCCGTTCGAGGACCTGCGGTCCGCCGGTCGACGACCCGATGACGACCGTCGATCCGTCCGGGACCCGGTCGGCCGGAACCGTCGACTGAACCGGCTCCGCGCCGGCGTCCTGGGTAAGCGTCGTCGGATCGACCGCGGCCGCGGCCCGAACCTTCTCGACGATCTCGTCACGCTGGGACCAGATGTCGACCGAGAGCTGCCCGCTCGGCTTCGCGATGAAGTCGACGGCCCCCCGGTCGAGGGCCTCGAACGTCTCCGACGCCCCGTCGTTTGCTCGAGCGCTGATCACCAGCATCGGCGTCGGTCGCTCGGCCATGACCTCTTCGATCACTTCCAGGCCGTTCTTGTCCGGCATGCTGATGTCGATCGTCGCGACGTCGGGATCGCGCTCTAAGATCGCGCGGACGGCGCTGGTCCCGTCCTCGACCGCCTCGACGACGTCGATTCCGGCCGCCGTGAGAATCTCGGAGAGAATCTCGCGCATAACGCCGGAATCGTCCGCGATAACGGCGCGAACCATCAGGAGACGACATCGTGAATCGCTTCTCGGATCGTGCTGTTCTCGAACGGCTTCATGATGTAGCCGTCAGCCCCGGCCTCGATCGCCGGCTTCATCCGCTCCTGTTGGGTCACGCTCGTACAGAAGATGACCTTGATACCGGGAGCTTTCTCCTTGATCGTGGCCGTCGCCTCGACGCCGTCGATGCCCGGCATCACCATGTCCATCATGATGACGTCGACGTCGTAGGTGTCGACCGCTTCGATCGCTTCCGCTCCGTTTTCGGCCTCCGCGACGACGGAAAACTCCTCCTTGATCGCTTCTTCCAACACTTCTCGCATCACTTCGGAGTTATCGACGATCAGTACCTTCACTGTCATAGTGGTGGCCTTCTAACGACACCCGTATAAAGAATACGGCTAACTACTATGATTTCTTACCATATAGGTTTGGACTCAAATCTCGATACGAGGTTTGAGTTGATATCGTCTCCATATACGGTTACTTAGAACGCGTTTGTCCAGTTATCGGCCTTTCAACAGCCATCGGAGTTATGTAGTATGCGGCAGAACCGTTGACCGAATGGCGCGACTCGCGCGGCTCTGTGTAACCAATCAGAAAGGGGGCGTCGGAAAGACGACAGTGGCGATCACTCTCGCTGGCGCGCTCAGTCAGCGAAACAGGAACGTCCTCTTCGTCGATCTCGATCCCCAAGGCAACGGCACTGAGGGGCTCGGCCTCACCGACGCGTACGACGCGGCTCCGCCGACGTTGTTCGACGCGCTCGTCGACGACTCGTCGGTCTCGTTCGACGAGCTCGTCTGGCATCACGACGAGATGGACGTGCTCCCGAGCAACATCGACATGACGGCCGCCGAAGCGTCGCTGTTGCAACTGGACGACGGCGAACGGCGGCTCGCAAAGCTGCTCGACACCGCGGATTACGGCTACGACTACGTGATCGTCGACTGCCCGCCCCACCTCGGGATGCTCACCGACAACGCGCTGTATGCCGCGCCCAACCTCGTCATTCCGGCGCTGGCCGAATCGACGAGCAAGCGCTCCCTTGAGTTGCTGTTCGACTACACGCGGGCGTTCGAGATGGAACACGACGTGCAGATCGACGCCAAATCGCTGGTCGTCAACCGGATCGAAAACACCGGCGAGGCGACCGAGATGCTCGAGTGGTTCGAGGAGGCCGTCCCCGACGTCCCTACGTTCGAGGTCCGGAAACGCGTCGCCCTCCAGCGGGCGTTCTCGAGCGGCCGGTCGATCTTCGCGGCCGACGAGGAGATCGACATGTGCGAGCGGTTCCGAGCGGTCGCGGCCTCGCTCGACGAGGAGTTTTCCACCACGGAGATGACAGTATGACTGACGAACGAGCAGAACGAATCAAACGGATCCGGAACCGATCCCGATCGCAGGCGACTGCGAACGCGAACAACGGCGACGAAGACGAATCGGCGGCGGACGACGCCGCCGACGCGGACGCCGCGCCCGAGACGGACGATTCTGGGACGAACGACCCCGACTCGAGGGATCCCGAACCGACCGCGACCGACGCCGCCGCCGGCAGCGCCGATCGGTCCGACGACGGTGTCGAAACGGCTGCCGCCGCCGAGTCCGGTTCCGGTGACGTCTCCGAACCGGCTTCCCACGACGTCCCCGAGCACTCCGGCGGTTCGGCCGAGCGAGCGACCGAGCCGACCGGACAGACGACGCAGCCTCGGGCCCGGGCCGCCGAACCGGCCGCACGGACGGGTTCTCACGCGGCGTCCGCCCCGGGACGGGGCGCCGAACCAGAAGCGTACGGCGGCGGGCAGGCCGCCCGCGCCGATCCGGCGACCCGCGCGAACAACCCACTCACTCCGGCCGCGGAATCGGCAGCCGCGGGCGACGGAGCTGCGGCGGGTCGCGTCCAGCAGTTCGATGCGGCCGACGGAATGGAACCGATCGTGGACGCGACGGCGCTGGAAACCGACACGGCGTCCGGGGACGGGTCGGTCCTCCGGGGTGCGGTCGGCGCTGAAGACGGGATGTTCGCCGACGACACCGCGTTGAACCACTCGGCTCGCAGCGACGAGAGCACCGTTCAGGTCCTCGAGTTCTCGCTCAACAACGACCGGTACGCGATCGCGATCGATCGCATCAGCGCGATCGTGGAGATGAAAGAGATCACCCGGTTCCCGCGCGGTCCGGAGGCGATCGACGGCGTCACGGACCTCCGCGGTGAGATCACGGCGGTCGTCGATCCGACGGCCCTGTTGAACATCGAGCGGAGCGAACCTTCGGACGAGCAGTACATTGTCGTGCTCAACCGCGGCGACGACAAGCAGAAACTCGGCATCAGGGTGACCGAAGTCCGTCAGGCCGCGACGTATCACGAGGACCAGATTGACGAGTCTCGGGGCGCCGACGACAACGGCCACGAGTTCGTCGACTCGGTCATCAAGAAACCCAACGGCGATCACACGAGCCTGATCTCGTGGCTGGATATCGACAGCATCATCGAGCAGATCAAGTAACGTCCGCGACCTCCATATCGGCCTGCATATCTACGCGATTTTAGACTTCTAATCAGATTCTCATCATAGATAAATATCCGTCATATCTCCTGTTACGGGTGTATATTAGCGTTTTGGCCGCCATTCGAATACTGATATTCGTATAGCAAAAATATTTAACTTGTTGTATATCAGCCTAGCTACTATGATACGAGAGTGCGGACTATCGAACGACGCCGCCAGCGTAGTGCCCGACCGACGGCCGTCGATGGGCGACGAGACTTCGACCGACCGACGGCGATCCGCCGGCGACGAACAGTGACCATGGCGACGAAGTCGCTCCAGTCCGACGCCGACGGAACGCACGTCCTCGAGTTCGACCTCGGCGAGAACCGCTACTGCGTCGAGATCGGTTACATCGCCGAGATCGTCAACTCCGACGAACTGACCGCGATCCCGAACACGCCGGCCCACGTCGAGGGTGTCATGGACCTCCGCGGCGAGACGACCAGGATCGTGAACCTCAAGACGCTTCTCGGGCTCGAGGACGACGGATTCGGGGATCGGATCATCGTCTTCAAACGTAAACGGGGAGCACCCGAACGGATCGGCTGGTTCGCCGACGAAGTCCACCAGGTGCAGGCGCTGGCGTCCGACGTCGTCAACACGGCGGTCGACGGTGACGGGATCGCCGGCGTCATCCGACGAGAAGACGAGTTCGTCGTCTGGGTCGATCCGACCGCGATCAGGATCTGACGCGGACCCGAGCGCATTCGAGACCGACTCTCACGACGGAGCTGACTCCATGACACACACCGACGATTTCGACCGCCTCCTTTCGCACATCGAATCCCGGTACGGGTTCGCGACGAGTTACTACGCCGATCGGTATCTCCGCCGCCGAATCCGATCCCGGCTGTCGAGAAACGGTCTCGAGCGAGACGCCTACAGCAGCTACCTCTCGTTGCTCGAGGACGACGACGGCGCCGAGCAGACGGCGTTGCTCGATACGCTGAGCGTCAACGTCACGTCGTTCTTCCGCGACACCTCCGTCTGGGACGAGCTTCGAGGCGTCCTCGAGACGCTCCAGGAACGGCGGGACCGATCGCTTTCGGCGTGGAGCGTCCCCTGCTCCGACGGTCGCGAGCCGTACTCGCTGGCGATGCTCGCTCGGGAAAGCGCGGGGATCTCGTCCCATCGCCTCTCTATTCGCGCCAGCGACATCGACGAAAACGCGCTCGAACGGGCGCGAAACGGCGTCTACGAACAGCAACGAACGTCCAACCTCGAGACGGAGCTGTCGTATCTCGACGCGTACCGCTCCTACCTCGACTGTCCGGACGATCGAGACGACGACGACGACGTGGAATCCTACCGAGTGGGGTCCTCGATCAAGCGAATGGTCGACTTCGATCGGTTCGATCTGATCACCGATTCGATCGGATCGACCTACGATCTGGTGCTCTGTCGGAACTTCTTCATCTATGTCGACGACCGCCACCACCGAACCGTGCTCGAGAAGCTCGCCGACGCGATCCGTCCGGGCGGCTATCTGGTTATCGGCAAGTCGGAATCGCTGACGCGGAACATCGAGAACGCGTTCGAGCCGGCCGACAGGGCGTCGCGGATCTACCGGCGGCAGTGATCGCCGGCGGAGACGACTGCCGAACGGGGTGCGGCGTCGCCCGTTCGCCGCTATCCATCGGGATGATTGATGTGTCTCGCACGCGTCGACAGCGATATGTCCACGCCGACCGACGTTCTGGTGCTCCGGAAGGGAACTCACGGCATGCCGATCGAACGGTACGCGGGCGCGCTCCGCGACCGGCTGCCCGACGGCACCGTCGACCTCGCCCGCACGCCGACGGCGGAGCGCGACCGGATTCGGGACGCCCGCTTCGTCACCGGGATGACCCTCGAGGACGGGCTGCTCGAGGCCGCCGAGAACCTCGAGGTCTTTGCCTGCGCCTACGCGGGGACCGGCCACCTTCCCCTCGAGGAACTCGAGGAGCGCGGCGTCGCCGTAACGAACGCCTCGGGCGTCCACGGACCCAACATCGGCGAGCACGTGCTGGGCGCGATCCTCCGCTTCACCCGCCGGTTCCACGTCGGCGCGCGCCAGCAGCGCCGCCGGAAGTGGCGCCACTACCAGGCCGAGGAACTGCAGGGGTCGACGGTGACGATCGTCGGCCTCGGCGCGATCGGCGAGTCGGTCGCCGACCGCCTCGAGCCCTTCGGCGTCGAGACGATCGGCGTCCGATACACGCCCGAGAAGGGCGGTCCGACCGACGAGGTAGTCGGTTTCGAGGGCGACGGGTTCGAGGACGCGCTCGCACAAACCGACTATCTGGTGCTCGCGTGTCCGCTCACGGAGACTACGCGCGGGCTGATCGACCGCGAGGCGTTCGTGACGATGGATCCCGGCGCGGTCCTCGTCAACGTCGCCCGCGGGCCGGTCGTCGACACCGACGCGCTCGTCGAGGCGCTGCGTTCGAGCTGGATCCGCGGCGCGTCGCTGGACGTCACCGATCCCGAACCGCTGCCGGAGGACCACCCGCTGTGGACCTTCGAAAACGTCCAGATCACGCCCCACAACGCCGGCCACACCCCCGAGTACTACGAGCGACTCGCCGATATCGTGGCCGAGAACGCCCGCCGGTTCGCCGACGATCCCGACGCGGCCCTCGAGAATCAGGTCTGCCCCTGAACGCCGTCCGGTTCCGTTTACCGGAGGATTCGACTGCAGTTTTTTCACGGTACCGCACCAATTCCCGGTATGAAACCAGCAGTCGCCCGTCGATCCCGCGGTCGGAACGCTCGCGATCGAACGAAACCGTTGTCTAGAGCGGACCGAAACCGAACGAACCGGGCTCGAGCGAAGGACCAATGACGCTCTCGTTCGACGGACCGATCCTCGTCCCCGTCGCGACCCCCGAAGACGGCGAGCGAACAGCCGCGGCGCTCGCCCCGTATCTCGCCGACTCGAGTCGGACGATCGTCGTCAACGTGATCGAGAAGGCCGGCGGCGCGCCCGACAAGGCCGGCGTGGAACAGCGAAAGGAGTACGCCGAGGAGATCTTCGATCGTGCGCGCGGGCCGCTCGAGGCGACCGACGCGACCGTCGAGACGGCAGTCCTCTACGGCACCGATATCGTCGAGCGGATCTTCGCCGAAGCGGAGGACCGCGAGGTCGACGCCGTCGTCTTCGCGGCTCGAAAGGGGAACCGGCTGGCGGAACTGCTGACCGGCGACGTGGCGCGACGGCTGGTCAAGGAGGCGTCAGTTCCGGTGGTCGCGCTACCGCTCGAGTCGGCCCCGCAGGAGTCGTGAGTGCGCGGTGCCGACCGTTCGCGTCCCGAGCTTGCAGTACTCAGCGGTTCGAGGATACGTCTCGCGTTTTTGCGACTCTTCTGCGATTACGACGTCGACGTTCCGGCGGCA
This sequence comes from Haloterrigena salifodinae, assembly GCF_003977755.1. Taxonomy (NCBI): domain Archaea; kingdom Methanobacteriati; phylum Methanobacteriota; class Halobacteria; order Halobacteriales; family Natrialbaceae; genus Haloterrigena; species Haloterrigena salifodinae. The sequence goes on from NZ_RQWN01000001.1 coordinate 22,911, forward strand.
CGACCACGGGCTGTGCCGGTCGCATTCCGATCAGCCTCGCTTTCGGCGTCCGGCTCCGCGTCGATATCGTCCGCTCGAGCGAGCAACTGTTCGCCGCGCTCGGTCAGCGCGACGGTGTTCGAATCGATATCGAACGCGACGGCCCCGACGTCCGCCAGCTTCGGCACGTGGCTGTGTCGGAGCGTGATCGCGACGCGTCGCCGCGTCCCGAACAGGGCGTCGCCGCAACTGGCCAGCGCGCCGCCGTCGTCCGCGTCGTCCTCGAGCACGAGGTGATCCGCAAGGTCGGACAGCGAGACGGACTCCTCGTCGCGGGCGTCCAGATATCGGAGAACGGCCCGGCGACGCCGATCCGCGAGCGCGTCGAACTGTGAGCCGTCCCCGGGGGTCTCGCCGGTAACGGGGGTCAGCGACTCGGGATCGGAGATGACTGGGAGCATACCTGTCGTAGGGGTCGTCCCTACTTGTGCCCCCCGCCAAATCAGTCAGGTATTCTCGCGAACGGACTGATCGAAAATGGGCGGCCGACGTCGGCGAGCGCCCTCAGCAGTTAGATATAGCCCTGCTCGAGCAGGAGTTCGCCGTTCAGGACGCTGGCGCCCGCGGCGCCGCGGATGGTGTTGTGCGCGAGGCAGTTGTACTGGAGCCCGAAGGGCGTCTCCTGGAGGCCGCCCGCGGCGATGGCCATCCCGTCGCCGAGCGTGCGGTCCATCCGGGGCTGGGGCCGGTCGGGTTCCTCGAAGACGTGGATGAGCGGGTCGGGCGAGGAGCGTAGGTCGAGCGAGGGGTACTCGCGCATGGCCTTTGCGGCCGCGTCGACGGTCAGTTCCTCTTCGGTCTCGACCCAGACGTTTTCGAGGTGGCCGTCGATCGTTGGGATGCGGTTACAGGAGGCCGAGACCGCCATGCTGTTGTGACTCAGTTCGGCACCGTCGAACTCGCCGAGGAGCTTGCGGGACTCGGTCTCGAGTTTGTCCTCCTCGCTGCCGATGTAGGGGATGGCGTTGTCGATGATCTCCATCGAACTGACGCCGTCGTAGCCCGCGCCGGAGACGGCCTGCAGCGTCGAGACGTGGACCTTCTCGAGGCCGAACTCCGCGAGGGCGGCCAGCGTGGGGACGAAGGTGATCGTCGAGCAGTTGGGGTTCTTGACCATCGCGCCGTCCCAGCCGCGCTCGTCGCGCTGGACCTCGAGCAGGTCGATGTGTCCGGGGTTGACCTCCGGGATCACGAGCGGGATGTCGTCGTCCATCCGGCCGTTCGAGGAGTTCGACGAGACGACGTAGCCCGCTTCACAGAAGCCGGGTTCGACTTCCGCGCCGACGCTCGAGGGGAGCGACGAGAAGATCAGGTCGACGTCGTCGGGGACCTCGTCGGGGTCGGTCGCCGTGACGGTCATGTCGGCGACGTCGTCGGGGATGGGGCTGTTAACGCGCCACTTCGCGGCCTGTCGGTAGCTCTTGCCGGCGCTGGAGTCGCTGGCGGTCAGTGCTGCGATCTCGAACTCCGGGTGAGGGTCGAGAAGCTGGATTAGTCGCTGTCCAACGGCACCGGTCGCGCCGAGGACGCCTGCTCGTACTGCCATTTTCCCGCACTCGGTGGCGTATCCGCAAAACCGTTTGGGTTTTCGTCGCACGAGCGGCGCCCGCTCGACGCGGCGCATAGAAGACGTTAAGAAAACGGAGTGAAATTGATTTACCGATGCACACGCAATACGTTCGATTCGACTCGGACGCGGGGTGGTCCCGATGACGAGTTCGACCGCGAACTCGAGCGGCATCGGCCCGTTCGACGGCCTGTTCCAGACCGGGGCCGCGATCGTCTCGGTACTCCTGTTTCTCGTCGCCGTCGTCTTCGCCTGGACGGGATTTCAGAGGATGACACTGTTCGTCGTCGGCACGGAGATGAACATCGTCACCGGCGCGGTCGGCTTTATGCTGACCATGTTCTTCGCCATCGGCGCGCTCATCGTCGCCCTGTTCATGGACTCCGGCTTCGACCACTGACCGTTCTGCCGACTCGAACTCGACTCGACGCGCCGTCCGTTCGTCGACGGCTCTCCCGCTCACCTCTAACGTTACCCAGTACTACCGGATCGTCGCAATACAGGCGGCTCGCGGCCGCGGAACTCGAGAGAAAACGCTCCGATTACGCTGCGGCTGCCTGCGAACTCTTCTTGCGGGTGACGTAGCCCGCGATGCGGTTGCGAACGCCCTTGGATTCGACGTTCGTGAGCTTTTCGACGCTTTCCTTGTTCTGCTCGAAGTCGGTCGTGAACGCGTCCGGGTACCGCTCCAGGAGGATGGTCCCCGTCTTCTTGACGTAGGCCGGTTTGATTGCCATGTAGGGAGGTTCCGTCCAGAGGCTCTTAATGCCTTTCTCTTTCGTTGTCGGTCGCGGACGAAGTCGCGGGTCGGCTCCGACGGCGTCGTCGCGCGTCCGGTATCACCACGAAGAGTGCTCGCGCACGCGCTCGAGCGCCTCACGCTCGCGCGGACCGCCCGCGCGGTCGACGACCGAAGCGTAGTACTCGAGGCGCTCTCGGAGGTCCTCGTCGTCGTAGCCGGCGACGCCCAGCCGCGAGGCGGCGACGGTGGCCTCGACGACGGCGCCGAACCCGCGGTCGATCGTCGGTACCGCCGTCGATTCGACGGCGGCCTCGACGGGCCGGAGGGCCCACCGTTCCCACTCGGTTCCCTCGTCGACGCCCGTCTCGAGCGACTCGACGGCGATGCGGGCCCACGCGTTCGCGGCGTCAGGAACCGGCGTTTCGCGCTCCACGATCGAGAGCGCGGCGTCGGCGAAGCGGACGGGATCGTCGACGAACAGCACGTACCCTTCCCCCTGCCGGCGGAAGTTCCCGCGGGTGCGGGTGGACCCCCACGTGCGCGCGGTAACGGGATCAGGGGTTTCGCTCGAGTCGCCCTCGGGACCCTCGTTCGCGACGTCGCTCCACTCCGGCGCGAACAGGCCGAGCGCGGCGAGGTTCCACAGCCCGTTCGGCCCGCGCGTGGCGACGACGGTCTCGGTGACTCCCGACAGCGAGACGGGCCACGCGACGGAGTCGCCGTCCTCGCCGCTCGTTTCGAGGGCGTCGGATCCCGACTCGTCGCCGGTCATACGTCGATCGCCTCGTGCTCGAGGGCGACGAACAGCCCTGCGGCCGTGATGTCAGCGGTCGTCCCCGGGTTGACGCCGCGGACGACGAGGTCCTCGGCGAAGGCTTCGACTGCCTCGGGGTCGGTCTCGAGCGCGTCGCGCTCGACCAACTCGGCCGCGCGGTCGGTGACCTCCCGCGCGACGGCCTCGCCGCTGCGGTTCGCGACGAGCGTGTCCGGCCGCTCGGCGAGTTCGGCGAGGAAGACGGCCGCGGTGCGGTCACCCAGCGGGCCGTCGGCCGCGGCGAGGCGTTCGGCGGCCCGAAAGGAGCGCTCGAAGCCGTCGACCCACTCGCGCGCGACGTCGTCGCCCGGGACGCTCCGACTCATGATATCCAGCAGCGTCAGCCCTCGGTCCTCGACGGCCGGGACGGCGTCGCTCCCGCGGCGGACGTCCAGGGGCTCCATATCCGCGGGCGGATCGTCGACGAAGACGTCGACGTGGTCGAACGCCCGATAAAAGTTCGCTGCGTCGGCGACGGTGGTGTCCTCGCAGACGGCCTCGACGACGGGCGCGGAGAGTTCCTCGCGGGCCGCGCGGACGAGCGGCACGAGCAATAGCAGCGAGCCGAACTGGGTGTTGCCACCGCGCTGGCCGGCCATCCCCGCCACGGCGCGTTCGAAGGCAGCGCCGACCGCACCGCCGTTCGCCGCCATCTCGAGGCCGTCGCGGGCGCCGACGGCCCCCGCGAGGAAGTGTTCGAATCGCAGGTCATCGAGGTCGCGGCACCGGTCGACGTTGCCCGGTTTAGGCGTGCCCGCGACCTCGAGGAGGAGAGCCAGTTGTGCGTTTGCGGCTGGCGTTCGCATGCGTCTCGATACGCACGGGGAGGGTTTATGGATGTACGTCTTCGGACGGGGGCGTCCCGCGACTGCTCCCCTCGAGAGTCCGTACGGCCGTCTCTCTCGCTCTCTCGGTTCGCGGTGTCGCTATCGGCCGTCGTCGTCCGCGACCTGTCAGATGACCGGTTCGGTTACCTCTCTATGAACGGAACTGGAACCGACCACAAAGAGGAGTCTAACCCGAAGCGCTCCGCTCACCTGGCGGCTATGGGTTGCCACGCTCTCTCCGACCAACTCGCTCCCCGGAGTCGCTCGCTCGTCCACTGGAAGACGCATTCGGAGTGAACTCTTTGGTTTCGATTATTTTCGGGAAGGCAAAGCGGAAGAACGCGACCGAAGACGGACGCCCGGAGAAACTGCGTTCAGCGGTAGATGTTCTGGTAGGCCTCGCGGTACTCGCGAAGGGCGAGGCGCGCCCGACGCCGGGAGGTGAACCCGAACCCGACCGACGGGCAGTCCTCGGTGGGGCACACCCAGTGAAACGTCTCCGACCCGGGGTCTCTGGCGACCGATACGTCCACGTCGCAGCGGGGACACTCCCATCCCCAGCGCATATCGCCGGCATACTCGTTGGGACGGCCCATGCTGGTTCTACGTCGGAGTTGTACGTCGCACTGAAAAGTCTCCGTCCGAACATAGTGACGCTTTATTACGTCGGCAGGGCTCGAGGCGACGCCGAGGCGTCGCGGTCGCGCTATCGCGACGGGGTTCCTCGAAAGCGAGGCGTCGATCGACGGCCTCGCGGACGCCGTCGGCGGCGTGGCGATCATGAAGGGGTCGCGAGCCGAGACGCGTCACCGCTCGTAGCTGTGGCCGTCACTGAGCGGCGGGGCGCCTACTCCGATCACCCGCACGTCGCCGGCGGCGTCGGCCGCGTTATGTGCGCGGTGTGGACTCTCCGGTTCGGCGATGAAGAACTGACCCGCTTCGACCCGGTACGTTCGATCGGGCGTCTCGACGCTGAGCGCGCCCTCGAGGACGTAGAATGCCTCCTCCTGTTCGTCGTGGTAGTGTAGCCCCGAGAGCGGAATCTCTTCGCCGGGTTCGACGCGGTAGACGCGCAGTCCCATCCGGTCCATCGCCGCCGCCTCGCTGACGTAACGCATCTCCGACGGGCGGTTCGGTTCCGGTTCGAGGTTGTTCGGATCGATCACGTGGTAGCCCATGGGATCACGGACTGGTGCGACGAAAATAACTGTTCGGCCGACCGGAGAGCGAACGAGTGATCGGAGTTACGGGCACGCTTCCGCGCCGAGTCGCCGCTCTACTGCCTCGCGGACGCGCTCGAGAACGACCGGGTTGTCACTGGGGCGACCGACGCTGACCGCGTCGGCGCCGTACTCGACGTACTCGCGGACGGTCGCGTCGTCGCGGACGCCGTTGTTGGCGATAATGAACAGGTCGGTGGCGTCGGCGATATCGCGGACGACCGACTCGGTGTCCATCGCGTCGACGTGGACGTAGTCGGCGCCTGCAGTCTCGAGCGCGGCCGCGAGCGCGGGGAGGTCGACGGCGGAGATCTCGGCGCGGACCTTCACGCCGACGGTGGCGCCGGTGTCGGCGGCCCGCCGGACGTAGTCGCAGAGGCGCTCGCGGTCCCGCAGAAGCGTCTCGCCGCAGCCGACCGCGCAGAGTTCGTCCTGTCGGCAGTGGGCGTTGATCTCGAGGAACGCGTCCCGGTCCCGGCAGACGCGGGCGGCGTCGGGGATCGGATCGGGCGTCGTGCTCCGGACGTTGAACGCCGGCTGGATCGGCGCGTCCTCGAGGGCGGCGAGTTGCCGGTCGATGAAGGCGATGGGATCGTCGGGGAGGAACTCGGTTCGGTCGCGCTCGACGAGTTCCCGAGCCGCTGCGCGGGACCCCGCGTCGATGGCGATGCCGCCGAGAATGGCGGCGCCCGCGTAGTCGGCGCCCGCTCGAGCCCACTCGGCGTCGGCTTCCCCGCTGAGGCTGGCCAGGGCGAGCGGCGGCGTGAACATACTCGAGTGTCGGCGCCGGGGGGCCTTGAACGTAGTCGTTCGCGGCTGACGGTCGACTGCGCTCGGTCGAGAATCGGACGACGACGAGACGGAGCCTGACGCTCAGTCCACGATATCGATCGCTTCCTTGACCGTTCGGGCGACGCGCGCGGCGTCGTCGGAGGAGTCGATCTCGATGTCGGTCCGGATCGTCGGCCGGTCGAACTCGGCGTCGTCGCCCTCGTCGATGACGAAGGCGTCGGCGAACGGATAGGCCGTCGCGAGCCCTTCGGTGCTGGGGTCGGCGTTGACCGCCGACATGAGATCGCCCGCCGGCCCTGAGAAGGCGTCGTCGCCGAGGAACGGCGAGACCGCGATGACCGTCGACTGGCTGAGCGTGTCGGCCACGCCCGGCAGCGTCAGCATCGGCCCGATACTCGTGACGGGGTTCGACGGGCCGATGACGACGGTGTCCTCGAGCGCGTCGATGACGCCCGGCGCCGGCTCGGCGTTCGAGGACCCGCGGAACTCGACGGTCTCGACGGTCGGTTCGCCGCGGTGGGCCACCCAGTACTCCTGGAAGTGCATCATTCCCTGTTCGGTGTGGACGAGGCTTGCGACGGGATCGTCGCTCATCGGCAGGAGATCGATCGTCAGCCCGAAGGCGTCCGCGAGTCGCTGGGTCGCCTCGCTCAACGACAGTCCCTGGTCGAGGAGGCTCGTCCGCGTGATGTGGACGGCCCGGTCGCGGTCGCCGATCGTCATGAACTCGGCGACCCCCGAGAAGCGTCGCCAGTCCGCGAGGTCGCGCCCCTCGGTCTGTCGCTCCTCCGAGAGGAACTGCGGGCCGTCGGGCAGTCCCGCGGCCGACGCGATATCCGACAGCGCAGCGTTGGTCCGGTGCGTGTCCCCGTCGATTCCCCACCACATCTCGCGGTCGAGCACGCCGCCGCCCTGGAACAGCAGCGTATCGACGTCCGGCGAGACGAACAGCCCACCGATTTCGATGTCGTCGCCCGTGTTGGCGACGACGGTGGTCTCCTCCGGCGAGAACGCGGCGGCGGCACCGTCCAACAGCTTCGGCGTTCCGGTGCCTCCGGAGAGGAAAGTTACCATACGCAACACTCTCGAGCGTGAATACTTAATCACTTGTGGCTGGTTCCGGGGCGAGGAGATCCGGCGTCAGGCTGGGGTGGTTCCGCCGAAATCGCGTCAGTCGTCGCCGACGCTTCCGCTGCTCTCGGCGCCGACCGCGGCGCCGGTTTCGACCGACGCCGAATCGAGCCAGTCGCCCCAGTTGAACCAGGCGTAGGCGATCCCGCCGCCGATGACGGTCGAAACGGCGAAGGCGGCCCAGACGCCGTTCGAGCCGACCCTTTGGGCGCCGATCCACGCGAGCGGGAAGCGGATCACACCGAGGGTGAGCACGGAGATCGCCGCGGCGATCAGCGTCTTGCCGGCCCCACGGAACCCGCCGCTGTAGGCTCTCATCACGCCCATGAACCCGAACGTCAGAGACGTATACCGGAGGAAGGTCGCGCCTTCGGCGACGACCGCGGCGTCGGTCGTGAACACCGAGACGATCGGCGCGGCGGCCAGGAAGACCACCACGCCGAGGCCGGTGAGCGTGATCAGCATGACCTTCGCGCCGAAGTGGTTCGTCCGCTCGGCGCGCCCGCGCTTCCCGGCGCCGATGTTCTGGCCGGTCATCGTTTCGATCCCCTGGGAGAAGGCGATCGCGGGGAGGAAGATCACCGAGAACACGCGGGTCCCGATCCCGAATGCGGCGACGACCGTCTCGGGGAACATCGCGATGATGACCAACAGCAGGTTGATCGAGAGGGCCCGCGCGGTCCCCTCGATCGACGCCGGCGTCCCGATCTCGACGAGTTTCCGCGCGTACTCGAGGTCGGGTTTCATCTGCGAGAGGCGGATCCGGACGCCGTGCGTGCCACGGAACATGATCGCGAGGCCGACGGCGAACGCCAACGCCCGCGAGAAGACGGTCGCGATCGCGGCGCCCTCGATCCCCGACCCGGCGTAGCCGGTGGCGGCGAACAACTCGGCCTCGAGGCCGCGAAGACCGAGGTAGCCGAACAGCGGGTTCCCCTCGAACCCGAAGATGAGGAACGGGTCGAGGACGATGTTGAGCACGACCGAGCCGAACATGACGAGCATCGGCGTGACGGTGTCGCCGTACCCCCGCATGAGCGCGAGGAAGACGAGGAAGCCGAAGACGGCCACCAGCCCCACGGAGAAAACCTCCATGTAGGCGGTGACCAGCGGCTCGATGTCGGCCTCGGCGCCGAACAACGCGAGGATATCGCCGGCGAAGCGGTAGCCGACGGCGCCGAGCACGAGCGACGCGAGGATCGCGTACATGACCGTCTGCGAGGCGGCGTACTCCGCTCGCTCGGGGTTATCCGCGCCGGTGTGCTGGGCGACGAGGACGCTCCCGGCGACGGAGACGCCGAGCGCCAGCGCGATGAGGAAAAAGACCATCGGGAACGCGAAGCTGATCGCCGCCAGCGACGTCGTGCTGTACTGGCCGAGCCAGAACGTGTCCGCGAGGTTGTAGGTGACCTGCAACACGTTCGTGATGATCAGCGGAATCGAGAGGTAAATCAGCGGCCGCGCGATCCCGCCCTCGGTTAGGTCGAGCTCGTCGGCCGATTTGAAGATCGCCTCGAGGTGATCGCGCACCGTCACTCGAATCGCTCCTCCGTCTCGTCGGCGTCGGCTGCGAGCAGTTCGCGGCGGACGTAGGTCTCGAGCGCGCGCCGGGTCCGCTCGATCGGGTGATCGACGGCCACGTGGCGCGTCTGGGCGCCGTTGAGCGCGGTGACGATGAACTCGGCGGTTTCGTCGGGGTCGACGTCCGGCCGGAAGACGCCCTCGTCCTGTCCGTCCTCGATCAGCGATCGGATCCGTCCGCGAAGCATCCGGTCGAACTCAGCGAGTTCGGCACGGAACCGGTCGTCGTACGGCCCCTGGGCTTTGATCTCGAGCAGCGCGGTCCGAAATTCGGGCAGCGAATCGTCCGCGGCGGGCTCGAGGTAGATATCGACGAGCGCCAGAATCCGTTCGGCCGGCGTCTCGCCCTCGAGGGTCTCGACTCGCTCCGCGAAGGAGTCGGTAAGATAGTCCAGCAGCGCGTAGAGGAGGTTCTGCTTGCTCTCGTAGTGATAGTGGAGCGTGGCCTTGCTCTTGGACGATTCGGCGGCGATGTCTCGCATTCGGAGCGACGCGTAGCCGTGCTTGCAGAGCGCGGCGTAGGTCGCCTCCATGAGTTCGTCGGTAGTTGCTGTCGTCTCAGTCATTAGGGTCCTGGATCCGAAGGGGTCGTTCTCGTCGTAACTGACCGGCCAGTTAGGGAAGTATCTTGGGATTCGAATTCGCCCACCGAGCGGGCTGCGAGCCCTTCACACGGCTGATTCGCCGACCCGGGGGCGGGCCAGTAAGCGTTCGTCGTCGCCGGATCGCTCGAGCCGAGTCACGCGATCAAATCACCGAATCGCCCGCCGCGAGACGGGTCGAAGAACTACCAGACGCGAGATGGTTCCGAGACCGACTAGTCGCCGATCCAGTCGGCGAAACTTCCGTCGAGGAGCGTCTCCGACTGTCGGTGAATGTACGCCTGCTGCATCGCCTCGATCGCCGCGTCGAGGTCGGCGCCGTCAGCGAGCGCCGACCGGACCTGCTCGCGTTTCCAGCTGGCGGGCGTCACCTCCTGGCGGACCCGTCGCCGGAGCGGATAAAGGTACTTCGCGGCCTCTTCCTCGCTCAGTCCGCGGTTCGTCAGCCCGTCCTCGGCGTGGGCCAGCAGGTCCTCGTAGAGCGCGAGCTTGTCGGCGGTCTCCTTGCCATCGTTGGTGATCCAGTTCAACTCGGCCTCGAGGCCGTCGACCATCGCCGCGTAGAAGTTCTCCCGGGCGAGCTGCCAGTCGAGCTCGAGGACGGGGTGCTCGAGGCGGGTCAGGCTCTCCATCAGGCCGGCGAAGGCGGCGAGGAAGGCCGTGGAGTCGCGGACGGTCGGCTGGGCGGGGATAGGGCGGAACTCAATGCGGGCGTTGGCGGCCGAGCGCGTCGGTCCGCCGAACACCGGGCGGATCCACCGCCAGTAGGTGCCGTGTTTGCGGCTGAAGTGGGGAAACCGGTCGTCGAAGCGCTCGCCGGAGTCGACGGGCATCGGGACGATAGTGTCGTCGTCGGCGACACGGTCGATCGCGTCCTCGACGGTCCCTAGATCGCGGGGAAAGCGGACCTTCCCTTCGCCGGTCGTCGGATCGTTGAGCACGGTCTCGAAGACGCTGATGCGGTGCTCCATCCAGCCGTCCCGGAGGATCTCCTCGGGGGTCGCCTCGTCGTCGTAGAGGTCGGCCGGGAAGAACGGCGAGTTGACGCCGAGTGCGAGCAGCGGCCCCGCGATGCGCAGTGCGTAGTTGAAGTAGTCCGGGAGATCCGGCGCGTGGGGCACCTGATAGTGGGGTTGGATCGAGGTGATGAGGCTCTCGGGCATGACGGTGTCCGCCTGGAGCGATACATTGGGGGCCTGGATACACATGCCGGCGGACTCGGCCTGGTCCGTGTTGGCCATCGCGTGGTAGCGCGCCGAGTCGCTCATGTTCGTCGCGATGCGAAACGAGCGCTCGGTGCCGTCGTCGTCGGTCGTCGTCCGCTCGACGCTGTCGGTGAGGTACGTCGTCGCGTCCTCACCCTCCGGCGGCAGCGTCCAGAGCGCGTCGCTAACCAGCCGCATCCGCTCGGACTGGGTGACGTTCAGCGCCGTCTGCAGTCGCGCCTTCACTTCCGACTCCTGGGCCGCCAGCCCGTGGGCGTTCATCGGCTGCGGACTAGTCGTCATCTCCGCGTTGTGCAGCCCGAGTTCCTTCTCGAACCCGATCAGTTCGAGCAACCGGCGGGGAACCCGCCGCAGCGCGCAGTCGTCGTTCTTGACCGCGTAGAACTCGTACTCGAGGCCGACGATCGCCTGCGGGTTATCGAAGACGCCCTCGTCGACGGCGTCTTTGATCACCTCGGCGTCCACCTGCGCCTGTTCGCGAAACCCCGCGGCGTCGACGGCCAGCACGTCGGCGACTCGCTCGGCGAGTTCCTCCTCTGGCATACCTCCGAGTGCGAGCGCGATCGCCTTTAAAGCACAGCCTCGTGCCCGCGGCGAGGCGCTCGGGACCCGACACTCGAGCGGTCTCAGAACCGTTTTACTCCCGCCACCGGTACACCCCGCCGATGGAGTTCGCCACGTTCGCCGACCGCGCCGCCGCGATCGAAGCCGAGCCGGCCGATCTCGAGATCGTCGCTCGAACCAGCGAGTTGCTCGCGGACGCGGGCGACGACAGCGAGGACCGACGTTCCGCTGGCTCTGCGGTGGATCCGCAGACCGTCGAGATCGTCGCCCGGTTCGTCCAGGGACGCGTCTTCCCGGCCTGGGACTCGACGAAACTCGACATCGGCCCGGCGACGTGCTACGAGGCGATCGCCCGCGCGGCGGGGACGAACGTGAGCGGCGACGACGTCGAGGAGCGACTGGCCGAGGTCGGCGAGATCGGCGAGGTGGCCGCCGGCTACGACTTTGGCGGCCAGCAGGGTCTGGGCGCGTTCACCGGCGGGGGCGGAAACGGTGGCGGCGGTGCCGACGAGAACGATCTCACCGTTCGCGAGGTCTACGAGACGCTCGCCGACCTCGCCGCCGCGGAGGGGTCGGGCAGTCAGGACCGCAGGGTCGACCTGCTGTTCGGCCTCTTCAACCGCTGCTCGAGCAAGGAGGCCCGCTACCTCGCGCGGCTCGTCCTCTCGGAGATGCGCATCGGCGTCGGCGAGGGCACCGTCCGGGACGCGATCGCCGAGGCCTTCGACGTCCCCGTCGAGCGCGTCGAGCGCGCCCTGCAGGTCTCGAACGACTACGGGCAGGTCGCCCGCGTCGCCCGCGACGAGGGCCGCGAGGGACTCGACGAACTGGACCTCGAGGTCGGCCGACCCGTCCAGGCGATGCTCGCCCAGGCGGGGACAGTGACCGACGCGCTCGAGGAGTGGGACGAGGCCGTCGTGGAATGGAAGTACGACGGGGCTAGAATCCAGTTGCACTACGATCCCGAGGCCGCCAAGGCGGACGCCGAGACCCGCGTCTTCTCGAGAAACATGGAGGAAGTCACCGACGCCCTCCCCGAAGTCGCCGAGTTCGCCGAGGCGACCATCGAGGAACCCGCGATTCTGGACGGCGAGGTCGTCGCAATCGACGAGAACGACGATCCGCTCCCGTTCCAGGAGGTGCTCAAGCGCTTCCGCCGGAAACACGACGTCGCGAAGGCCCGCGAGGACGTGACGGTGCGACCGGTCTTCTTCGACTGCCTGCACGCCGGCGGCGAGGACCTGCTTGCGGAGTCGCTGACGACGCGCCACGAGCGGCTGCGGACGGTGCTGGCGGACGGCGAGTCGCTGGAGCAGGACGAGGACGAGATTGAGGGACTCTCGCTGCTCTGGACGACCGACGACCCCGACGAGATCGAGGTAATCGACGCCGACGCCCTCGAGGCGGGCCACGAGGGGATCATGCTCAAGGACCCCGACTCGGCGTACTCGCCGGGCCGGCGGGGCAAACACTGGCGCAAGCGCAAACCCGACGTGGAGACGCTGGACTGCGTGGTGACCGGCGCGGAGTGGGGCGAGGGTCGGCGCGCGACGTTTTTGGGCACCTTCGAGCTCTCCGTGCGCGCGGGCGACGACTTGGAGACCGTCGGCAAGGTCGCGACGGGTATCACCGACGAGAAACTCGAGGAACTCACGGAACTCCTCGAGCCCCACATCGCCGCCGAGGAGGGCCAGGCGGTGGACATAGAGCCCGCGATCGTCTTCGAGGTCGGCTACGAGGAGATCCAGAGCTCGCCGACCTACTCGTCGGGCTACGCGCTTCGCTTCCCGCGGTTCCTCAGCGTTCGCTCCGACAAGAACCCCGAGGACGCGGACACGCTCGAGCGCGTCGAACGGCTGCGAGCGTAGCGATCGACGAGGGAGGTATCGTCGAGGACGACTCAGCGAATAGTGTACTGATAGTTCCGCTTTCGGAACGCTTGAGAGCGACTATCGGAAAGCGTGACCGTGTCCCGCACCCGACTCTTCGCGTCTCTCTGCGGTCTCGTCTTTCTTCTCAACCTCGCCAGAATCATCTTCGCGCCGCTGCTGGACGTCTTCATCGCCGAGTTCGGGATCGGCGAGGCGACGGCGGGGCTCATCGTGACCCTCGTGTGGGTCGGGAGCGCCTCCCCGCGGCTGCCGACGGGGTGGCTGCTCACGAGAGTTCCGAGACACCACGTCGCGATCGGCTCCGGGACGATTCTCGCGATCTCCGCGGCGCTCGCCGCGAACGCGACGACCGTTCGACACCTGCTGATCGGCGCCTTCCTCATGGGCATCGCCTCCGGCGTCTACTTCGTCGCGGCGAACCCGCTGCTGAGCGAACTCTTCCCGTCGCGGGTCGGCCGCGCGATGGGGATCCACGGCGCCGCCGCCCAGATCGGCGCGGTGGCCGCTGCCCCGTTCGTCGCGCTCACGCTGCTCGTCGACTGGCGGCTCTCGCTGTGGACGATCGCCGCCAGCGCGGCGCTGTTGACGGCCGTCACGTGGGCCACCGCGCGACGGACCGAGATGCCGGCGGCGGGCGAGGCCGACCGCGACTTCGTCGCCGGCGCGCTCTCGGAGTGGAAGCTCATCGTGACGGCGCTGGCGATCGTCGGCGCGACCTCGTTCGTCTGGCAGGGGCTGTTCAACTTCTACGAACTGTACATGCAGTCGAAGGGCCTCTCGGACGGCGCGGCGGGCACGCTGCTCACGATCGTCTTCGCGGCCGGCGTCCCCGCGTTCTTTTTCAGCGGGAATCTAGCCGATCGGTTCCCCTACGTTCCGTACCTGCTCGGCGTCGTCGGAACGTTCGCCGCGACGCTACTCCTGTTGACGGCCGTCGAGGGCTTCCTCGCGTTGGCCGTTCTCAGCGCGGTTGTCGGACTCGTCATCCACGCGCTGTTCCCGGCCACCGACGCGTATCTCCTCGATACGCTCCCGGACTCGACGCGGAGCAGCGCCTACGCCGTGTTCAGCTCCGCCTGGATGCTCGCGCAGGCGCTGGGCTCGTCCGCCCTGGGATGGATCCTCGAGCGCGGCTACACCTATGACGGCGTGTTCGCCGGCGCCGCGCTCCTCCTCGGAGCCTCGGCCGTCGTCCTCCTGGGACTCGAGCGAATCGGGCGGCTCCCGAACTGAATCGGCACCGTTCGGGGGTCGGCTGTTGTGACGGGAAAACTCCCCGCGTCGAAGACAGGTAAGCACCCTTAAGACCCACGCCCGACAGGATGCTCGTATGCAACCGCGCGACCTGTCCGACCACGTCGCCTACGAGGCGGGTCGAGGCATCGAGGAAGTCGCCCGCGAACTCGGGCGCGACCCCTCGGAATTCGTCAAACTCGCCTCCAACGAGAACCCGCACGGCCCCTCCCCCGCGGCCGCCGTGGCGCTTCGCGACGCCGCCTCGAGCGTCAGTTCCTACCCGAAAGCCGCCCACGCCGACCTGACCGCCGCCGTCGCCGACCGCTGGAACGTCGACGACCAGCAGGTCTGGCTGGCCAACGGCGGCGACGGGGCGATCGACTACCTCCACCGGGCGACCCTCGATCCCAGCGACACCGTCTGCGTCCCGACGCCGGGTTTCGCCTACTACGGGATGAGCGCCCGCTACCACCACGGCGAGGTCCGGGAGTACGCCATCGAGCGCGAGGACGACTTCGCACAGACCGCTGAGGGCGTCCTCGACTCGTACGACGGCGACCGCGTCGTCTGGGTCACCAGTCCCCATAACCCGACGGGATCGACGATGCCGCTGTCCGAGATCGAGCGACTCGCCGACGAGACCGACGACGAGACGCTGCTCGTCGTCGACGAGGCCTACGGCGAGTTCGCCGACCGCGACAGCGCCGTCGCCCTGATCGAGGGCCGCGAGGGGTACGACGCTCGCGACGACATCGCCGTCCTGCGGACGTTCTCCAAGGCCTACGGGCTGGCCGGCGTCCGCCTCGGCTACGCCGTCGTCCCCGGTGAGTGGAGCGAGGCCTACGCCCGCGTGAACACTCCCTTCGCGGCCAGCGAACTTGCCTGCCGGGCCGGGCTCGCCGCGATGGACGACGAGGAACACGTCGAGCGAACCGTCGAGACGGCTCGTGAATCGCGCAAACACATGCGCGACGCGATCGACGCACACGTCTGGGAGAGCGAGGGCAACTTCGTGCTCGTCGACGTCGGCGACGCCTCGGCTGTCGCCGAGGAGATGCAACGGCGCGGCGTCATCGTCCGCGACTGCTCGAGTTTCGGCCTCCCGGCCTGTATCCGCATCACCTGCGGCACCGACGAGGAGACCGAGCGCGCGGTCGAGACAGTAAACGACGTGCTCGCGGACCTCGATGCCGACGGTGAACCCGCGATGGACTCGGAAGCAGAGGTGTCCGACACGTGAGGATCGCCGTCACCGGGACCCCGGGCACCGGGAAGACCACCGCGACCGAACTCCTCGAGTCGCGGTTCACGGACGACGACGCGGCGCCCGACTTCGACGTCGTCCACCTCAACCGCGTCCTCGAGGACGAGGGCCTCTACACCGAGGTCGACGCCGACCGCGAGAGCAAGATCGCGGACCTCGACGCACTCGCGGCCTGGCTCGAGGGCCGGGACGACGTCGTGATCGAGTCCCATCTCGCCCACCACTTCGCGGCCGACCGGGTCGCCGTCCTGCGGTGTGCGCCGGAGCAACTCGAGGCGCGACTCCGCGAGCGCGGCGAGACCGAGGCGAAGGCGACGGAAAACGCCGAAAGCGAGGCGCTGGACGTCATCCTCTCGGAAGCGGTCGACGAATACGGCCTCGAGTCGGTCTACGAAATCGATACGACCGACCGTGACCCCGAGGCCGTCGCGGACGCCCTCGAGGCGGTCGCGACGGGCGAACGAGAGCCGAGCGCCGGCGAGGTCGACTACGTGGGGTACCTGGCATGACGCTGGATAAACTCAGACCGTACGTCTCCCGATTCTTGGATCCGTTCGTCAGAGGCTTCGACCGCGTCGGGCTGACTCCCGACGGCGTGAGCGTGCTGGCCTTTGGCATGGCCGTCCTCGCGGCGGCCGCGTTCGCGCTGGGCGGTCGCGCCGATCCGATCTGGTACGTCGCGGCCGCGACGCTAGTCTTCCTCAACGGCTGGCTGGACATCATCGACGGCGCGCTCGCACGCGAACAACAGGTCGCCTCCGCGGGCGGCGACCTCCTCGATCACGTCCTCGACCGCTACGCCGACATCGTCGTCATCGCCGGCCTCGCCGCGGGCGTCGACGACTACCTGCTGGGCTTCCTGGCCGTGACGGGCGTCGTGATGACCTCCTACCTCGGCACGCAGGCCCAGGCCGTCGGCCTCGACCGCGTCTACGGTGGCCTCGTCGGCCGCGCGGACCGGCTGGCGATCATCGGGATCGTCGGCTTCGTCGCTTACCCGCTGGCCGACCTCGAGCCGGGCGGAGTCACGGTGATCGGCTGGCTGCTCATCTTCCTCGCGGTCGTCGGCCACCTGACCGCGCTCCAGCGGTTCGCCTACTCCTGGGCGGCGCTGGACTGATTTTCGCGCTCTCGGAGTCGCGTTTCGCTTTCCCGTTCTCGTTTTCGTGCCATCTCGCTCGAGTTTGCAGTCGTCCCTGGGCTTCGAGCAGCGACCGACGCGTCACCGACTACTGAGTCACCAGTGCCAACTCCAACCCATCGAGACCGCGCCGCATGGTTTATGGCTCGCCGGAATATACGTACCCCTATGGTCCAGTGCGAGATGTGTGGCGCCGAGACGTCGTCTCCGAAGACAATCAAGGTCGAGGGCGCGAAGCTCGACGTGTGTTCAGACTGTACCGATTTCGGTACTGAGGTCAAGCAGACCTCCAGCTCGAGCTCCTCGACGAAGTACTCGACCGGATCGAGTTCGTCGTCCAGCTCCGGGGGTAGTTCGGGTGGCTCTGCATCGAGTTCGTCGTCCCGTTCGGGCGGCTCGAGTTCCCAGCGTCGGTCGGACATGTTCGACGACATGGACGAACTCGCGACCGACTACGACGACCGCGTCCGCAACGCCCGCGAGCAGAAGGGGCTCAGCCAGTCGGACCTGGCCAATGAACTCAACGAGAAGGCGAGCCTGATCCGTAAGATCGAACGTGGGGACACGCTCCCCAGCGACCGCGTTCAGTCGGAACTCGAGAGCTTCCTCGAGATCGACCTGAGCGCCGAGGGGAGCTCCGGCGACGATTCGGAGTGGTCGGGCGGGTCGGCCTCGGGCAGTTACACGCTCGGCGACGTCGTCAAGCGAAAGGACTGACGGGCGACCGATCCGGGTACCGACGCCAATTCGCGCCGGCGACTCGCAAGCTATTTCTTCCGTGCGGATGGCTGTGCTCGTATGTTCGTTCTCGTTAACCTGAAGACGTATCCCTGTGACCCCGTCGCAGTCGCCGAAGCCGTCCGCGACGTCGACGAATCGACCGACGCGCGCCTCGCGGTCGCGCCGCAGGCGGCCGACCTCGCCCGTGTCGCCGAGACGGGCGTCGAGACGTGGGCCCAGCACGTCGACCCGATCGAACACGGGAGCAACACCGGCCACACGCTCGCCGAATCGGTCGCTGACGCGGGCGCGGTCGGGACGCTGATCAACCACTCCGAGAAGCGGCTGAAACTGGCCGATATCGACGGCTCCGTCCAAGCCGCCGAGCGCGCGGGCCTCGAGACGGTCGTCTGCGCGAACAACCCCGAACAGATCGGCGCGGCGGCGGCGCTGGGTCCGGACGCGGTCGCCGTCGAGCCGCCGGAACTGATCGGCACCGGGACGCCGGTCAGCCAGGCCGATCCCGATATCGTCGAGGACGCCGTCGAGGCGGCTGACAACGTCGATAGCGAGGTGTCGGTCCTCTGCGGTGCCGGCATCAGCACCGGCGACGACGTCGTCGCGGCCGGCGACCTCGGCGCCGAGGGCGTCCTGCTGGCCAGCGGCGTCGCGAAGGCCGACGACCCGCAGGCGGCCCTGGAGGACCTCGTCGAGCCGCTCTGAGCGGCGTCGAGCGATTCAACGGCGACGTAACCCGAGCCCGACCGCCGGCAGAACCGAATCTCAACCGACGACTTTTCCCCCTGGTTGCGGTAGCGTACCGCATGACCGACGAGCGTCCCCTCGACGTCGCTCTCGAGAACCGTTTGATGGGCCAGGGAATCTACGTGACGGACTGCGAGTATCGTCCGCCCGATAGCGAGGTGACCGATGGTAGCGATTCGTTCGACGAGGGAGCCACGCCACCGGACGGCACCGGACTCACCCTCGAGTACGAGACCGTCTCCGAAACGGCAGGGATAGAGAGCGGTGAGGTCGGCGTCGTCGTCCGGACGCTGCTCGACGTCGCCGCCGAGCGCGAGTGGTCGCCGGGTCGCCTCGAGGCGACGTCGCTGACGACAGACGAGGACGTCCGCGGCCGCTGGCACGTCGAACGGGAGTGGTTCGACGGGCTCGGCATCGAGTTGGACGACCTCGAGTTCTCCCAGCGCGTGCTCGAGACGCGGCGGCCGGTGACTGGTACCGAGTAGATAGATTAATGATGTCTCACAAACCAGTCGTTGTAGATTCGCAGATGACCGGAGAACAGATCTACGTCTCGCACGCCCCCGGCGACCTCGATCTCGTCCAGGAACTGTTCTCGACGGTCAAGAACTTCCCCTTCGGCGTCCACATCGCCCTCGAGGAGGTCGAATCCGGCCGCCCGCGGAAGCGACTCGAGGGACGACTCGCGAACAGCGACGTCGTCGTCGCGGTGATAACCGACGACGCGGCGACCGATCGGTGGATCAACCAGGAGATCGGCTACGCGCGGGCCAAGGGAATTCCGGTGCTCCCGCTCCACGAGGACGAACGCCAGCGGGACGGGTACGTAAGCGACGTCGACGGTGTGGCGATTGATCGGGAGAACCCGTCGTTTACGATCTTCAATCTGCTCAGTCGCCTCCGGAGCGAACTCGCGCCCCTCGGGGCGCTCTCGGTGCCCAACTGGTACATCCGGTTTCCCTGTACGATTCCCGACTGCGGCCACCCGGTCACGCTGGATATCGAACGGGACCAGACGAAGCTGTGGAAACAGTACAAACACGGGAAGCTGTTGACGGCCTCGTGTGCGGACTGTCGCTCGACGTACTACTTCGATCCGGCGACGATCGGCTTCGTTCGCCGGGAGGAGCAGCCCGGATAGCGGTCGTTGGGTTGCCCGGAGCTCACCTTGCCCGGCTCGAGTCAGGTCCGATCGACGAACTCGACGATGCGTTCGGCGATCTCCTCGCCGGCGTCCTCCTGTAGGAAGTGTGCCGCCTCGTCGATCCAGACGTCGGGCTGCTCGGTCGCGGTCGGGATGTGGTGTCGGAGCGGATCGCGGTCGTGAGACGTGATCGGATCCTCTCTTCCGAACAGCACGAACGCCGGTTTCTCCCACTCGCCGAGGCGCTCTTGCGTTTCCGCCATCAGGTCCGCGCCGGGATCGTCGGGTGATGTCGGAACGAGGCCCGGAAACGTTCGCGCGGCAGCCATGTATCGCTCGTCAGGGAATGGCGCGCGATAGGCGTCGACAACCTCCTCAGAGAGGTCCCGGTAACAGCCGTTCCGGACGAGTCTACCGATGTCGAGATCGTCGGCGGTCGCCACCATCTCGGCGAACTCGTGCCACCGGTCGCTCATCTCCTGAGTTCCGTCCGGGACGCCGGTGTTCATCGGGACGAGACGCGCGAACCGCTCGGGCCGGTGGACCGCGAGCGGGAGTCCGAGGACGCCACCCCAGTCTTGGCAGACGAGCGTGACGTTCGTCAGATCGAGTTCCTCGACGAACGTCTCGAGCGCGTCGTAGTGCATCTCGACGGAGTAGGCGTCGCGGTCCTCGTACCTGTCGGAGCGCCCGCAGCCGATCAGATCGGGGACGACGACACGACCGCGCTCGGCCAGGATCGGCATCATCTTCCGGTAGAGAAACGACCACGTCGGTTCGCCGTGGAGACAGAGGAACGTCTCCTCATCTCCGCCGTCGTCCCCGCTCCCGCCGGTTTCGACGTACGCCATTCGCAACTCGCCGACGTCGACGTACTTCGGTTCGTAGTCGAAATTGGGCACATCGGCGAACCGTTCCTCCGAGATGCGTACTACCATGAACCGTGTGACCACACACCAATATTAAATAGTTGGGGAACCGACGTAAACGGGCCGCGCGTTGTCAGCGCTCGACCCCCCAAGTCTCGAAACGGAGCGCGTTCGTACGGCGCTCTATGGGACGCAACCGGCGCCTTTAGACGCTCGCTCCGTCCGTTTTCTCTCGAAGCGAACATCCAAAAACGTTATATTTTCGTTAACCTCCTCTAGAAACGTGGTTTACGAGACGAACAACCGGACGGTCGACGACGCGCTCGAGCGGGTGCTGGCCGGCGAGCGACTGGATCGGACCGACGGGCTCGCGTTACTAGCCCAGCCCGTCGAACCGCTCGCGGAGGCCGGCGCCGTCGTGCGAGACCATTTCGGCGACGGCACGGTCGACGCCTGTTCGATCGTCAACGCGAAGGCCGGCAACTGTGCCGAGGACTGCGGCTTCTGCGCCCAGTCGGTCCACTTCGACACCGGCATCGACACCTACGGCTTCCTCGGTCCCGAGAAGATTCTCGAGGCGGCCAAGCGCGCGGAGGCCGACGGCGCCCAGCGCTTCGGCATCGTCGTCGCCGAGAAGGGCGTCTCGAAGGAACGCCGTCCCGAGGAGTGGGCGGAAGTTCTCGAGTCGATCCGGCTCGTCCGCGACGAGTGCGATCTCGAGGTCGACGCCTCGCTGGGTATTCTGACCGAGGAGGAGGCCGCAATCCTCGCCGACGAGGGGATCAACCACTACAATCACAACATCGAGACCTCGCCGCGGTACTTCCCTGAGATCGTCGACACCCACAGCTTCGAGGATCGCGTCGAGACTCTCGAGGTGGCGAAGGAGGCGGGGATGGACCTCTGTGCCGGCGTCATCCTCGGAATGGGCGAGACGCCGGCCGACCGCGTCGAGGCCGCGATCGCCCTCCAGGACATCGGCATCTCCTCGCTGCCGGTGAACGTGTTGAACCCGGTCGAGGGGACGCCGCTGTACGAACGGGGTGCCGACATCACCACTGAGGAGATCGTGAAGACGGTCGCGGTCTACAAACTGCTCCACCCCGAGTCGCGGGTGCGCCTGACCGGCGGTCGCGAAGCGAACCTCGCGCCTGAGGAGCAGCACCTGCCCCTCGAGGCCGGCGCCGACGGGCTGCTCACGGGCGATTACCTGACCACAGAGGGCCAGTCGCCCGGCGACGACCTCGCGATCGTCGAGCGGGCCGGACTCGAGCCCAACATGGAGGTCAACGAGTACGACCCCGAGACGGTCAAGGCCCGCCACGACGACGCTGCGGAATCGTCGACCGAGACGTCGGCGAGTACGGGCGCGGAACCGAGCGACGACTGACGAACGAGAGACGCGAGTACACTCATGGACGAAGTCACGTTTGCAGTACTTGGAACGGGAGGTATCGGCCGACGAGCGCTCGAAGTGAGCCAGCACAAAGCGGAGTTGACGCCGGTCGCGGCCTGCGACCGCCACGGCACCGCGATCGACTTCGACGGGCTGGACGTCGACGAACTGCTGGCGGCGACGGAGGGGAATATCGACAACGAAGTCGCAACCGACGGCGGGGGATCGACTACCCTCGACAGCGAGGGCGGCGTCAAACAACACGGCGAGGACAGGGGCGTCATCGCCTCCGAGCAGGCTCGCCCCAGCGAGGACCCCATTCAGGACGTCATCGATCGCGGCGACGGGATCGACGCCGTCCTGCTCGCGCTGCCGAACTACGAACACGACTTCATCCCGCGGGTCGCCGACCGCTTCCTCGAGGGCGGCTACTCGGGCGTGCTGATCGACGTGCTCAAACGCTCGCGCGTGATCGACATGTTGGACGAGCGCAGCGCGGCTTTCGAGGACGCGGGCATCACCTTCATCTGCGGCGCCGGCGCGACGCCCGGTCTCCTGACGGGCGCCGCGGCGCTCGCCGCCCAGTCGTTCGTCGAGGTCACTGACGTCGACATCTGGTGGGGCGTCGGACTCAAGTCGGGCTACGAGGACAACCGTGGCACCGTCCGCGAGGACATCGCCCACCTCCCCGACTACGACATCGAGACCGCGCGCAACCTCTCCGACGAGGAAATCGAGGCGATCATCGACGACCGCGACGGCGTCATCGAGTTCGAAGACATGGAACACGCCGACGACGTCCTGCTCGAGCGCGCGGGGGTCTGCGACGCCGAGGACGTCACGGTGGGCGGCATCCTCGACGTGCAAAGCGACGAGAAGCCGACGACCACGACAGTCCGCGTGACGGGCCGGACGTTCGACGGCGAGACGTCGACGAACACGTTCCAACTCGGCGACGAGACGAGCATGGAAGCCAACGTCAACGGACCGGCGCTTGGCTACCTGAAAGCCGGCGCTCGCCGAAACCGTGCGGGCGAGTACGGCGTCTTTGGTCCCGCCGAGTTGATGCCCGGCTTCTGAACCGCTCGGGCGTCCCGTCCGCTCCGCCGACGCAGCCACAGCAGTGCCCGAGCCGTCCTCCCGGATGGTATCGCGGGGAACGGCCGCTCCGAACGGAACCGTGAGAGTGAAACCATGGCAATGTCACCCTTTACCCGAATGGAAGATCGCGGGTTCGACCTCGAGGACCGGCTCCGATCGCTCGAGGACACCGATCTGAAACGATCGCTTTCGCCCGTCGACCGAGTCGCCGAGCGTGGCTACTTCGCCCCGCCGTCGGGCGGCGAGCTACCGGTCCTCGACTCGACCGAGGCGCTGGTTTTCGCCTCGAACAATTACTTGGGGCTGACCGACGACCAGCGCGTCGAGAACGCCGCCCGGCAGGCCGCCGCGACCGTCGGCACGGGCGCCGGCGCGAGCCGGCTCGTGACCGGCGATACGATGGTCCACCGGGACTTAGAGCGCCAGCTCGCCGAGACGAAAGACGCTGAGCGCGCGCTCGTCTTCTCCTCGGGGTACGCCGCCAACGTCGGGACGATCGCGGCCTTAGCGCCGGACGTGATCTTCTCCGACGAGCTCAATCACGCGAGCATCATCGACGGCTGTCGACTCGCCGACGCCGAGACGGTCGTCTACGACCACTGCGACGCCGCGGACCTGCGGTCGAAACTCGAGGACCGGGCCGACCGCGCCGGCTCGAGCGAGGAGTCCTGGCTGGTCGTCACCGACTCCGTGTTCAGCATGGACGGCACCGTCGCGCCCCTCGAGGCGATTTGCGACGCCGCCGAGGCCCACGGCGCGTGGGTGATGGTCGACGAGGCCCACGCGACCGGGCTCTACGTCGACGGCGGCGGCGTCGTCCAGGCCGAGGGCATCGCGGACCGCGTCCACATCCAGCTGGGAACGCTCTCGAAGGCGCTGGCGAGTCAGGGCGGCTACGTCGCGGGCAGCGAGGACCTAATCGAGTGTCTCGTCAACGACGCCCGCTCGTTCGTCTTCTCGACCGGCCTCGCCCCGCCCGCCGCCGCCGCCGCCAGCGAGGCGCTGCACGTCGCCCGTCACAGCGACGTCCGCGAGCGTCTCTGGGAGAACGTCTCGCACCTCCGAGACGGCCTCGAGTCGATGGGTCTGGAGGTGCTCGGCGACTCGCAGATCCTCCCGGTCATCGTCGGCGATCGAACCGACGCGCTCGCGCTCGCGGAGGGCGTGCGAGAACGAAACGTCGTCGCGCCCGCGATCAGGCCCCCCACGGTTCCCGAGGGAACCAGTCGCATCCGGGTCGTTCCGATGGCGACCCACGATCGCGACGACATCGTCGCCTGCCTTGAGGCGTTCCGGGCGACCGGGGACGAACTCGGACTCCTATGACCGACCCCATCGCAGTCGTTGGCACCGGAACCGGAATCGGAAAGACCGTCGTCACCGCGGGGATCACCCGCTGGTTTCGCGAGCGAGGCGTCGACACCCGAGCGATCAAACCTGCCCAGACGGGGCATCCGCCGGACGACGACGCTGCGTTCGTCGCCGACGCCTGTGGGGACTCGGAGGCGGCGACCTGTCCCCACTATCTCGAGCCCGCGCTGGCGCCGCGAGTCGCGGCCGAGATGGCCGACGAGGAACTCTCCTACGAGGAACTTCGGGTGGCCTGCGAGGACGCCGTCGCCGAGACGGCCGCCCCGATCGTCGAGGGGATCGGCGGGCTCCGCGTCCCGCTGGCCGGCGACCGCGAGGTGATCGATCTCGTCGCCGACCTCGAGGCGACGGCCGTCGTCGTCACCCGCTCAGGGCTGGGCACGCTGAACCACACCGCGCTCTCGATCGAGGCCCTAGAGCGTCGCGGCGTCGACATCGCGGGGATCGTCTGCAACGAGTACGCCGGTGCGACGGTCGCCGAGCGGACGAACCCCGACGAACTCGAGCGTATGACCGGCTACGGCGTCGAGACGGTGCCGCCGCTCGACGGCGAGTCGCCGGCGGCGCTGGCCACCGGCGTCGCCGACGCGCTCTCGGCTTCGTTCCTCGAGCGACTCTCGACTGCGGACGACTGAAGTCTGTTCGAGTCAGCCGACGCTCGACGTGGGCGGG
Source organism: Haloterrigena salifodinae (assembly GCF_003977755.1). Classification (NCBI taxonomy): domain Archaea; kingdom Methanobacteriati; phylum Methanobacteriota; class Halobacteria; order Halobacteriales; family Natrialbaceae; genus Haloterrigena; species Haloterrigena salifodinae. The sequence continues at coordinate 47,587 of NZ_RQWN01000001.1, forward strand.
GAGAACGGGAAGGACAGAACGGGAACCTCAGTCGGCCGACGGCGCCTGTCGGTCCTCTCCGACGACCGTTGGATCGCCGTCGACCCGGCTCCCGGCGCCGGCGGCGTGCAGGTCGACGAACTCGGAGACGATCTCCGACTTCCGGTGTTCGACCTCGAGGTGAACCCGGAGGCTCGTTCGATCGTCGTACGCGTCCGTACAGAGGGGACAGGTGTGTTGGCCAGTCATTCGGTCGGTCACCGAGAGTAACTGTCGTCGTTCTCCGAAGTAATAGTGCCGGTAGTACTACACGGTGGTATATCAGTGTCCGTAGACTCTCTCGAAGATCGACTGGTTCGCATCGTTGCGGTCGGCTAGAGGAAGTCGGATAGTCCCGACTGGTCGTCGTCGGCGTCGGGATCCTCGCCGCCGTCCGCGTCGGGTTCGTCGGTCGCCGACTCCGCCGCTCCGTTCGCGTCGTCCGCCGACCCGGCCGTCGCGAGAGTCTCTTGCCCATCGGCCTCGTCGCTCGAGTCCGCGGCATCGGGATCGTCCTCGCCGTCACCGTCGCCGGCGTCCTCGGGTTCGAAGAAGGCCGAGCCGGAGTGTTCGACGGTCTCCTCGGTTCGTCGCTCCTCGGCCTCCTCGACGATGGACTCGACCTTGTTGGTATCTTTCCCGCTGCCGGTGACGAACGAAACTTCCTTCTCGTCAAGTTCGTACACCGCGGCCATCCGGACCGTCAGATCCCGGTTTTTGCAGTGGTGGGTCATCGCCGAGAGGAACGGGAGTATCTCCCGCCGGGCGGTCCCGACGCTGGTGCCCTCGCGTTCGGCGATGCGTTCCGCGATGGCGTCGCGGGTGTTACGGGTCCCCTTGGTGCGGCCGAGTTTCGACCAGTAGCTCGGCGGCCCGTAGCGGGTCCAACCGCCCTTGGGCTCGCGGCGCGAGGCGGCGACTCCGGCGGTCATGTTGTCCGACGCGTAGCGCCAGTAGGAGTAGTCCTGGGTCGCCCGCACCCGGCCCAGCCACCGGTCGGCGTTCGCGAGGAACTCGTAGGCGTCGGCCAGCTCCGCGCCCGCGTAGTCCTTGGGGACGTTGTCCTCGATCCAGTTCAGCATCTCGTCGGGGTTCTCGTCGACGTCGTACGATGCGCGAAGGGCGCCCTCGGCGTCTTCCTCCTTGATGAGCGCGTCGAGGAAGTCGAAGATTCCCTCAGTGGTGTCGCGCTGGCCGGTGACGACGTCCTCGACGGTCAGCCGCTCGGCTTCCTCGGCGACCGCTTGCAGGTCGTTGACTGCCGACCGCAGGTCGCCACTGGTGTCCTCGGCGATCTTCTCCAAGGCCTCCTCCTCGAACTCGACGTCCTCGCGCCGGCAGATATCGCGCAACACGGGGACGATCGAGCGCTTCGAGACGTCGCGAAATTCGATGGTCTCGCAGCTGTTGCGCAGCGACTGGCTCATGTCGTAGAACTCGTTGGCCACGAGGACGATCGGCTGGTTGGCGTCCTTGACGACCCGCGTGACCTCGGCCGAACCGCCGTAGTCGGCGTTGCCGTGGAAGTTGTCCGCCTCGTCTAAGATCACCAGTCGCCGGCCGGCCTCGCCGCCCGTGAGCGTCCCGCTCTTCGAGGCCTCGCCCGCGACGCGCTCGATGACGTCGGCCCCCCGGCTGTCGCTGGCGTTGAGCTCCATCACCGGCCACCCCATGTCGCCGGCCAGCGCGTGGGCCGCGGAGGTCTTCCCCACGCCCGGGCTCCCGTGGACGATCACCGCATCCCGGTGGTCGTCCCAGCTCTCGGCCCAGTCCTCGAGTTTGTCGCGGGCCTTGTTGTTTCCGCGTACCTCCGACAGTGTCGTCGGACGGTACTTCTCGGTCCAGTCGGTCATTGTGACGTCGTTGGGCCGTTCGGCGTTTAGTGGTTGCGGAGCGTGCGTTCGAAAGCGCCGGGTCGACCGTCGAAGTCGACGGTCGTTCAGGGCCGCAGCGGACCGTACGGCCGCGGACTCACTGCGTCGGATTCCGCGTCGCAGGAAGCGTAAATGAGAACGTCGCCCCCTCGCCGGGTTCGGACTCGACCCAGATTTCGCCGCCGTGATTATTGACGATCTTCTGGCAGAGCGAGAGTCCGACTCCCGTCCCCGAGTACTCGTCGTCGTGGTGGAGCCGCTTGAAAACGTCGAATATCTTGTCCGCTTCGTCCGGCGCGATCCCGATCCCGTTATCGGTAACCGAGAATTCCCAGCTGTTAGCCCGCTGATCGGCCGAGATTTCGACGCACGGCGGATCACTCTCGTTATACTTGATAGCGTTCGAGACGAGATTACTGAACAGGTGCTCGAGTTGCTCGTGGTCGCCGCTCACCGTCGGCAGTGACTCGCTGCTGATCTCCGCGTCGTTCTCCTCGATCTGCATCCGGAGATCGTCGGTGACGTGGTCGAGGACCGCGTCACAGTCGACCGAATCGAACTCATCGTCGGCGTGTTCGACCCGCGAGAACGCGAGCAGATCGTCGACCATCTCCCGCATCCGGTCGGCTCCGTTGACTGCGAAATCGATGAAGTCCTTCGCGTCCCCGTCGAGGTCCTCCTTGTACCGGTTTTCCAGCAGCTGTAGATACGTCGAAACCATCCGGAGCGGTTCCTGCAGGTCGTGCGAGGCGGCGTACGCGAACTGCCGCAGCCGGTCGTTGGATCGTTCCAGTTGCTCGATCGTGTCCTTGAGGTCTGCCTCGTGCTGTTGGCGCTCGATTTCGTAGCTCACACATTGGCCGAGGATATCGAGAAACACCTGCTCCGCCTCGGTGAACTCCTCTCGAGTCCCCAGATCGGTGAAACAGACGGTGCCGTAGTTCTCGCCGCGGACGAACACCTGCGTCCCGGCGTAACACTTGAGATCGAATTCGTGGTAGAGCGCGTCGCCGTCCCACCCGGCCGCCTCGGCGTCGCCGACGCTAATCGAGTCCCCGGTGTTGACGACGCGACGGCAGTAGTTGTCCGTCAACGGCGGGGTGAGCGTCCCTTCGTCGAGTTCGGGATGCGTACCGTGCATATGCTCGATCTCGAACGCCCGCTCGCGTTTGCGAGTGAGCATCCCGATGGGGAGGTTCAGCCGCTTGCAGCCGACTGCTAGCAATTGATCGATCTTCTCGTCTGGATCGAGATCGGGATCGGCGGTGATTTCGTAGAGTTTCCGCTGGGAGTCGTTGTTTTCGCGGCGCTCGATCTCGTAGCTGACCCACTGTCCCATCAACTCGATAAACGAGCGTTCGGTCTCCGAAAACGGTCGCTCCCGCGGTTCGGTACTCCCGAACCAGAGCGTGCCGTACGGCGCGGCTCCGGTCGACACTTTCGTCCCGAGGTAGCTCGTCAGGCCGAACTCCTGGTAGATCGCGTCCTCGGCCCAATGAGTGCCGCGCACGTCGAGCATCTCGACCGGACTATCCTCGGTCACGGTCTGACGGCAGTAACAGCCGTTGTCCGGGTCGGTCCACAGCTCCTCGTCGGCATCTAAGCCGAGTCCGATACCCTTCTCGAGTCGGAATTTGCCGTCCCACGACGGCAAGTGATTCAGGCCGGCGATCTCGAGGTCGAACCGGTCGCATCCGAGTTCGAGTAACTGCTCGAGTTTCTCCTCGAAGCCGAGGGCGGGATCGGACGTGATCTCGTAACACTCGTGGAGGAACCGTTCGCGCTGCTGGCGTTCGAGTTCGTACTTGACCCACTGCCCCAGCAACCGCTGGAACGTGCGCTCGTTAGCCGAGAAGTCCTCGTCGCGGGGCTTCTCGGACACGAAGAAGAACGTTCGGTTGTCGTCGCCCTCGACCTCGATATAGGTGCCGAGATACGTTTTGATGCCGAACTCGTTGTGAACGTGGATATCGTCGTACCCGGCCGCAACGGGGTCGGCCACGCTCCCGATCCCGCCGGTGTCGGTCGCCGCGGTGCAGTACGTTTCCGACAGCGGGAGTTCGAGACCCGCCTCGAAGTACTCGTGATCGTCGCTCACAAATTCGACCTCGAACTGATCGGCGTCGGGATCGACCGTGGCCATCGCTCCAAGTTCGAGGCCGAACTGCCCGCATCCGAGATCGAACAGCGCCTGCAATTTCTCCTCGAACGAGCGCGTGGGATCGGACGAGACCTCGTACAGATTCTGCAGGAATCGTTCGCGGCGGTGGAGTTGGGCCTTCGCCGTGGTCCGGTCCCGGAGCGTCCGGAGCATGCGCTCGTTTTCGCGGGCCGGTGCGTCGGCACCGAAGAACTCCTCCGGCGGCGTGTAGTAGACGTTGTGGCACGCGGCGCCGTCGTAGATGAGATGCGGGTGCGTCTGGACGACGTTCCGGATGACCTCCGGTGCGAACAAGTCACGGTTGTACTGACAGACCGCAAGCGAATCCGTCTGGTCGAAGAGATCGTTGATTTTCTGCTCGTACTCGATGAACTGCTTGACCGGCGTCTCGTCGTCGTCGAGCCACGTCATCTCGGCGACGATCCGGAGCGCCTCGTAGTCCTTCGTAGCCTCGGTGACCATCTCACCGTAGAAGTCGATCATCTCGTCGGGCTCGAACGATCCGTCTCGGAGATAGGTCTCCTGTGCGGTGTGGAACGTCAGTGCGCCCGCGGCGAGCGCGGGATCGACATCGAGTCCGGCGTCGCGCATCGCGTCCCGCACCTCGGCTTCGGTACTCTCGTCGATGACATACATGACGCGCTCGCCGCGCTCGAGCCCGTGCCGAATAAACGGGATGGCGGCCCCGAACTTCTCCGCAGGAGTCTCGTAGATGTGTGCAAAGTGATCGTTGCAGGTGTGCTCGTCGAGCGGTTCGACTGGACCACGGAACTCGGAACTGGACTGAAACGCCTCGAGACCGTTCTCGAGGCCCAGTACCTCCGGCTGGTCATAGCGTCCGGCGGCTTGATTCATTAGACCGGGATATTCGATTCAGACGGTTAAAGATCGGCATTATCGAGATAGTGATAACCACCCACGAGGACTGTGGCTGAGGGATTTAACGCTGCCGACTAAAGCCCTCTACGAGTGAATATTCAGCATCTCAAGCGCGCATAAGTCTATTCGTATCGCGTAGGTAATCCCGACGCCAAGCAGTATGGCCCTCGAGAGCGAACCGCTCGGTATGGGAGAGCACTCGAGTCACGGCGACGGATCGACCGACGCGAATCGGGGGCACGCACCCGGGGGACACGCCGCGCCGGGCGGACTGTCGCTCGCGGCGAACGGGCTCCGCCTCGAGCCGTCGGAGACGCGATTCGAACCCAAGACGCCCGTCCACTGGACGTTCCAGATCGTCGACGAGGACGGAGCGGTCGTGACCGACTTCGAGGAGGCGCACGGCCGGCCGAGTCACCTCGTCGTCGTGCGGCGGGATCTGACCCGATTCCAGCACCGCCACCCGGAACTGCAGTCGGACGGGACGTGGCTCGTCGAGGATCTCGCGGTGCCGGATCCGGGCGTCTACCGCGCGTTCGTGGACGTCGTCGTCGACGGGAACCCGACCACGTTGGGTTTCGATCTGCTCGCACCCGGGACGGTGACCCACGACGAGCGCCCGGACGCCTCGCGTCGCGCGACCGCGGGGAACTACGGGATTGAACTGCTCACCGACGACATCGTCGCCGACGAACGCGGCCGCTTGTCGTTCGCGGTTCGGCGCGACAGCGATCCGGAGCCGGAACTCGAGTCGTACCTCGGTGCGCTCGGGCATCTCGTCGCGCTCCGCGAGGGCGACCTCGCGTACCTGCACGTCCATCCCGAAGCGACGGCCCCCGACAGCGGCCGCGTCGAATTCGGGGCCCGATTTCCAACTCCGGGTCGGTATCGGCTGTTCTTACAGACCAGGCCGGAGGGGACCCTGATCACGGCGCAGTTCGACGTTCGCGTCGATCCGTAGCGCCAATTCGGCGCGCCGAACGGGCGGTCGCCGTCGCGGCGATAGCGGCGGATACGCGACGTGGGTTCCGGCGGACGACCACACCCCGGTTTGATGCAACTGGCTCGAGTCGGTTCCGTAATGACGGATCCCGTCGCCCTCGTCGCGCGATCGCTGGCCGACGAGACGCGCCGCGAGTTCGACCGGCGCGTCGACGAGCAGGCCGCGCGGGTCACCGACGCCCTCCGAGCCGGCCGATTTGACAGTCCCGGCTTCGGACTGGGGCTCGAGCTCGAGGCCTACGCCGTCGACGAGGCGGGACGTCTCGCTCGCGTCCCGGACGCCGTCTTCGAGGGCCGCTGCGAGCGAGAACTCGGGCGACACAACGTCGAGTTCAACACCGAACCGACGCCGTTCGACGGGGCGGGAATCGCCGCGCAGGCGGCCCAACTCGAGCGTCGCGTCCGGAAGGCGCAATCGGACGCCGAAGCGGACGGCCTCGAGATCGTACTGGACGCGATGTGGACGCGGCCGCCGTCGGAGGGTACCCGCGAGTACCTCGCGGCCACCGCGGAGCGGGAGGGCGTGACGCTCGCAGAGAACATGACGGAATCGGCGCGATACTACGCGATCGACAACGATGTGCTGGCGCGAACGGGGGGCGAAATCGCGCTCTCGGTGCCGGGCGTCGAGGAGACGTTCCCGTCGCTCCTGTTCGAGTCGCTGACGAGTTCCGTCCAGCCCCACGTCCAGATCCCCGACGTCGAGGCGTTTCCACGGTACTACAACACCGCGCTCGGGACCCTCGGTCCGGTGCTGGCGCTCGCGACGAACTCGCCGCTGTTGCCGCCCGATCTATACGATTTTGAGAAACGGGACGAGTCCGCGGGTCCCACTGATCCGTACGCGCTCCTCGAGGCGACCCACCACGAACTCCGGATCCCGGTGTTCGAACAGTCCGTCAATCGGGCCTGGGAAAAGGTTCGCGTTCCCCGGCGGATCGAGCGCACGACAGACGCCATCGACAGGCTCGTCGCCGACCAGACCTGTGCACCGTTCCTCCGCGAGTGGCTCGCCGCCGGCGACCGAGAGGAGTTCGCCGATCGGTTCTGGGAACTCGACCACAAGCGCGGGACCTACTGGCGGTGGCTCCGCACCGTCGTCGGCGGCCAGCCGGTCGCGGAGGGGGATCGCTGGTCGGTCCGACTCGAGTACCGACCGCTGCCGACCCAGCCGACGGTCGCCGAAACCGTCGGCCTCCAGTGTCTCGTCGCCGGCCTCCTCCGCGGGCTCGTCGGGGCCGCCCATCCGATCGCGACCCTCGAGCGCGAGGCCGCCGCGGCGAGTTTCTACGACGCGGTCGCGAACGGCCTCGAGGCCGATCTCGCGTGGATCACCGCCGACGGCGATCGCACATCCGATCGGGACGTGATATACGACGAACTCTTCGCGTTCGCCCGCCGCGGCCTCCGGGAGCAAGGCGTGTCCGACGAGACGATCGAGACGTATCTCAGTCCCCTCGAAGCGCGCTGGACCGAGCGAACGACACCTAGCCGCTGGAAGCTCGAGCGAGTGTGCGACCGTCTGGATGCCGGCGAGCGATTCGTCGACGCGGTCACCGGGATGCAGTCCGAATACGTCCGTCGAGCGGGAGCCAACGAACCAATCACGCGGTGGTCGTGACGGCACCCGCCTCCGCCAGTCCGAGACGGAGTATCGGCTCGGCATCGTCCCCAATTTCGATCGAGTTCCGCGGGCGGAGCGGCTAACTCGAGGTCGAACGGCGGCTATGCACGCCGTGATCGTCACCGTCGGCGACGAGTTGCTGGCCGGAGCGACGACGAACACGAACGCCTCGTGGCTGGCCGAGCAGATCACCGAGCGCGGGAGTTCGTCGTCCACGGCGAGATCCGGGCGCGGCTGGCCGAGAAGGTGGCCGCGTTCCGCGAGGCGAACCTCGAGATGGTCGCAGAGTACGATCTCCAGCTCGACATCGCGCCGCGGCCTCGATCCCCGAGGGTGCGACGCCGATCGTCGTCGACGAGGGGTGGGCCCCAGGCTGCATCGTCGAGAACGTCTCCGTCTTCGCCGGCATCCCCGACGAGATAACGGCGATGTTCGAGGCGGTCGCCGACGAGTTTCAGAGGGGACTCCACCGCGGAGACGCTGTACACACCGGCACCCGAGGGATCGCTCCACGAGGTGCTCGAGGGCGTCACCGAGCGGTTCGACGTTTCGATAGGGAACTATCTTTTTTTAGACAGTACGGAAAATAGTCCGATATGCGACTGACGGGCCCGGCTGGACTCGCAACCCGTGCGGTCCTCGCGGCAGCCATTAGTGGGATGGTACTCGCTTGCAGCTTCGCTATTGTGGCCGTAATGGCAGTCACTGGTGGAATGATCCTCTCCGCGTATGGATCAGATCTCCTGGGGTTCGTTCAAATCACTCCTCCTCAGATGTTCTGGCCGATCGTCTGGTTACTCTGTGCGCTCGGCGCAACAGGCTTGTTCGTTCGAGCGATCGTACGCATTATTCGAACCGAACGTGCCGCCTTCCTCGAGCGAACGACGCCGCTCTCAGAGACCACGATGGCCGAGACGTCGTATATCGACTCTTCAGCCGAGCGGCTCGCGAGGCAGGTAGGGATTGCGACACCGACGGTCCGGATCGACTCGACGGCCACTCCGCTTGCATATACGACGTATCGGCCAGATACGTCCATTATCAACGCTGACCGCGACGAGACGCCGGTTATCGTACTCTCGACGGGGCTTATCGAGACGCTGTCACAGTCCGAGCTGTCGGCAGTGCTCGCACACGAGATCGGTCATATCGCCAACGACGATCTTCGACTGATCTCGGTCCTACTAATGCCGCTCATCGCCGCTGAGACGCTCACGGAAGACGAGGGTCGCACGTCGAACGTCTTCGAGCTCTGTGGCCATCACCTCTCGTTTATCGCCTTGATTGGTGTCAGCATCTTTTCGCGTGGTCGAGAGTTGGCCGCCGACCGCGCCGCCGCTGTGATGACCGGTGAGCCCGCTGCACTCGCCAGCGCACTCGAGACACTCGACGAGTCGGCGACTCCGAAACCGACTGCGGATCTCCGAGACCACGCTCGATCGACGAACGCGATCAACGTGCTTCCGACTCTTGGACCCGCGAACAGTGGGACGGGACCCCGATCGACGCATCCATCCCTCGAGACACGTCTCGAACAGCTTCGCTCGCTCGCACGCAGTTGATGAAGTCGAGCACGCGAGTCGGTCTCTCGACGGTCGCTGCTCGATCCCGCCGAGCGATAGCGGTGGCACGAGCGACACGGACCACACCGAAACCGAATTCTCGAGATTGGGGCCGCCGATTCCGGCGTCATCGCGGCACCGTCTCGACCGAAGTCCGTCTCACGCCGACCGTCGATCCTCGACGATTCGCGCGACGACTGCCGTATAGCCGGCGAGAGCCAGCACGAACCGCTCGCCGGTCGCCACGATGGGGAAGATCCGTTCGATCCCTGTCGCCGATTCGCCGCGAGTTGGATCGAATCCCGTTCTGTAGTGGGTGTTCTCGGTCGTCCCGCGCCGTCGACTCGACGACGCTGCAGAATATCCTCGTTCTCACAGGGACGGTTCCACCCTCCGATCTACTCGGAGACCCGATCGAGATCATTCTTCCTCTGAACGTGGTGTTCCTCACAGTCCTTCTTGGGACGTTCTATCTGATCCCTGCGGCGCTCGCGAATTACGCCGTTCACCGAACGCTTCGGTCCGGATTTTCACTGCGGGAAATTTCGACTGTCACTCGCCAGTACCGGTACCTAAAAAGCTGGTCGCTGGCGCTTGGATTGTGGACAATCGGTGGATTACTGTTCGTCGCGTGGAACGTCTGGCGGGCGGAGATTCCAGAGTTCGACTGGACGACCCAGACAAGAGGATTCATCCTCGTCGTCTACGTTCCCACACAAACCGGTGCAATTAGCACGACTGCCCTATTCGCGGCGGGCATCGTGTCGTTCTATCTGCTCGTCTACAGCTATCGAACCATCGGGACAACGTTGCACGAACTCCGGTCGAACGACGACACTGTCTACCAACAGAAGGCGGTAGATGGTACGGAAGTGAAAGACGATTGAGCGAGTACCGAACGCCGAACTACTCATCATGTCGCCTCCCTGATGGTGGAACCTCGAGTTGCCAGTCGGTCGTCGCCGTGCCGTTGTACACGAAGCGTCCGACCGTCACCGTCGAGTGAGGGCGACCCGTGCGAGCGGAGGCGCTAACTGTCGGGAGACCGAACGGCGGCTATGCACGTCGCGATCGTCACCGTCGGCGACGAGTTGCTGGCCGGAGCAACGACGAACACGAACGCCTCGTGGCTGGCCGAGCGGATCACCGAACGCGGGAGCAGCGTCGATCGCATCCTGACGATTCCCGACGACCGAGCGCTGATCGCCGACTACGCCGCCCGCTGGAACGACGCGTTCGACGCCGTGATCGTCACCGGCGGGATCGGCGGCACGCCTGATGACGTGACTGTCGAAGCCGTCGCGGACGGCCTCGACCGCGAGTTCGTCGTCTTCGATCGCATTCGAGAGCGATTGTTCGAGAAGGCGGCCGAGTTCCGCGACGAGAATCCGGACTTAGTCGAGGAGTACGACCTCGAGCTCGATCTCGACGCCGCGGCGTCGCTGCCCGAGGGCGCGACGCCGATCGTGACCGACGCGGGCTGGGCACCGGGCTGTATCGTCGAGAACGTCTACGTCTTCGCCGGCATCCCCGACGAGATGCAGGCCATGTTCCGCGCGGTCGAAGACGAGTTTCGTGGCGACGCCGTCGCCAAGACGATCTACACGCCCGCTCCCGAGGGATCGCTGCACGAGGTGCTCGAGGGGGTCACTGAAACGTTCGACGTCAGCGTCGGCAGCTATCCGCGGGGCGAGAATCGGCCGGGGCGGATCCGCGTGCGAGGGACCGACGAGGCAGCCGTCGAGGACGCGATCGCCTGGCTCGAGGACCGCGTCGAAACGACCGCGCCGCCGTCGGCCAAGTAGTCAGCGTTACCGGTACAGCGAGACGTAGAGCATGCCGAAACCGACGATAAACGGCACCGTCTCGACGACGCGAAACAGCGTCATCGGATCGGGGAGTTGCGAAACGATCGTCGTGAGTCCGACACCCATACTGAGAAACGCGAAGCCGATGAACGCGGACTCCAGGCGCTTGGACTGGCGTTGGCGGTAGGACTGGAAGCTGATGAGCGTCAGCCCGAGCGAGAGCGCGAAGACGGCCATCTGCATCACCATGAGCAGCGCCTGACTGAGCCCGGCGACGGTCATCGGGTCTCACCGGCGCGTGCGGTCGGTGTCGCTGTGTCTCCTGTCATGTTATCTCGAGTCGTTAGTTCACGCCGAGTTCGTCCCAGAGCTGTGAAAACCGATCGGGGAGGTTCTCCTCCCGGAAGATACGAACGTCGTACTCGTCGTCGTCGAGCGAGATGACCGTGCTGTTGAAGTTACACGTGTACTCCTTGTAGTGGTTCCCGTCGTCCGCGACGAGGGTGCGGTACTCGATAAGATCGTTCGCTTCGAGGAGCTCGAGGCGGCGATAGATCGTCGGTTGGGAGAGATCGAGCCGCTCGGCCAACTCCTTCGCGGAGCCGGGCTCGCGGCTGATCGAGGCGAGGACGGTCCGGGCGTGCTCGTCCCCGATCGTATTGAGAATCTCCTCGATGGAGGATTCGTCGTCCATACGTGACCGCTTTGGAGATTCATCGCTAAATGTTTTCCGAGTAGTAGAGAGTGTCTTTGACGCTGATAAATCTCATCGCCCGGTCATCGTCACCGCTCGAGAGCGGTGTGAGACAGCCACAAAAGCGTCGTTATCGCCGACGAAGCGACCGAGACCGGTTCATATCGATTGTCACCGCGATCGTCACGTCGCGTCTTCAATTTGCGAAAATACCTATATATACCCCTTCTCCTGATCCGCAGTCGCTGTCGACGATATATGGTGGTGCAGTGTAAGGTCCGAATATGGCAACGACGAACGGCGTATCAGACGGGATGACCGAACCGTGTGCGGTCTGCGGAACCGATACGCTTCACGAGGTTTCGATCCAACTGATAACCGAGGGCGACGACGACGAAACCGCTCAGTACTCCCGCGAACCCTACCGCGTCCGCGAGTGCTCGCGCTGTGGCAACCGCGAGAGCAAGCGGATGAACAACGCGTGACGCAACTGGTGCGGTCCTGACGAGTCGGTCGCGTCGATCCGCTTCGTTTCGAGGATTCGATTTGCGACCATCCGGAGCCTGACGACGACGAGACGAGTTATTTTCCTGCTTGGCGACCGGGGCTGTTCGCTCGGCCTCCGACGTGGTTTCGCTGGCATCGAATCACTGCAGACCGCGTACTCCGTGTTTTCCGTCGCACCGCGAACTGGCCATCGTCGACCGTTCGATCGAGCGTATCGAATACGACAATCGTCTTTGATTACCGCCGGCTGGCCCCCGTCTGCAGGTTTCGTTTCGGTTGGTCGGTCCCGTGACTTATCACAAACGGGATAAACTATCTCGAGGTGGAGATTATAATAATGTACGATAATTATATACGATCCGTGGTGTGATCCACTTCGCTTAGTTCAGAGTCCCGATTACGTCCTGCGATTAGCAACGTTGGATATTAAAATCATATAATCTGTATTACCGTAACTAGTCGCAAACGCGGCCAAATTACCGATCTCGAGAGCGCAGATAATGATCTCATAAGTTATGCAAATCCACCACGCTATATACGGATGAGAAATGAATCCAGTATCGGCTAATTATGGAAAACGCTTATATGGCTATTCCTCATATGATAGTACAGATTATGACTGGATATTACGACATTGTTCTCGGCCTCATCCCAGTCGCACTGCTCGGTATCACTGCAGCCCTCACGCTCGTGGGACTCTCGTTGACGGCTGCGGTGCCTGTCGGCGCGTTCGTCGCGATGGCGATCATCGGGCACGCGATGTTCGTCAATACGCCCGCAGACGGTGCGGACGAACCCAAGTCCACGCGGCCGCCGATGAACGCCGACTGAGGTCGTTCTTGTCTCCCCGGTTTTTATCTCCGCTCGCGTCCCGTTTTCTGCTATGACTGCGACCCTGTTTCTCTCCAGTGAGGACGTCAGTGACCTTGCATCACCGGCTGACTACGTCGCCACCGTCCGCGAGGGGTACCGCCAGCGCGGCGAGGGCGCGCCAGCCCAGCCGCGGTCGAAGTTCTTCCGCGCCGATCCCGAGGGGATGCTGACGAGCTACGCCGCCGTCCTCCCCGAGACCGGAGCGATGGGCGGCTACATGTACAGTGCCGGCTTCGGCGCCGGAGACGCGTGGTTCATGACGCCGCTGTTCGACGCCGACAGCGGTGCGCCGCTCGCCCTGCTCGACGGCGCCAGCATGAACCCCCACAAGACCGGCGCGGCGGGCGCCGTCGCGGTCGACGAACTCGCGCGTGAGGACGCGACCGTCCTCGCCGTCATCGGCAGCGGCGCGCAGGCGCGGGGCCAACTGCGCGCGACGGCGACCGTCCGCGACTTCGCCGAGGTTCGCGTCTACTCCCCAACCCCCGAGAGCCGCGAATCCTTCGCCGCCGACTTCGACGCGGACCTCGAGGCCGACGTCCGAGCGGTCGACTCGAGTGAAGCCGCGGTTACCGACGCAGACGTCGTCATCACGGCAACGAAAGCCAGCGAGCCGGTCTTCAACGGCGACGACCTCGAGCCGGGCACCCACGTGACGGCGATGGGTCAGTACTCGCCGGACAAGCGGGAGGTGGACGCGCAGACGGTCAAACGCGCGACCTACGTTCCCGACCTGCGAGAGCGCGCGACCTTCGACTCCGGCGAGTTCATGCTAGCCGTCCAGGAGGGCGCCGTGACGGAGGAGGATATCCACGCCGAACTCGGGGAGATCGTCGCCGGGAACGAGCCCGGGCGGACCGGCGACGACGAGATCACGCTCTTCGACAGCGGCGGGACGGGCATCGAGACCGTCGCCGCGGCACACATGCTCTACGAGCGCGCCGAGCGCGAGGGCCGCGGACAGACGATCGAGTTCGCGCCTGCGAGCGAGGCGCTGACCGGCGACTAGGCGAATCGATCGTTCCCTCGGGGCCGTTCTCATAGGAACTATCGCGAGGAACGACTCAAAGAAGCGTTTTAGCTTGGGGTACAGTTACTTTTCCCCACATATTCGGGCCTATTCGATGCAACGACGATCATACATGGCCAGTTTCGCCGGATTCCTCGGCGTTGGACTCGCCGAAGGGACGCCGCTCACCGATCGTTCGACCACCAGTACGGATCCGCAGGACGAATCGGAACGTCTCGACGATCCCCCGATTCCCGATCGCTCGACGACGCCGTCGTCCCGCGCGCTTCGGAACGGTTCGTTCGAATCGTACCTCGACGGATGGACCGTCGGAACGGACCTCCCGTCGGTGCCGGGCGAATCGACGGATCCGGTCGCGCATTCCGTCTCGATAACGTCCGAACGAGCGTCTGACGGCGACCACTCGTTGGCGCTGTACATCGACGGAACCGCCGATGACGGAACGATCTGGGTCGAACAGCCGGTGAACGTCAGCCGGGTACGGACGGTAACCGTCGACGTCTACAGTCAGCAGGAATCGTTCAACCGGATGTCGCAGGTCGCGTTCTTCGCCGGGAAGAAACCGCGCAGCGGACTCGAGGAGAGCGACTTCGATCGAGAAAAAGACATCGAAGACCATTCTGGGTGGAAAACCTACTCGTACTCGGTAGACGATCTCAGCGGAACGGTGACGCTCGCCGTCGGCATGAACGTCGTCTGGGAAACGGGCGTTCGTCGGTACTTCGACGACGTTCGGCTCGTCACCGAGTAAGGGGAGCGCCGTTCGAACGCCTCGAACTCGGCCGTTCGGGGCTCCGTACCCGTTGTCGACGCGAGCGCGAGCCTGCTATTCGTCCGCCGGCCGGACCTTGAACCCGTACCGCGTCACGCCTTCCTGCGTGTAGATTCGGCGAATCGTCGTTTCGATCCGCTCGCCGACCGCGAACGCCTCGGGGGCCGCGTCGGTGCCCATCGCGGAGACGCTAACCGACTCGGTGCCGGACTCGTCCTCGAGGGCAACGATCGCTGCCGCGTAGTCGCCCGACCGGGCCTGCTGTTCTGCGAACTCCGGCGGGGCGCCACCCTGGGAGATAGTTGTGACGGCCTCGACAGTCCCCGTCCCGGGTAGCTCGACCGGCTCGTACTCCACGAGCGAGCCGCAGTCGCCGCAGGCACCTTCCGGCGGGAACGAGAGCGCGCCGCAGTCGGGACAGCGGCCGGCCTCGAGCCGGTAGCGCTGGGGGATCGACCGGCGCCACGAGGGGACGCTGACGTAGGCGCCGCCGCCCGACGGCGGGCCGGTCGTGACGACGCCGCGCTGGCGCAGGTACTCGGCGTAGGAAAGGGTGTCGTCGCCCTCGAGAGCCGTTTTCGCGGGGACTGCGCCGTCGGCATCGACCATGAGCGCGTCCGCGCCCGCGCCGCTACCGTGGGCGACCGCGAGAACGGACTCGACGCCGTCCTCGAGGGCCGTCGCGAGCGAGACGGGGACGCTCGCGGCGCCAAGATCGCCCAATTCGTGGACCGTCGCGGCGGCCCGGATCTCGTCGGTACCGACGCCCGCCGCGCCCGCAGCGCGATAGGGGAGTTTGCCGTCGGGCGCCTGAATCGCGACGGCGTCGGGATCGGGTTCGGTCTCGAGGCCGTCGACGGCGCCGCCGATCGTCTCGGTGAACGCGGCGCGGTCGTACTGGGTGACGCCCAGTCCTTGCGTCTCGTCCTCGCCGGTGTTGCGAAACCGCGTTCCCGGGTAGGGCGTCGTGTACTCGGCGCGGTCGACGATCTCGGCGGGCCCGTCGCGCTCGAGGACGAACGCGGCGGCGCCGGCGCCCGCGGCGTGATCCACGCCGCCGTCGGGGTCGCCCTTCGGAGCGTCGGCCGCGATGACGAGCCCGACGGTCGCGTCCGCGCCGATCGCATCCATGCCGGCCCAGAGCGCACGGGTGCCGGCGCGCGTGCTGCCGGTGAACAGCTGCCGGGTCGTCGATTCGTCGAGGGCGAGCATCTCACCCAGCCGGGCGGTCAGATCTTCCTCGGCCTCCGGCGGCCGCGAGGAGGCGAAGGCGAGCCAGTCGACGCTCGAGGGGTCGACGGCGGCGGCCTCGACCGCCCGCGTGGCGGCCTCGTAGCCCATCGTCAGCGCGTCCTCGTCGGCCGCGGGAACGGCCTTCTCGGTGATGCCGGCCGCGTGGAACTGGCCCCAGGCCTCCTCGAAGGCCTCGGCCGTGATGCGGAACCGCGGCGCGTAGGCGCCGACGCCGGTGATCGCGGTCATTAGGCGCTCACCTCCCGTTCTCTCTCAAATACGTGAACGACGGCCGCACCGCCGCTGCCGCCGACGTTGTGAGTCAGGCCACGGGTCGGGTTCTCGACCTGCCGTTCGCCCGCCTTCCCGCAGAGCTGTTTGAACGCCTCGACAACCTGCCCGGCGCCGGTCGCGCCGATGGGGTGGCCCTTGGACTTGAGGCCGCCGGAGGTGTTGACGGGGAGTTCGCCACCGAGTTCGGTCGCGCCGGACTCGATCAGGTCGCCGGCCTCGCCGCGCTCGCAGAAGCCCAGATCCTCGTAGGCCAGCAGTTCGGCGATGGCGAAGCAGTCGTGGACCTCCGCGAAGTCGAGGTCGTCCGGCTCGACGCCGGCCATCTCGTAAGCCTGTTCGCCGGCGCGCCGGCTCGCGGGGACGCCGGTGTAGGTGTCGCGCTGGAAGAGCCCGACGTTGTCGCTGCCCGCGCCGACGCCGGCGATGCGGATCGGATCGTCCGTGTACTCCTCGACGACGTCCTCGCTGACGATGAGGGCGCAGGCCGCGCCGTCGGAGGTCGGACAGCAGTGATAGAGGTTCAGGGGGTCCGCGACGACCGGGGCGGACTCGGCGTCCTCGAGCGAGCACTCGAACCCCAGCTGGGCGTGGGGGTTCTTCGCGCCGTTTGCGTGGTTCTTGACGGCCACTCGAGAGAGCTGTTCGCGGGTGGTTCCGTACCGCTCCATGTGGACGGAAGCCATCTGGGCGTAGACGCCCGAGAAGGTCGTCCCGGAGAGTCGTTCCCACTCTGTTTCCCCGGAGACGCCGAGCCAGTACTTCGTCGCGTCGGAGCTCGTGTCCGACATGACCTCGAAGCCGCCGGCCAGAACGACGTCAGCCATTCCCGACTTGACCGCCTGAACGGCCTGGCGAACGGCGAAGCCGCTGGCCGCGCAGGCGTTCTCGACGCGCGTACAGGGGACCCCGCCGAGGCCGACGTGTTCGGTGACCGCGGGCCCCGAGAGGCCCAGTTGGCGACCGCCGACTCCCAGGTGACCGACGAAGGCTTCGTCGATCTCCTCGCCGTCGATCCCGTTCGGTACGCTCTCCGTCGCCGCTTCGAACGCCGTCCGGAACAGGGACCGGTAGCTCTCCTCGGGGAACGCCCCGTAGTCCGACTGCCCCGCGCCGACGAGATACGCGTCTCGCATACACGTGGCTGAGATCTCCCAGGATAAAAGATGTACATACTCGCGGAGGACGCTGGCGCCACCGATACGTCGCCCAGTACGCGCCGAACAAGCGCGAGGAGGAGACGACGACCGTCGAGCGACCGACGGACGTTCCCGACCTGCGCGAGCGCGTGACGGTTGACTCGGCGAGTTCTGCTGGTCGTCCAACGGGCACCGTGACCGCGAAGTAACGCTCGGCCGGCTATCGCGTTTCGGGTTCCGGTTCGACCCCGGTGTCGACGTCGTGCGATCCGGACGCTCGAGTCGCCTCGACGATCGCGCGGAGGAGCGTCGACTCGGCCGCGCGAAGGCGCTGGGAAACCGCCGACTTCGAGATCGAAAGCCTCGCCGCGAGCGTCTCGAGATCCGTCTCTCGAGGGCAGTCGAAGTACCCCTTCTCGAAGGCGACTTCGAGTGCTTCCCACTGTTTCGGCGTCACGTCCCGGACGTCGATTCGGAGCGTCGTCGGGCGGCGACTCGAGTCGGGCGCGTCGACGATGCGAGCGTCGACCACGTCCTCGACGCAGTCGACGAGCTGTTCGATCGAATCGTCCTCGGTCACGGTCACCGTGACTCGGATCCGGTTGCCGTCGATATCGTTCCTCATGGGCGGACAGCGCGTTGATCGACCCCGGGTTTCTCGCCGATACCGGACACTGGGACGGGTGTGTTTGTTTCGATTTGCATCGTTCTAACTGCGCTGGAAACGGGGGTCGATTACCCGTCGTATGGCGGTCTTCGAAGGTCGGTTCTCACGGATTCGGATCGTAGATTTCGGGATCCGCCTCGCCGTCGACATCGATGACCGCGAGTGCGCCCCGCCGAGCCGCGCGGGTCAGTGCGTGGTCGACGATCTTGACCGGTCCGGGGACGGGGAACTCCATCTCGGCCGCGGCGGTCGTCCCCGGGGCCACGGGCGCGGTCTCGATGTTACGATCGGGGGCGGTCAGGAGGTCGCCGTCGCGGTAGAACCGGCTCCAGACGTTGCCGATCGGGTGCCACGAACTCAGCAGGTTCGGCCCGCCGTTGGCGAAGTAGACGCGGGCGGTTTCGCCGACTTCGGCGTGCATCGGCCCGACGCCGTCCTCGGTGAAACCGTAGGCCTGTCCGTTGAAGACGACGTACGTGGGCTGCTCGGCCAGCATTGCGTCGAAGTCGAAGCCGTGGTGTCCCTCCTCGCCGACCGACCCGCCCGTGTAGATCTCGTGCTGGCCGAGGTAGAACTCCCGGTCGACCTCCGGAAGGCCGTCCTCGGGCTCGACGAGAATCGAGCCGAACATCCCGGCGCTGATGTGCTGGTCCATGTCCGGAATCGCACAGTGGTAGATGAACACGCCCGGGTACTCGGCTCTGAAGCTGATCTGCGCGGGATCGTCGCCGGGGCTAATCGTCGTCGCGTCAGCACCGCCGCCCGGTCCGTAAACCGCGTGGAAGTCCATGTTGTGGTTCGTGACGTTCAGGTCGTCGGGGACCTCGAAGGTGAGGGTGACGCGGTCGCCACGGCGGACCCGCAGCATCGGACCGGGAACCTGCCCCTCGAAGGTCATGTAGTCGAAGGTGACCCCCGGTTCGATCTCGGCGGTCACCCGCTCGGTTCGAACCGTGACGTCGTGCTCGCGAGGTTCGTTCCAGTCGACCGGATCGGGGATAGTCGTCGGATCGCGAGCGATCCTCTCGACGTCGACGGACTCGACCGCCGCCAGCTCCCCCTCCTCGTCCGTCTCGGTATCGGTGCCCTGTGCGTTCTGCTCGCCGTCGTTAGACAGTCCGTCGAGACAACCGGCGATCGCCAGCGCGGTCGCCCCACCGGCCGTTTGCAGGAACCGTCGTCGGGAGTTGGTGTTCGGGGTCATGACGTGACACTTAGGTATCGATCCGTTCGATTATTGAACCAAGAGGCGCGTTTCTCCGGGATGGGAAGCCTACTGTAGGGGTACAGCCGCGTTACCTCCGCTCGAGAACGGACCCGAAGATGTTCTGATTTCGGTATAAGCGTGTTCGACGGCGCCTCGAGAGCGACCGTCCGAGTTCGGTCGCGGCCCGAGCCGGCGTTCCTTCGAGCGAACCGCACGACGGGAGCTGGGATCGCCGATACTATTCGTGAGACGCGACGCGGGATTCAAACGTCTCGTCGTCGTACACCAAGTATGTCCCGTGCAGACGAACTCGTGGCCGTCCTCGAGACGGTGGAGTCGCTGGCGATCGTCTGCCACGACAATCCGGATCCGGACTGTCTGGCCAGCGCCCTGGCCCTCAAGGCAATCGCGACCGACCACGACGTCGAGGAGGTGACGATCGCCTACGGCGGCGAGATTTCCCACCAGCAAAACCGGGCGCTGGTCAACATGCTCGACATCTCCCTGCAGCCGATCGAGGACACGGCCGTCGACGACTACGACTGCATCGGCTTCGTCGATCACTCACAGCCGGGAGCCAACACCGAACTCCCGACGGAGATCGAGCCCGGGATCGTCGTCGATCACCACCCCGGCGAGTCGGTCGGCGCGCCCTTCGAGGACGTCCGGACCCGGATCGGAGCGACCGCGACCATCTTCGTCGAGTACCTCTGCGAGCTCGAGATCGAGTTGACGACGCGGCTCGCCTCGGCGCTGCTGTTCGCGCTCCACCGCGAACGGCTCGATTTCGTCCGCGAGCCGACCCTCCGGGAGTACGAGGCGGCGCTGGCGGTCTACCCCCACGCGGACTTAGAGACCCTCGAGCAACTCTACAGCAGCGCGTTCTCGCCGGGCACGCTCGACGCGATCGGGAAGGCGATCGCGAGCCGCGAACGGCGGGGCTCCTCGCTGGTCGCGAGCGTCGGCAAAACGACCGAGACCGACGCCTTACCCCAGGCCGCGGACTACCTGCTGAACCTCGAGGGCGTCGACACGGTGCTCGTCTACGGCGTCGTCGACGGCTCGATCCGGCTGAGCGCGCGCTCGATCGACCCGCGGATCCACATCGGGGAGACGCTCCAGACCGCCTTCGACGATCTCGGACAGGTCGGCGGCCACCACGACATGGCCGGCGGACGGATCGAGCTCGGCCTCTTCGCCGACGAGGCCGACGACACGGACGCGCTGCTCGAGTTCGTCGACGGCCGCCTCACGCGTCGGTTCTTCGACGCCCTGAACCTCGACGACGTCCAGTGAGCGCGCGCCAGTCGATCCGGGCACACACCTGGTGGCGGGGCCGTCGCGATCGGTCGATGAGTGTTGGCTGCGGCATCGCCGGTCAGTCGATGTCGATCGTCCGCGTCTCGCCGCCGGGCTCCAGTTTCGGAAGCCGAACCGTCAGGACGCCGTTGTTGACGGTCCCGGTCGCGGCGTCGGCGTCGACGCGCTCGGGAAGCCGAACCTGCCGGCTGAACGACTGCAACTCGCGCTCGCGGCGAATGTAGGTTCCCTCCTGCTCGCCCGCCCGGTCGCCTTCGCCCGTCCCGCGTGTCTCCTCGCGCTCGCGTTCCTCAAGATTGTCGCGCTCGCCGAGTCCGCTGCTCTCCGTGACCGCGTGCTGCCGTTCGCCCCTGATGGCGAGCGTCTCGTCGCGGACGCGAATCTCGAGGTCGTCGCTCTCGTAGCCGGGGACGTCGACGGTGGCGACGAACTCGTCGCCTTGATCGGTCAGGTCCAGCCGGGTTGCCGCCCCGCTCATCGAGAGGTCGAGTCGACTCCGATCATCGACCTCCGACTGCCAGGTTCGGGCGGCCGTCTCGAGCCGACGATTCAGTTGGTCGAACAGCTCGTCGAGTCCGTCGAACGGGGTGGGTCTATCAGACATGGTATGTTGTAACACACAACGCGAACGGCGAAAAAGGCCACTCTCGTCGTCGCGGATTGTCACGCAAGGAAACGTATCGAAGCGGACATTGCGGCAGAACCGAGGGGAGGGCTGGTCGTTTTTACGCTCCGTCCCGTACGAACGGGTGTGAGTTCTGCACTGTTTGTCGTCAGCGAAGAGGGGTATTGGGGAGAAGAATGCGTCGAGCCGCTCGAGACGCTCTCGGAAGCGGGCCTCGAGATCACGGTCGCGACGCCCTCCGGGAGTCCACCGAAGGTCGACGAGCGCTCGATCGACCCCGACGAGGTCGGCGAGGAGACCGCCGAGCACGTCCGGGAGGTCCATGAGAACGACGAGCGGCTGAACGATCCGATCCCGACGGCCCAGGCCGAGGCCGAGGGCTACGACGCGGTCGTCTTCCCCGGCGGTCACGGCGCCGAGTGGGACGTCAACCAGGACAGCGACGCGCGGCGCCTCCTCCGCGAGGCCGTCGCCGGCGACGACGGCAAGGCGCTGGTCGTCTGCCACGCCGTCGGCATCCTCGCGTTCGCCCGCGACCGACAGGGCGCGTTCATCGTCAACGGTCGCGATATCACCGGCTTCCCCAACGAGTGGGAGGAGGGCATCGTCGACGAGAACGACCTGATGCCCAGCGGCCGGAAACTGCCCTACTGGGTCGAAGACGAGGTCAAGGCGGCCGGCGCCAACTGGGACGCCGAACTCGACGCGGACACCAGCGTCACCGTCGACGGCGACCTGCTGACCGCCCGCGGTCCCGGCTCCTCGAGCGCGGCGGCCGAGACGCTGCTCTCCGAGCTCGGCGAGTAACGCCTCCGGCGTACGCACCGGCGACCCGATAGCGTCCGTCGATATTGCTAATCCGTCCCCGTTCGGACGACTCTCGTGCGACCGTTCGCGGCTCCGTTCGTCCCGGATCGACCGCCGACCGAGCGAGTTATCCCCGCTGGTTCCCGAGCACGACTGTGGTCCCCGCTGAATCGAACCCGTCCGCAGAAGTCCGCTTAGAGAGCCGTAGCTACCGAATTACGGTCGACGACGGCCGCGAGTCGTTCTTCGCACTCAGCATCGAAGACGCCACCAACGAGGACGCGTGGCTCATGTCGGACACCGTCGTCGCCCTCGAGAACATGCGATAGTTCGACCGCGACCGACCGACGGTCGCGTCGGGCCTCCTCGAGTCTCATCTCACTCAGTTGTGACGTCGCGCGTCGTCGATAGGAAAGCGCTTCAAGCGGGACGCCGTTCTCCGATCCGATGAATCGTCGGACCCTGTTGGCCGCCGGCAGCGTTCTCGCGGGAACGGTTACCGCCGGTGTC
Organism: Haloterrigena salifodinae; assembly: GCF_003977755.1. Classification (NCBI taxonomy): domain Archaea; kingdom Methanobacteriati; phylum Methanobacteriota; class Halobacteria; order Halobacteriales; family Natrialbaceae; genus Haloterrigena; species Haloterrigena salifodinae. The sequence goes on from NZ_RQWN01000001.1 coordinate 70,190, forward strand.
GCGAGTCAGCCGCCGGGTAACGACCGGCTGCTCGCGGCCGCTCGAGCACCGAGCGACACGGGCGAGGCCGAAACACAGACGGAACGACTCCTTACGGACACCGATCACGAGACGCCGCTGTACGAAATCGACTCGCCGCGGGACGGTCCGACGGCGATGGTGTTCGGCGGCGTTCATGGTGACGAGCGAAGCGGCGTCACAGTCGCTCGCGAGGTCGTCGACTGGCGCCCCGACGCGGGCACGCTCGTCGTCGTCCCCGAGACGAACCGCGTGGCCGTCGAGAACAACGAGCGGGAGGGCCCCGACGGCGATCTGAACCGCATGTTTCCGGTCGGTCAGGAGCCGACGACCGAACTCGCGCGCGGTATCTGGGACGCCGTCGAACGCCGCGAACCGGACGTCGTCCTCGATCTCCACCGGTCGCTCGGTGTCTATGGATTTCACCGGGAGTACGTCGGGCAGGCGATCTTTCACTCGCCGGACGCCCGCGGTGACGAACTCGCCGACGCGCTCGACGCCGACGGCGTCCCCTGGTACCTCCCCTTCCACCGGTTCACGGCCCGGGAGACCGACCTCTCGAGCCCCCTGCTCTTTCAGAAGGCCGCCCGCGAACTCGAGTCGGCGGCCTACCTCTTCGAGACGACCGAGTTCTTGCTGGATCGGGAGACGAGGGTCGAACTGACGCGGCTGGCGACGGCGCGCGTCCTCGCGATGCACGGCCTGCTCGAGGTCGAGGCCGGAGGTGCCGAATGACCGCCGAACGCGAGCGTCCGGGAGACGGTGCGAGCCCCGCGCTCGAGCGGTACCTGCCGGCGTCGCTCCGCCGGGCCGTCGCGAGCCCCGCGACGCTCGTCTCCTTCGCGACGCTGGTCGTCCCCTTCGCCCTCGGTTGGCTCGAGACGCGGTTTTTCTCGCCGCTCGCGCTCCCGGGATATCTGCTCTACAGCGTCGGAACGGCGATCGGAAACGCCCTCGCGCCGCGCTTCGAGTTCTGGATCTACTGGGTGCCGTTCCTCGGCGCGAGCTATTCGATCGCGGTCGCCGTCGGCTACGGATACGAGCGGTTGCGCGACCGGGCGACGGCGGCGAACAACTGAATCAGTCCCTTTTTACGCGACCGCGGGGAACCATCGGGTATGAGCTTCGAGGAAGACGATCGCGTCGTCCTGAACGACGAGCACAGCGAGTTCGACGGAGAGACCGGCACCGTCACCCAGACGATGGAGTCGATGTTCGGCGACGTCACCTACACCGTCAGCTTCGAGGACGGACAGGAGACCGGCGTCCCCGAGGACGACCTCGAGGCGGCCGACGACGACGAAGACGAGGACGAGGAATAACGACCGCTGGTCGCGAGGATTCGATTCGCGACCGTTTCACGGACACGGATAGGTTCAGATGCCACAGATCCCGCTTCACTACGTCGACTTACGCACGTTCTGCTACGCCACCGAGGACGAGAAACGCGTCGAGGAGGCCATGCGCACGTTTCTTCCCGACGGCGACGACGACGAACCGTTCGAGATCGAACGCGTCGAGAGCGAGGGCCACTACGGCGACCGAATTCTGGTCCTCTCGGCTCGCGTCGAGAAGGCCAACGACGTCCGCCACGTCCTCTCGCGGCTGGCCGACCTCGAGAGCTTCGACGACGTGATCGACGAACTCGACGAGCGGGTCACCGAGAACACCGAACTCTTCCTGCGACTCGACAAGCAGGCCGCCTTCGAAGGGGACGTTCGACTCGGCGACGGAATCACCTTCCGCGGGAAGGTCGAGGCCTACCCCGCCAAGAAGGAGAAGGCCGTCGAGAACGCCCGCGACGTCCTCGAGCGACTGCGCGAACAGGACTGAGTTTCGTCGTCTCGACGCGTCGGACGGCGAGTATCTGTCCTGATGTCCCGTTATCAGTAGTTAGTACTACGATTTCTTTATTCAGAACCACGCCTGAAACTGGATGACTGGTTTCGTCAAGTACGTGTGCGAACGAACGGGAGAACGCTTATAACAAGACGAGGAGAATTATTACAAAATGTCATCACCTGATGACAACGCGGAAGGATTCGGCTTTTCGCTCCGCAATGTGATTTTAGTTGTCCTTTCCCTGTTCATTTTTTATCTCGGAAGGGGATGGGCGCGGGGACTCCTGGAAGGGAACTATCCGATAGGCGTATTAGGCTTGGTACTCGCTCTTGCACCGATAGTCTGGCTACTGTTTGTGATCAGAGAGGCATATTTCTGAAAATCCGCTCAGATGTGGGCCCTCTATTAGTAACGAAATCGAGATACCATCTACTGTTATCGTCCGTCTTCTCGTCTCTTTGACCGCCCGTCTTGCGATCCAGTTGATCGCGACCGTCCGGTTGCAAAGCCCTTTTGACTGGTCGGTCAGTAAGTCGGGTAACGAAATCTCGAATGTCTGAAGACACCGTCGACGATCTTATGGAGGCGACGTACCGGGCGCTCTGCAAACACGGCTACGCGGAGTTGACGATGCAAGACATCGCCGCGGAGTCGGACAAGAGCAAGGGCACCCTGCACTACCACTTCGACGGCAAGGGCGACCTCCTCGAGTCGTTCCTCGGCTTCCTGCTCGATCGGTTCGAGGACCGACTCGAGACGCTCGCCGGCGAGACGCCGGCCGAACGGCTCCACGCGCTGTTCGACGAGTTGCTGACGGAGGGCGACGACGACGCCGCCGAGGAGTTCCGGACGGCGATCCTCGAGATCAAGTCCCAGTCGCCGTACAACGAGGCCTACCAGGAGCAGTTGACCGAGTTCGATCGGGCGATGCACGACCGGATCGCGAACTTCGTCGAGGCCGGAATCGAGGCCGGGCAGTTCCGCGATGACGTCGATCCCGACGAGACCGCCGAGTTCCTTGTCACCGTCTTCCACGGCGCCCAGACGCGCGCGGCGGCCGTCGATCAATCCCTCGAACAGACCAGGCGGTACGTCCACGAGTACATCGACGACCTGCGGACCGACGACTCGAGTCCCGACGACGGTGACGTGTCCTCGACCGACGGGACGGCGGACGCCTCGTCGGCCGCCGAGACGGAAGCGACGACAGCGGACGACTCGGAGGACGCGGGCGAGGACACAGGAGAGGACGAGACGGAGGGAGACTAGATGAGCCTCGCGGATCGCCTCTCGACCCTCTTCAAGGGCCGCGAGGAGTTCGACCTGACCGAGGGCAGCATCGCGCGGCCGCTGTTCTACCTCTCCTTGCCGATCATCGTCACGAACCTGTTGCAGACCGCCTACAACCTCTTCGACACGTTCTGGCTCGGCCAGTACAAGACGGAGACGCTGGCGGCGATCAGCTTCGCGTTCCCGATGGTCTTTCTGCTGATCTCGGTCGGGATGGGGCTGTCGGTCGCCGGGAGCGTCCTCGTCGCCCAGCACATCGGCGCGGGCGAGGAGCGCGAGGCGGAGTACGCCGCCTCCCAGACGGTCGCGCTGTCGCTGCTAGGCGCCACCCTCATCGGAGTCGTCGGCTACGGCTTCGTCAGGGAACTTCTGGGGCTGCTGGGTGCTTCCCGTGACGTGTTGCCGCTGGCGACCGACTACATGCAGGTCATCTCGCTCGGCATGCCCTTTATGTTCGGCTTCTTCGTCTTCATCGCGCTCATGCGGGGCTACGGGGACACGATCACGCCGATGCTCGTCATGTTCGGCTCGGTGTTGCTCAACGTCGTCATCGACCCGTTCCTGATCTTCGGCTGGGGGCCGTTCCCCGAACTCGGCATTCAGGGCGCGGCGATCGCGACCGTCTTCTCCCGGGGGCTCGCCCTCGCCGTCGGCCTCGCGATCATGTTTCGCGGCTCGAGGGGCGTCAAGATCCGACTGGGGCAGATGCGGCCGGACCTCTCGTACGCGCGGAAACTCGTCGAGATCGGCATTCCGGCGTCGGTCGAGGGGATGGGCCGGGCGCTGTCGATCAACCTGCTGTTGGTCATCGTCGCGTTCTTCCCGGACACGGTCGTCGCCGCCTACGGCGTCGGGACGCGCGTGTTTTCGGTCATCTTCCTGCCGGCGGTGGCGGTCGCCCGCGGGGTCGAGACGATGACCGGCCAGAACGTCGGCGCCGGCAAACCGGACCGCGCTGCGGACGCCGCTAACTTCGCCGCTCGAGTGATGTTCGTCGTGCTGGGCGCCCTCGGCGTCGTGGCGTGGCTCGGGGCGCGGCCGATTATCGCCGTGTTCACCACCGATCCAGAGGTCGTCGACATCGGCGTCTCCTTCCTGCGGTACGTCGCGCCGTCGTTCGGTTTCATCGGCGTGATGCGGGCGTACAACGGGAGTTTCCGGGGCACCGGCAAGACCCTCACGGCGGCGGCGATCGTCCTCGTGATCTACGCCGGCATCCGCCTCCCGACCGCCTACGGCCTCTCGAGGGCGATCGGCTACGAGGGGATCTGGATCGCCTTCGCCGTCTCGAACGCCGTCGGCGCCGCCCTCGCCTACGGCTGGTATCGCCGGGGCACCTGGCGGGACGCCGGCGTGCGCGATGCCGAACCCGGCGCTTCCCAGGGCGTCGCCGACGACCTCGATCTCGAGGAGACGAGCACCGACGACTGACGACCGCTCCCCCCATCAGTAAAGTATCCAAGGGGAGACGTACCCGACCGAGTGGAACCACTATGACTACCGGGGGCGACAGCGTACGTCGGCGGATCGAAAAGCCGTATCAGCGCCGCGATCAGCCGTCGATCGCCGTCCGCGCCGGAAGGTGGTGGTGATCGATGGTCGAAGCCGTTAACATCGATATTCTAAGCCTCCTGCTCGTCCTGACGGTCGCCTGGATCTTCGGCGGGGTCGCCGAGCGCTTCGGTTACCCGACGATGATGGGGGAGCTGTTCGCCGGCATCGCGTTCGGCCCACCGTTGCTGGGACTGTTACACCCTTCGGAGCTGCTGACCGTCCTCGCCGAGCTCGGCGTGTTCCTCCTGATGGTGTTCGTCGGGATGGAGGTCGACCTCCGGGAACTGTTCCGGCTCGGGCCGCAGTCACTGCTGATCGCCTTCGGCGCGTTCGTCATCCCGTTCGGGCTGGGCTACGGCGCGGGGATCGCGCTCGACGTTTCCGTCGGCGCGGCCCTGTTCCTCGGGCTCGCGATGGCCGCCACGTCGCTGGCCACGAAGTCCCGCATCCTTGCGGACCTCGAACTGCTGGACACGCGGATCGCGAACGTGTTGCTCGGGGGAGCGCTGGCCTCCGACGTGGGGGTGCTCGTCGCGTTCGCCGGCGTCGACAGCTACGTCACCGCCGGCGCGTTCGACGCGACCGAGATCGGACTGATCCTCGCTAAGGCGCTCGCCTTCTTCGTGATCACGCTCCTGCTTGGCTATCGCTTCCTGCCCGTCGCGTGGCACCACATCGAGCGCCAGCGCGAGCGGTACGGCTTCGTCGACCGGACGACCGCCTTCACCTTCGCCCTGCTCGTTTCGATGCTGTTCGCCTACCTGGCGACACTCGCGGAACTGCACATGATCATCGGCGGCTTCATGGCCGGCATGTTCCTCCGGCAGGCCGACGTCGAGCCGGACCTGTACGAGCACATGCACACCGTCATCTACGACCTCGCGATGGGGCTGTTCGCGCCCGTCTTCTTCGTGACGGTCGGATTCGACATCACGTTCGGCGTGTTCTTCGATTCGCTGGGCGTCCTGATCGCCCTCGTCGCCATCGCCTTCCTCGGAAAGATCGTCGGCTCCTGGCTCTTCTCCCTGCCGACGTCGCTGACATCGAGAGAGGGGCTCGTCGTCGGGTTCGGGATGAACGGACGGGGAACCGTCGAGATCATCATCGCCACCGTCGCCCTCGAGGCCGGCGTCATCGACACGCAGATGTTCTCGATCCTGGTCTTCATCGCGATCTTCACCACCGCACTCGTCCCCGTCACGGTCACTTGGGGCGTGCGCCTGCTCGAGCGGGCCGACGAACTCGTCTACGTCGACGCGGTCTCGAGCGACTGATTGACTACCGATTCCCGAGCGCCCGATCGGTTCGAGACTCGCTCTCGAGTCACACTCCGTTTTCCCGTGGCCGGCGTCGAATCGTCGCTCGAGGGCGTCGGGTTATCTCGTTTGGGCCAAGTGTTATTCGGGTCGGTACCGTATATCACATATGACGCCGCTTTCAGTCTACCCCGCGCAAACGGTCGCCGAGGATCCGCTGCTGGTCGTCGGCGCGCTCGTTTTCGTCGTCGTAGTCGCCACCGTCTGGTCGATGGTTGAGATCGTCGACGCCTACGACAGGGGCGCGCTCACCGTCCTCGGCGAGTATCGCAAACTGCTCGAACCGGGGCTGAACATCGTCCCGCCGTTCGTCTCGCGGGTCTACACCTTCGACATGCGGACCCAGACGATCGACGTGCCCAGTCAGGAGGCGATCACGCGGGACAACTCGCCCGTCACGGCCGACGCCGTCGTCTACATTCGCGTGATGGACGCCAAGCGCGCGTTCCTCGAGGTCGACGACTACGAGCGCGCGGTTTCGAACCTGGCCCAGACGACGCTGCGCGCCGTGATCGGCGATATGGAACTCGACGACACGCTCTCCCGCCGCGAGATGATCAACGAGCGGATCCGCCAGGAACTGGACGAACCCACCGACGAGTGGGGGATCCGCGTCGAATCGGTCGAGGTCCGCGAGGTCACGCCCTCGAAGGGCGTCAAGGGCGCGATGGAGGAACAGACCTCCGCCGAGCGCCGCCGGCGCGCCATGATCCTCGAGGCCCAGGGTGAACGCCGCAGCGCCGTCGAACAGGCGGAGGGTGACAAGCAGTCGAACATCATCCGCGCCCAGGGTGAAAAGCAGAGCCAGATCCTCGAGGCGCAAGGTGACGCGATATCGACCGTGCTGCGGGCGAAATCCGCCGAATCGATGGGCGAACGCGCTGTCATCGAGAAGGGAATGGAGACGCTCGCCGACATCGGCCAGGGCGAGTCGACGACCTTCGTCATGCCCCAGGAACTTACCTCGCTGGTCGGCCGCTACGGGTCCCACCTCACCGGGAGTGACGTCGAGAGGGACGGTCAACAGCTCGAGAGCCTCGAGTTCGACGAGGAAACCCGCGAACTGATCGGGCTAGACGATATCTCCGAAATGCTCGGCGAGATCGAGGACGTCGAGATGGACGTCGAGGCGATGGAACAGGAGGCCCAGGCGATCCAGGAGGGCGAGGACATGCCCTCGGAGACCGGCGAGACGATCGACATCGCCGAGACCCGCCAGGAGACGGACGGCGACGGCGACGGCGACTCCGACGACGACTGATCCCCTCGGAATCTCGCGACCGAGCGCGGCCCTTTTGATGCCGGCCTGTGAGTGATCCGGTATGAACGTACACGTCGTCGGTGACGATCCGGTCCGCGAGGCGGTCGTCACCGCACTCGGAGACGTCGACGTCACCGTCGAAGACGCGACAGCCGACGACCTCGAGGACGCCCGCTTCGCGGTCGTCAGCGACGTGGCCGGCGCGGCCACGTTCCGCCGAGCGAACGCCGCCGCGCGCGCCGGCGACACGCCGTGGATCGCCGTCGAGGTCGGCGGCGTCGGCGGCCAGCCACTCGCCGCCGTCGACGCGGCCGTCTCGGGCTTCGCGCCCGCGACGGGCTGTTTCGACTGTCTCCGCCAGCGCGTCGCCGCGAACATAGCGGAGGGCGAGCGAAGCGACCGGCCCCAGGCCGACCGCAGCACGGCTCGTCTCGCCGGCGCGCTCGCGGGCCGGGAGTGCGTCCGCGTCCTGTCGGGCGACGACCGGTCGGTGATCGGCCACGTCCTCGAACTGCCCCACGCGAGGCGGCGGGTCCTCCCCGTTCCCGGCTGTGAGTGTCAGACCGACACGCGGGACCGGTCCCTCGAGCGCGACGATGACGACGCGCTCGCCCTCGACGCGGCCGTCGAGCACGCCGAGGCGGCGATCGACGACCGCGTCGGCATCGTCAGGACCATCGGCGAGATCGAATCGTTCCCCGCGCCCTACTACCTGGCGACGACGACCGACACGCAGGGGTTCAGCGACGCGAGCGCGCCGACGCAGGCGGCCGGCGTCGCCGATGACTGGAACGCGGCGCTGATGAAAGCCGTCGGCGAGGGCCTCGAGCGCTACTGCGCCGGCGTCTACCGGGACGACGAGTTCGTCCGTGCCAGCGAGGACGACCTCGAGAACGCAGTCTCGCCGACGGCGCTCGTGCGCCCGGACGGTGCACCCGCCTACGACGCGAGCGACGAGCACCGGTGGGTGCCGGGCGAGGACCTCGCGACCGGCGACGACGTCCACCTGCCGGCTGACGCGGTCCAGTTCCCGCAACCCGCAGACGGTCGGGGGCTCGTCCCCGGCATCACGACGGGGCTCGGACTCGGCTCGTCGACTGTCGACGCCCTGCTCTCGGGCCTGACGGAGGTCATCGAGCGGGACGCGACGATGCTCGCGTGGTACTCGACGTTTGACCCGCTCGGGCTGACCGTCGACGACGACGGCTTCACCGTCCTCGCCCGGCGCGCGCGCGGCGAGGGGCTATCGGTGACGCCGCTGCTGGTCACCCAGGACGTCGATGTCCCGGTCGTCGCCGTCGCCGTCCACCGCGATCCGGACGCCCTCGAGGGCGCCGTCGATCCGACGGCCGACGAGTGGCCGGCCTTCGCCGTCGGCTCCGCGGCCGACCTCGACGCGACGGCCGCCGCGCGCTCGGCGCTCGAGGAGGCGCTGCAGAACTGGATGGAACTGCGGAATCTCGGCCCCGAGGAGGTCGGCGACGCCTCGGGCGCCATTGGGGAGTACGCGGCGTTCCCCGAGGTCGTTCGCGGGTTCGTCGACGTTGAGCGGACGGTTTCGGCCGAAAGCGTTGGTCCGGAGACCGCGCCCGAGGGTCGGGCGGCGCTGACGGAACTCGTCGAGCGGACGACCGACGCCGACCTGACGCCGTATGCGGCGCGGCTGACGACGCGAGACGTCGCGGAGACCGGCTTCGAGGCGGTCAGGGTCGTCGTACCTGGCGCCCAGCCGCTGTTCACCGGCGAGCCGTTCTTCGGCGAGCGGGCGTGGACGGTGCCGGCGGAGCTTGGCTTCGAACCGCGCCTCGAGCGCGTGTTCCATCCCTATCCGTGAGCGGCCAGTAGGAGCGGTGAGTGGTTGGGAAGAGAGTAGACGTCGGGATCCGGTATTTGGAGCGAGTACTCGGGGAAGCGTCTCTTCGTCTCGAGAATCGACGGTTTCGTGGACGGCGAGAAATTCCGCGCCGGCGCCGGCGCGAGGAGAATGCCGACTTACTCGTCGTCGTCCGTGTCGGTTTCGTTCGCGGCCGTCTCGTTGCCGGTCGCGTCGGGGTCAGTCTCGTTGCCGTTCCCTGCCGTCTCATTTCCGTCGCCGTCCTCGTCCTCGCCGTCGGCGATCTCGTTTTCGCCGTCGTCCCGGCGGACCTCGACGACGAGGTTGTCGTCGTAGAGTTGAATCTTCACGAGGTTGGCGTCGGGCGTCACCGATACCGTCCTCACGGTCACCATCGTTTCGTTCTCGATCTTGGCGACGCGAAAGCTTTGTTCCGTCTGGTCGAGGTGGGGCGCGCTGACGGTCTCCTCCGGGGTGACGGAGTAACTCTGCTCGTAGCTCTGCCGGCCCGACTCGCGTTCACGCGACTTGAGGAGGATGTTCTGCGTCTCCTCGGCTTCGCTCTGGATCTCGACGGGGATGACGCCCTGGAACCCGAAGTGCTCCTGGACGCCCTCGATACAGCCCGCGAGCCCTGCGAGGGCCGACGTCGCGGCGAATCCGAGTACCGTACGGCGGTTCACACTCGGTGCTCGGGAGCGGACGACCGTATGCGTTTCTCTTCGCGTACCGCCGGCGCGCTCCGTGACTATGTGGTGAGGTATCGCGGGACATTTTATGCTGTTGTGGCTGAATGTGTCGCTATGGACAAGACCGCGATCGACGACGTGGATATCGAACGCAATCCGATGGAGGTTCACTCCGTCAGACGGCCGATTTCGCAGGCGCTCGGCTTCACGGACTTCGCGATGAACTACTTCGAACTCGAGCCCGGTGAGTCCTTCTCCGGCGGGCTCCACACCCACCACGACCAGGAGGAGGTCTTCTACGTACAGGCGGGGACGGTGACATTCGACACACGCTCGCCGGGCGACGAGGCGGACGGGCGGGAGGTCACCGTCGAGGCGGGCGAGGTGATCCGCTTCGCGCCGGGAGAGTTCCAGCACGGCTACAACGACTCGGACGAGTCGGTCGTCGGCTTCGCCTTCGGCGCACCGAAAGCGAGACACGACTGGGGCCAGATCGAGTCGCTGCTCTACTGCCGGGAGTGCGAAGCTGAGGTCGGACACGGCCTCGAGCTCACCGACGAGGGAGCCTTTCGCATGACCTGTACCGAGTGCGGAAACTCGTTCGTCGCCGACTGATTGCTGGTCACCTGCCTCGACGATCTTTGCCATGTCGGACTGATTCTCGCGACTCGAGACGCTGGACTGGTTCTCGAGGTCGGCCTTGAGCCCGCTGTTGACATGTTAACGAGCACTTTCTCGGAAGTCTGTGTTGGGTTATTAAGTATCACGGCAGTTGGTGACATACGACGGTACGTCGGTCGACGACGATCCGCTGTGGTGACAGCTACGGGCTGGGGTTCCTCCCCGGTAGGGTTGACCGCAACTACGGTGACACGGATCAATGGCACGAAATACCACGATGGCTGCGATCGGTGTGCTCTCGCTGGGTGCACTGGCAACGGCGAGTCTCGGGTTGTACAGGGTGTTCTCAATCGTCGCGGCGGCGCTCATCCTCGCGGTGATCGCCTCGGCGACGATCGAGCGAGGGACCGGCGATCCCGATCTGGCGCCGTACACGTCCCTGATCGGAGCGCTAACGGCGTTTTTCCTGATCGGACTGGCCGGCATCTGGCTGACGTGGGCGCCGGGGATCTCCGAGTACAGCTACGTCCTCGGCGTCCCGACCGCCACGCTGATCTACTTCGGGTTCATCTGGCTGCTCCCGCTGACCGCGGCGATCTACTACTCGCTGATCTTCGACCGCATCGCCGGCGAGGAGATCGTCGACGACATCGTCGAGTCGGCCCGCGAACGCCAGCGCCGCGAGTCGTTCCCGCTGGCGCCGGAGCAGCCGTCTCGGACCACCGAAGTGGCCGACGGCGGCGAAGTAACGGACGGAGGTGAGGTCGATGAGTAGTCCGCTCGCGCCGCTGCCCCTCCAGGGGGGGATTCCCGTCGCCGACGACCCCATCATCCTCGGGTTCGGCGCGGCGTACCTGTTCATCGTCGTCCTGATCGGCGTCTGGGGCTGGATGCGGACCGAGTCGACGAGCGATTTCCTGATCACCGGCAAGAGCGTCGGCACGTGGGTGCTCGCGATGACCGCGTTCTCGGTGATCCAGTCGGGCTTCGGCTTCGTCGGCGGCCCCGAACTGGTCTACGCGTACGGCACGACCGCGCTGTGGATCTTCTTCACCGCGCCGCTCGGGTTCCTGCTGACGTGGATCGTCCTCGCAAAGCGGATGCGACTGCTGGCGGACGTCCGCAACGTGCTGACGCTGGCCGACGGGATGTACGTCCGCTACGAGAGCGACACCGTCCGGGGGCTGACCGGCCTCGCGGTGATCGTCGGCGTCGTCGCCTACCTCGCGACGAACCTCGCGGCGCTGCAGTTCGTCATGCGCGCCATCTTCGGCGTCCCCGTCATCTGGGGGCTGCTCGGCGGGGCTCTCATCCTGCTGCTCTATAGCATGCTCGGGGGGATGATCGCGGGCGTCTGGACGGACTTCCTGCAGGCGCTCACCATGATCACCGGCGCGGTCTTCGTTTTCGCGTACGCGCTGTCGTTCGGCGGTGGCATGGAGAACATCTCGCGGAACTTGGCGAGCGCGGATCCGAACCTGGTCTCGCCGTTCGGCGCGATGGGCGGCGCGACGACGGCCGTCCTCGTCGGTATCGCGTGGTGGATCCTGTTCTCCGTCGGCTCGGCCGGCCAGCCCCACCTCATCACGAAGTTCTACATGAGCCGCGACATGACGATCCTCAAGTGGGGCGCCCCCATCGCCGCCATCTCCTACGCGATCTCGAGCCTGATCGCCTTCTCCGCCGGGTTCTCGATGCGCGCAATGGTTGAGGCCGGCGAGATCGGGGAGACGTTCAGCGCCAGCGAGGTTGGACCGGTGTTCGTCCTGGAGCAGACGCCGAGCGTCGTCGCCGGGCTGATCCTCGCGGCGCTGCTGGCGGCGATCATGTCCACCAGCGACTCGTTCCTCAACATCGGCGCGGCCGCGGTCTCGCGGGACATCCCGCGAGCGCTCGGTCGCCCGATCGAGGACGACAGGACGGAACTGCGCGTCACGCAGGGCGCGCTGGCCGGACTGACGATCCTCTCGACCGGCGTCGTCTACTTCTCGGACACGCTCGTCGGTATCCTCGGAACGATCGGCTGGGGCTTCTTCGCCGCCGCGTTCGTCCCCATCGCCGTCTTCGGCCTGAACTGGAAGGGCGCGACGAAGGAGGGGGCGATCGTCGCGATTCTCGGCGGTCTCGCCGTTAACATCCTCTTCAGTGCGCTTCCGATGGTCCTAGAGATCGCCGGGCTCGATGGATGGGCGTCGCTCATCATGGCGTTCTACGTCTTCCCCGACGTGTTCCCCGTCGGAACGGTCGCGCTGCTGGTAGCGATCATCCTGTTCGTCGGCGTCTCGCTAGTGACCCAGACCAGACACACCGTCCCGAGCGACCTCCACGCGCTGATCGAACGATGATGGCCGATACCGATCCCGACGCCGAACTGGCGTCGGACGGCGGATCCGATCCGGCACCCAAGACCGACGGCCGGGGCGAGACCGAACTCGCGCGGCTCACGCAGTGGCTCCGCCAGCGGCCGAACTCGATCGAGCTGTGGGAGCTCGTAGTAACCGACGAGCGCCTCGTCTGGTGTTTCGTCGGCGAGTCCTACCGCTCGATGCTGTTGCGGGCCGATATGGGCCACCGCGACCGCGCGCTCGTCGACGACAGCCGGCTCGAGGAACTGCTCGGCCTCGACGAGGCGAACTTCGCGGTCCCCCTCGAGAACCTCGAGTCGATTCAGTTAACGGAGGGGACGCGGTTCCGCCGCGCTCGACTCGAGATCGAGTGGGACGACCAGGCCGGAACGCGCTACGGCGGCTCGATGACGCTGGTCAGCACCAGCGACGCCGACCTCCAACGCGAGCGCGTGGCCGCCCTCGCGGACGAGCCGCGACTCGAGGGCGTCGCGGTCGCGGTCGAGTCGCCGCGCTGGTCGCTCTTCTGACCGTCCGCCCGGTTTCAGCCGTGAGATGGATTCACGACCGCCGCGAGAGTCGCATTATTTTTCACCCTGAACCGAGAGCGGGCACACATGTCCACGGGAGCGACGACGACGGTCGAGATCGACACGACACTGTTCATCACCGTCTCCGGCCCGCCGGGCTGTGGCGCGACGACGCTGTGCGAGCAACTCGCCGACGCGATGGGCTGTCCGTACGTCTCGGGCGGCGAGGTCTTCCGCGAACTCGCCGAGGACCGAGACATGAACCTGAACCAGCTGACGGCGAAGGCAGACGAGTCCGACGATATCGACCGTGCGATTGACCAGCGCCTCCAGCAGATCGCCGAGAAGTGGGGGATGGCGAACAAACCCTTCATCCTCGAGTCCCGGCTGGCGGGCTGGCTGGCCGGCGAGCGCGCGGACCTGCGGATCTGGCTCGACGCGCCCGAGGACGTCCGCCTCGAGCGCATCGAGGAGCGTGTCGAGACCGAGGCCGAGATGCGGGTTCGCGAAGTCAGCGAGGCCGGCCGCTATCAGTCGTACTACGATATCGATATCGACGACCGCGAGTTCTACGACCTCAATATCAACACGGCCCGGTGGGGGAAGGAGGCCGTCTTCAACCTCGTCCGCACCGCGCTCGAGGAGTACGATCCCAACGTCGACGAGGGAGCGTTCTCGACGCCGGATCTGAACCCGTAGCGATTTTCAGTCGTTTTCGTCGAGCCGCGATCGAGTGGTCCGTGTAGCCGGCGGACCCAATACTGGCGACAGTTCTTTCTTGTCGTGTGTGGGTAGCTAGCACAATATGGCGTACACCGTCACGCTCGAGGGCGAGACGTACGACGCGGCGTCCGAATCGTTCGCATGGGAGGTGCCGGACGACTTCAACGCGGCCGCGGATCTGGTCGGAAAACACGACGGCGAGCGGGTCGCGCTGTACCAGGTCGACGACGACGGCGGGCACGAGGAATACACGTTCGACGATCTCGACGAGCGGTCGAACGCCGTCGCGAACGCACTCAAGGCCCGCGGTCTCGAGCGCGAGGATCGAGTTGCGGTCGTCGTCCCGCAAAAGCCCGCGAACGTCCTGACGCACCTCGCGTGCTGGAAGCTCGGCGCGGTCTCGCTGCCGCTGTCGGTGCTGTTCGGCGACGACGCGCTCCGCTATCGGCTGACCGACAGCGAGGCCCGCGTCGCCGTCGTCGACGCGAGCCAGTGGCCGACGATGCGTGAGGTCGCGCCCGACTGTCCCGCCCTCGAGTACGTGTTCGTCGTCGACGACGGAGAATCAGTCGACGGAGACGCGGACGAGGCGGCGCTCGAGGACGTAACCGTCGAACGGTTCGACGAGGCCGTCGACTGGGGGGAGACAGCGTTCGACCGCGCCGACACCGACGTCGACACCCCCGCGATCGTCATGTACACGAGCGGCAGCACCGGCGAGCCGAAGGGCGTGCTCCACACCCACGGCGTCTGGCTCGGCCACTGTCCCGCGTTTCAGATGTACTTCGAGCGCGACGTCCGCGACGGCGTCTACTGGACGCCTGCCGACTGGGCCTGGATCGGCGCGCTCGGCGACCTCGTCTTCCCCGCCTGGCACTACGGACGGCCCGTCGTCGGCTACCCGATGGGGTCGTTCGATCCCGAGCGGGCCTACGAGCTCATGGAGGCGTTCGACGTGACGAACGCGTTCGTCCCGCCGACCGCGATCCGGATGCTCATGGGCGTCGACGAGCCGACCGAGCGGTACGACCTCTCGCTCGAAGCGATCTGCTCGGGCGGCGAACCGCTGACTCGCGAGATCCTCGAGTGGGCCGACGAGGAACTCGTCGGTGTGGTCGTCAACGAACTCTACGGCCAGACGGAGGCGAACCTGCTCGTGACGAACTGTCGGGAGTGGTTCCCCGCGAAGGCGGGTAGCATGGGAAAGCCGGTGCCGGGCCACGACGTCGCCGTCCTCGAGCCGGAGACGGGCGAGCGAGTCGAACAGGGCGACATCGGCGAGATTGCGGTCCGTCGCGGCGACGACCCCGTGATTTTCGAGGAGTACTGGAACGAGCCGGAGAAGACCGAGCGGGTGACGCTCGAGGACGGCCCGGAGGGCGACGCCTGGCACCTGACTGGCGATCTGGCGGAGCGCGACGAAGACGGATATCTGTGGTTCACCTCGCGGGACGACGATCTGATCATCACGAGCGGCTACCGGGTCGCGCCGCGGGAAGTCGAGGAAACGATCCTCACACACGAGACGGTCGAACAGGTCGGCGTCGTCGGCGCCCCCGACGAGACTCGCGGAGAGATCATCAAGGCGGTCGTCCAGCCTGTTTCAGGGGAGACGGGTTCGGACGAACTGCGGGGCGAGATTCGGGCCCTCGTCCGCGAGAAGTTAGCTGAGTACGAGTATCCGCGCGAGATCGAGTTCGTCGACGAACTGCCGACCACGACGACCGGCAAGATCCGGCGGACGGAACTGGCCTGAGTCGGCGAGCGAGCGGTGTCGGATGCGCTCGAGGCGGCGGTCTCGACCGGCACTTCGTCGGGGACTGGCGACGTTACTCGCTGTCGGGCGAGTAGTTCGGCGCCTCGTCGGTGATGACGACGTCGTGGGCGTGGCTCTCGGCCTGACCGGCCGAGGAGACGCGGACGAACTCGCTACGCTGCTTGAACTCGGGAATCGTTTCCGCGCCGACGTAACCCATGCCCGACTGCATGCCGCCCGCGAGCTGGTGGAGTTCGGACTTGAGCGTGCCCTTGTACGGCGTCGCGGCCTCGACGCCCTCGGGAACGTACTCGTCGTCCTCGTCGGGTTCGTCCTTGAGGTAACGGTCGCTGTCGCCGGACTTCATGGCGCCGACCGAACCCATGCCGCGGTACTGCTTGTACTTCTTGCCGTTCATCGTGACCACGCGGCCGGGCGCCTCGTCGGTGCCGGCGAAGTAGGAGCCGAGCATGACCGCGTCCGCGCCGGCGGCGACGGCCTTGATCGCGTCGCCCGAGTAGCGGATTCCGCCGTCGGCGATCACGGGGACGTCGTTCTGAGCCGCGACGTCCGCGACCTGCGCGACGGCCGTGATCTGGGGCATCCCCGATCCCGAGACGATGCGGGTCGTACAGATCGAGCCCGGCCCGATGCCGACCTTGATGCCGTCAGCGAAGTCGACGAGGTCCTCGGCGGCCTCGCGGGTGCCGACGTTGCCGACCACGACGTCCGCGTCGACGGCCTCCTTGATCTCGCGGGCGCCGTCGATGACGTTCAGGTTGTGGGCGTGGGCGGTATCGATGAAGAGGATGTCGGCACCGGCCTCGTCGGCGGCCTCGGCTCGATCCCGCTCGAACGGACTGACGGCGACGCCACAGCGGAGGCGACCGTCCTCGTCGCGGACGGCCTCCTGGTACTCGCGGCGCTGGAGGATGCCCTGCATCGTGACGAGTCCCACGAGGAGGTTCTCGTCGTCGACGACCGGCACGCGCTCGATCTTGTGCTCGTACATCAGGTCGAACGCGTCGCGGGCGTCGATGTCCTCGTGGGCCGTGATGACCTCGTCGGTCATCGCTTCGGTGACCGGGTCGTCCTCGTTGACCTCGAGGTGGGGTCGAATGTCCGTACTCGAGATGATCCCCAGCACTTCGCCGTTGGTGTTGACGACCGGCGCGCCGCCGACGCCGCGGCGGGCCATCCGCTCGTCGACCTCGCGGACCGTCATCTCGGGGTCTGCGGTGACGACCTCCTCGCGGGGAATGATGAGTTCGTCTGCGCTCTTGACGCGCTCGATCTCCTCGGCCATCTCGTCGATGTTCATGTTCCGGTGGAGCACGCCGAGTCCGCCCTGCCGGGCCATCGCGATGGCCATATCGCTCTCAGTGACGGTGTCCATCGCGGCCGAGAGGATCGGAACCGACACCTCGACGTTCTTCGAGACGTTCGAGGTGAGGTCGGCGTCGTCGGGTTCGACGCGGCTCTCCTTCGGTCGAAGGAGCACGTCGTCGAACGTCAGCGCTTCTGGTACGTCCAGCTTTTCAGAATAGGGCTCGTGCTCAGGAATGTCGTTCGCCATGTAAATCGTCCGGCCCCGTCGCGGAAAAACGTTGCGAGTTAGCGTCGGGTGACAAGGAGTACCGGGGCTCTCGAGGGCGGACGCGGCCGACGCGGTCGATTACGAGCCGGTGCGGTTCCGGCCCGGCCGTCGTTCGGGAGCCGACCGCACTCGAGGCGACGGTAGTCGTCCGAACGCCGGTCGAGGGTCGTTTCCGCGGTCCGCAACAATGTACATTTTTTCGCGAATCTGGTCCCTAGTGTCTGGAATACGTCGGGTTGTGAGACCACGTCCCACACAACGTTTATTGAGAGTCCAGTCGTCCGTTCGGGTATGATCGCTGTGAGTTTCAGTGCCCCCCGAACCGCTGGTCGGACGAGCGTCGAAAGCGACGCCGCCAAATTCCAGTTCGGGAACTTTACACTGAAACTCACAGCGCGAGGCCGCGGTCCGAATCCCACGAACTGGGGGCTCGCCCGCCAGTCCGTTCGGGATCGTCCTCCCTATTACCCACCGGCCTCGGGTCACGGCCACCAGCCCTGACCGATGAGTACGTCACGACACCCGGTCGCACTCCGCCTCGAGAGCATCGTCGGCGGCGACGCGCGCCTGTTGGCGCTCGTGATGATGCTGCCCCTGATCGACGGTGTCTTCCCGGCGCTGATCCTCGCAGGCGCCCTGAACGACCCGCTTGGGGCCGTTCAGGTCGGCCTGCTGATCTTCGGCGGCAGCGCCACCGTCGCGGTGATCCTCGCGGAG
Source organism: Haloterrigena salifodinae (assembly GCF_003977755.1). NCBI lineage: Archaea > Methanobacteriati > Methanobacteriota > Halobacteria > Halobacteriales > Natrialbaceae > Haloterrigena > Haloterrigena salifodinae. Next base: position 88,283 of record NZ_RQWN01000001.1, read on the forward strand.
ATGTCCGGTACGCCCCGCGAACAGGCAGCGATCGTCCTGCTGGTCGGCATCCCGCTGATACTGCTGTCGGCCGTGCAGGCGGCGCTGGCGCCGTCGTTCGAGAGCCTGATCGACATCGCCATCTTCGAGCGCTTCGCCGCGCTGGTCATCGCCGCTATCGCGGCCAAGACCGCCAGCGCGACGATCGGCGAGTACCTGCCCAACCCGATCGTCATCATCGGACTGGGCCTGGTCGCCAGCGTCGACCCCAGCGGGGCCACGTTCACCGTGATGAACGACCCCGCGCTCGTCGCGAACGCGACCCTCGCGGCGGCCATCGGCGTCGCCTTCGCGCTGTTGATCGCGCTCGGCGCGCCGTACCTGCGCGACTACATGGATATCGACCGCTTCCGCTTCGGCAGCGCGGTCGCGCTCGGCCTGCTCCCGCTGTCCCTGCTCGGGATGGCCTTCGGACAGGCCCCGCTGGCCGCCCTGATCGTCGCCGCGGTCTTCGCAATCGACCTACCGCTCGAGCGCGACTCGAGCGACGCGGCGGATGACGGCCCTGCGATGAGCGTCGATCCGGTCACCGACGGCGGCGACGCCGACGGGAGCGTGGAACTGGACGTCGAACCCGTTGAGGAGTCCGACGACGCCGACGCGGGAACGTATCCGGGCGACGATACGACCGACACCGAAGGGCGGGCCCCGTGGCTGTAGGACGGTTCGGAATCGAAACCACTTTAGGCAGGATAGCCCAACTGGAGAGCGAGGGGTCGTGGCCAAGCCCGGCATGGCGACTGACTCCAGAGGCAACGCGCCCGGGACGAAACTCCAGACTGATATACTGATCGGACACCTGATCAGTGTCCGTGTGATGACCCTCTGGAGTTCCGAGGCGCACCGGAGATATCAGTCGATCGGGGGTTCAAATCCCTCCGACCCCATTCCTCTGCCGCGAGCAAAACCGCGAGCGGCAGGTATGTCTCGGTGGGATTTGAATCAGGGAGCAGCGTGCTGCGACCGTGGTTCAAATCCCTCCGACCCCATTCCTCATCGCGAACAATATCGTGAGCGATGAGTGTTGGAAACGGAGGATTTGAGCCCAGAGGACGAGCGAAGCGAGTCCTCGTGGTTCAAATCCCTCTAACCCCATCTGAAATAAAACTGAGGAGCGACTTCTCTCGAGTTCTCGGTACACTTCGAATACAGGGTGGTCCGCGTGACGATTGCCCCGTGGCCGTCGACCGACAATTTGCCGACGTGCGAGCACTGCGGCATCCACGTTACGGACCGGTTCGGCCGCGTTTACGACGATAATAGCGACCGCATCGACCGCTGTCCCGACTGCGATACCTACCGGCGTCTGACCTGCGGGTCCGCTGCTGGGATCGATGTCTCGATCTCGGTCCCGGAGACGCCGGTCGGTCGGCACGGAGGGAAGACCGATGTCTGAGGCGTTCGTCCTGGCGAGTCGGTCGTCGACATCGAGGGTCAGGGGCCCATCGTTCATCCGGCCTACCAAGCGACCGACGCCGACGTCCGCCGTGTGATCGAGAGTCGAGGTGAATCTGTATGACGGTCGCGACTGACGGCGGTGCAACGGTCAATGGTCTCGCTGACCAACTGGAGAAACATCCCGCGACGATCTCACCCGTGAGCAGCGCCGGGAGATCGCCGAGATGTTCTCGACTCGAGCTGTTACTTTCGACGGAGAACCATCCGTTTCAGTTCTCCCAAAAGGAGAAATCAAACCGTAGGCTGCTGGCATAACGCACCATGCAGAACCATTATAGATGCCACTACACAACTAGTGAATGGGCTGGAGAGGTAGGTGGTGCTGGTGGTTCCCTCCAGCCCGATATCCAGTTCTACAACGTCAACCTTGAATGCCACGGTATTCGTTATCAAATAATAAGTCGAACTAAAAGGGGTGTTAGAAAATCGAATTGATAGCGATTTTTGCCTGCTCGGTTCCGCGATGGTCTTCCCCGCCGTGCCAGCGGAGCAGCGGGAGACCGATCGAGCCATCTTGTCCTTGACGCTCGTGCAGCCGCTTCTGCGGTGAGGCCGATAGACGACGAAACAGTACCAGCCGTCCGCTCGTCGCAGTTTCTCGTGGTACTCGCGGTAAACCTTGAAATTTCCCGGCTGGCCGTCTGAGTGCTTGAGCATCGTGCTCTTGCTCTCGACAGGCGTTCTGTTCCCGAATCTAGCATCGTGGCAGTTCGCCTGCCTTCGTCGCCGGTGTTTGAAACCTCGAGGCGGACAGGGAGAACGATAGACAAACTCGCTGATACCAGACGGTATGCAAACAGTCACTCCGCCTGACTGCAGAGAATCGAAGAATCCGTTTCGAGACGATAGGTCGCAAACTGACCGCCGGCCGGTCAGCGATTAGTCGCCGGCGCAGTACGACCGAGAGCCGCTCGAGTCCGTGGCCGGCGCGTTCTCATCCGCCGGGCGAGCGGTGATCGTCGTCCCGCACTCGGGACAGCTGTAGTGTTCGCGGCCGTCGCGTTGCTCGAGGTTCCAGTCGCCGTCGACTGCGCTCTCGTGGCCGCATTCGAAGCAAAACAGCAGGGTTTTGCTATCGGGCGGTCGGCTGGTGTCCGTCACGGTGGAGTTCATCACCGATGCTAGCTGCCCAACGATAAAAACGGTGTTGGCCCCGAGAAGGATTGCCGGCCGATTTCGACCACGTCAGCGGCTAACAGTCATGATTCTCCCTGACACTCGGTATGTGTTCTCGTCCGTCGACGCCGGGTCACACCCCCGTCGCGAGACCGTATCAATCGCCGTCACGGCTCCCGAAACGAGTCACGTTTCCGACGGCTCGCGGACGATCGCGAACCAGAACTCCTCGATCTCGTCGACGAACGAGACGAAGTCCGCCGGTTCGACCGGCTTTCGAACGTAGAAGTCCGCCTCGAGGCCGTGGGACTGGACGATCGCTTCGCCCATCTCCGAACTCGTGAGCACGGCGACGGGAATGTCAGAGAAGATCGGTTCGCCCTCCAGTTCGGCGAGGACGTCCATGCCGCTGGTACCGGGGAGTTGTGGCTCCAGCAAGATGATGTCGGGCGGAGACGCGTCGGCGTACTCGCCGCGCTGGTGGAGAAAATCGAGGGCGGCGTCGCCGTTGGAGACGGCGTGGACGGTGTTCATGAGCTTCGCGTCCCTGAAGTTCTCCGTGAACAGCCGGGTGTCACCCGGATTCGGCTCGACGAGTAAGATGTCGATTACGTCCTCGATGCTGTCGTTGCCGCTGGTCATAGAGCATAGTTCGCGCCGGACGATAAAACAACGAGGGTGCTGTCTGCGGACAGTCGTCTCGGCCACCCGTCCGTCGCGCGAACGAGTCCGCGGTGACGACCCCCCGAACGATCGTTCCTGGCACCGAAATCCGTGCAGTCACACGTTCCGACGATTTCTGACCGGCGTCTGTATCCGGCTCGGGGCAGTCTGTAGGGGAGCGAATCCGGGAGCGGACCGCTACGATCAGTACAGCGGCCTTGAGACCGGACTCGAGGCGCTGGACGCCAGTCTGCCGGCTCCAGTGCCGTCGAATCGACCGACCGCCACGAAACACCGCGCTCGTCACCGAGTGGCATAATGCGTGGGTATCATTTAGACCAGTGGCGCGCGTACGAACGCGCATGAGCACCAGCCGAACGACCGACACTCGTTCGCCGCTGCCGGACCGACTGGTCGGACTGGCCGCCGCGATCGGCACCTGGATCCTCTGGTCGGGAGTCATACTGACCGGAACCGGACTGATCATTGCCAACAACGTCGTCTTCGGGGCGGCGATCGCCTTCTTCGCCGCCTACACCGCGGGGTGGCCCGACGGCGGTCGGCTCCCGAGTATCGCCGCGCCGGCGATCGTCGTCCTCCTCGCGCTCTGGGTGGTAGCCGCCCCCTTCGTGCTCGAGGTGAGCGCCGATCGGCTCCTCTGGAGTAACGTTATCGCCGGCGTCCTCGTCGCGCTGCTGGCCGCCGGCAGCATCGTCGGCGGTCGCCGATCGACGGGGTCGGCCAGCCCCAGCACCTGACGAACCGGTGACCGCGACGGTCGTCGACCGCGTCTCTCGACGGCGGCGCCGGACCACGAATGAGAGATAGTATCGACTACAAGCGGTGCTTGGCGAACGAGATCCCGAAGAAAACGTGGCACAAGCCGGCCTGCATTCCCTGTCGACCAAGCTCGACGCCTTGGTCAGATAACTATTATCGGCTACTAATATTATAGTTTTTCGATGCCTTCAGAAAGTGCAATCGACGGCGGGAACTTCGATAGTCACACCCGGTTGATCGATATTCACCCATTCAATTTTCCCTGACTGTCACGAAATATTGGTGGCGGGAAAGGCTACCGGAAACCCAACGAGTCTATGTCCCGTTGTGGTTAGTGACGGTAATGACGACGGTCGTCGAACTCGACATCCCGGCCGACCGTCTCGCGGCCGCTCAGTCGTTCGAACGAGTACCGAAACTCGAGTACCAGATCGGCGGGATGATCGGTGACGCGCCGCCGCTGGTCTGGCTCTCCGGCCCGGATCGGGAGACCGTCCGAGCGGCGCTCGAGACCGATCCCTCGGTCGACGTGATCGCGAGCGTGACCGACGAGACGACGACCGATCGGTCGAGTACCGGCGCGGCCGCCGACCGCGAGCGGTGGCTGTTCCGCCTTGCCTTCGGCGATCGGTTCAAACTCTTCGAACGGATCGTCGCGGAGAACGGCGGGGCGATCCTCGAGGCCAGCGGGAACGACGGCTCGTGGTCGGTGACGTTGCTCTTCCACGATCGGGACTCGCTATCGGCGTGTTACTCGCTGTTCGAGCAGTACGACTTCGGGGTCAACGTGACCCGTCTGACGGGGATCGACGATCTGGCGAGCGCCGGGACGCCGCTCACCGAGACCCAGTACGAGACGATCCAGGCGGCCCACGAACTCGGCTACTTCGAGGTTCCGCGCCGGATCACGCTCAAGGAACTCGCAGCGGAACTCGACGTCTCACACCAGGCGCTGTCGGAACGGCTCCGCCGGTGTCACGCCGCGCTCGTCAACGCGGAGTTGACCGGCGGACTGAGGCCAACCGCGATCGATCCGTAGTCGCCGAGTTCGCTCTGCCAGACCAATTCGAGACGCGAGTCGAACGGACGATTACCGTTCTCCCCCCCACCATCCGAACCATACCTGGATGGCAGGGAAATCGGCCTATTTTGAACCCATACGTCCACTAAAATCCGAGATAGAGACGAATATATTTCGAGGGATAGCTTTATTACTGGACGGAATGAAATGTGGCATGTCGGCACGATGCCGACTCCGCAACGAGCTACCGAGTGCGATACGCGCGCCGGTGGATCACTCGTGCTCAATCACAGCGGTCACTCGTGGCTGTGTGACCGTCTTTCACCCTTTTTCCCGATTCCGCGTGCGGACGCACGAGAACTCGAGCCGCGAGACGGTCATTGGCCGGAACGACCAAGTTATTAACCGACCCCGCCGACACGTCTCCTATCGACGATGGCGGACACTGCGTCCCGAAGCGGGTGCACCGACGCGGGACACACCTCGCACGGAGCCGAACCGAACGACGAACAGTCGGAACTCGAGCCGGACGATATCTTCCACATCCTCCAGACCAGCCGTCGGCGCCACGTGCTCCGGTATCTCCGACGCGCGGGCGAGCCGATGACGCTTCGCGACCTCGCCGAGCGGATCGCCGCCGACGAACACGAGACGACCGTCGAGAACCTGACCTCCGATCAGCGCCAGCGGGTCTACATCTCCCTCTACCAGTCGCACCTGCCGAAACTCGACACGCGCGGGATCGTCGACTACAACAAGGATCGGGGGATCGTCGAGCCGACGCCGATGGCCGCCCAGTTCGATCCGTACCTCTCGGGACTCGAGTCGGAATCGACCGATCCGTGGCCGCATCGATACGCGGGAACGGTGGGCGGGTGTGCGCTGCTCGTGGTCGCGACGGCCGGCGGCCTGCTGCCGATTCCGTGGCTCGCGGTCTCGTCGGTCGTCCTCCTGGTGGTCGCCGCCGTAACGGCGATCCACTGGTATTCGGAACTGATCGCGTCCTAGACGACTGCGGCAGCTTCTCGCTACCGGATATCGCGACGGCGAAAGAGGAAGGAAGCGACCGACAACGCGGCGGCGCCCGACGAAGTCGACGACCGTCAGTCGGCGCGGGAGCCGAGCGCCGTCGTGTTCGGATCAGCGGCGATCTCGGTCTCGAGGACGCGGTGGGCGTAGAAGACGACCGAGAAATCCTGCGGGCTGGGAACCGAGCAGGCGAGCCAGCCGATCGCGACGGCCATCGCGATCGGCGAGTCGGCCGGGATGGCGCCCCCGAACCCGGCTGCGAAGACGGGAACGGCGAGGAGGACGGGCGCCAGCGCCGCGGCGCGAAGGTGGACTGCCGGTTCGCGACCGGTCGGCTGGGGCTCGACGACGGCCCACGGACAACACGTTAGCAGGCCGATGATGCCGTCGGTTCGGCCAGGGAGGTAGGAGACCGTGTGATCGATCCCGGCGAGCCGCAAGACGAGGGCGTGGGTCCACTCGTGGACCGCCAGTCCGACGACTACCGCGAGGGCGAGGGCGAGGGCGGCGACGACCACATCCGTACCGATCATGGGGGAGCGACGTGAGATGCACACCTGTTCGCTCGACCCGGTTCGGGTCGATAGTCATCTCACGCAACCGGTGAGACGAACCACCCGAGGAAGTCGATCCGGATTCACCTGTGGGTCCATTAAGTTCGGCGCGACGCCGCGGCGTCTCCGTTCCGCGTTCGCCGCCGGCAGCTGCCGCTCGGCAAGGGTTAAGTACTGTTGTGTGGCAACATCCGGCATGGTGTCTTCCCAACCACTGGAGTTCGGCCACGACGACCGGAGACGGATCTACGAGTACGTCGAGCGCCACGGGGCGGTCGATCCGGACGACGCCCGGTCAGAGCTGCGCATCGACCCCAGCGGCTTCCGCCACCACGTCGCGATCCTCAAACGCGACGGGCGCCTCGAGGCGGTGGACGGAACGCTCCGGGTGGTTCTCGACGCCGGCACCGAGGAGGAGTACGTCGCCGATGATCTCGAGTTCCACGTCCGGCCGGCCAGACAGGAAGACCTCTCGGGGATCGTCGGCGCGATCCGGCAGGTCGCCGAGGAGAAGACCTACATCGAGGCCGAGAGCGTCGCCGACGAGATCGACCACGAGGAGGCCCTGCTCCGGCACAACGAACTCGAGTCGCGGATGTTCTTCGTCGCGACCGTCGATCAGGACGTCGTCGGCTGGGTCCACCTCCACGCGCCGGAGTTGGAGAAGTTATCCCACACCGCCGAGCTCACCGTCGGCGTCCTGGAGGAGTACCGCGGCCACGGGCTCGGTTCGCACCTCCTCTCGCGGGGCCTCGAGTGGGCCGGCTCTCGGGGCTACGAGCGGGTCTACCAGAGCGTCCCCTCGAGCAACGACGACGCCGTCGCCTTCCTCGAAGCACACGACTGGGAAATCGAAGCGATCCGTGAGGATCACTATAAGCTCAACGGCCACTACGTCGACGAGGTGATGCTGGCTATCGAACTCTGAGTCGACAATTCGTTTTATATAACCATCCCTGAAACGGGGAGGTATGCGTTCTGCTACCCCCGCTCGGTTCGACCGAGTGGATTGGGGCGAATCGACCGCCGCGATCGTCGCCATGGGACTCGCGCTGGCGGTCGTCGGGATCGTCCGGACGCTCGAGACGCCGGTCTCACAGCCGGCCGTCGCGTTCGAACTGTTCGTCTCGTTGCTCGTTCCGACCGGGCTGGCCACCGGCGGCTACTGGCTGGCCAGCCGGAACGTCTCGTCGGATATCCGCTGGCGAGCCGTGACCCGGGTGTCGATCGGGATCGTCGTCGCCTGCGGGCTCGCCGCCTGGCTGACGGTGTACGTGGCCCTCGAGGGCGGCGCGATCCGCGATCCGCTCTCGCTGATGACGACGCTGGCCGCCGTCGGTGGTGCGACCGGCTTCGCCACCGCCGTCCGGGAGCCGCTGGGCGTCGCGTCGTCCGATTCGATCGCCCCTTCCGCCACCGCAGGTGCGGCCGAGACCGAGTCGACGGTCGAAACCGAACCGTCGGCTGCGGCCGAGCCGAACGAGGGCACCCCGCAGTCGTCAGCCGCGACCGGTTCGCCGATCGAACCGACGATGGAACGGCCGACGGCGGCCGCTGTCGCCACCATGACGACCGCGCTGGAGTCGACGACGACTGATATCGTCTCGTCGACCGATCGGTCGACCGACGGTGGGAGGGCTGATTCCGATGCGTCAACGACCGCCGGAACGGGGGTTGACGCCGAGGTATCGCAGACGGCCAGCGCGGCGGCCCCTTCGGAGTCGGAGGCGGGAGCGTCACCCGCCATCTGGAACGACACCAGTCCCAAGGGTCGAACCGCCGCTCCCGCGCGTCCCGTGGAGCCGTCCGAACCCGCGGCGAACGACGACCCCGTCCCCGATACGTTCGAGACACCTGGTCACGACGCGTTCGACGACGCTCCCGACTCGGCGGACCCCCTCGAGTCGCCGACGCCGAGACGCGATCCGGGCGTCGACGCCGTCGCGGCCGTTCCGTCGACGGTGGAAACGGTCCTCGAGGTGCTACAGAACGAACGATCTCGGCTCGCCTTGGCCGTCATCTACCACGAGTGGGACGGCCAGGCGCGCTCGGTCGACGCCCTCGCCCGCGCGGTCTCGTCCCACACGGACGACTCCGTCGACGTGGTTGCGACCGGGCTCAAACACGCGACGCTTCCCCGACTCGCCGAGATTCGGGCCGTCGACTGGGATCCCTACGCGGATCGCGTCTCGGCGTCGGACCACGCCGTCTTCGAAGAGGGGGTTCGCGAGACGTCCGTGCTGCTCGAGTCGTTCGAACCGGGAACGAGGTAACGACGGAACCGGCGGTCGATTCGGGTCGCTCCGCTCCGATACGCGGGACTCTCAGCTTCTTCGGCGATTTCGAACAGCTGATCGTAGCCTCGTCCTCGGACAACTGCCGCTCGATATCCTCGAGTTCCCCGCTGGTGACCGTCTCCGCGACGACGTCCATCACGACCCGCGCGTGGAAGGCGGCGTCGGCCTGGTCGTCCACGCCGATCTCCTCGCGCTCGGTGACGCGGTCGACGAACTCGTCGAAGTCGAACCGCTCGACGTCGTCGACCTCCTCGAGGAACCGGCCGAGTTCGTCGGGGAGTTGTGCGCCGAGGTTCTCGGCGTCGTCTGGCTGGATGCGCTCGGAAAGGGTCGTCAAGGTCGCCCGCGAAACGCTCAGCGCACCCTCTCGGGAGTCGAGCTGTGCGCGGTGCTAGACTTCGCCGATGAAGTCGTCGTACTGCATGTTCGACGGGGGCGTCGTCGGGGGAAAGCCGTGATCCCGTCAGTCGACGGTCGGCCGCTCAGCGCTCGTCCGTAGGCGCCGTCGGGTCGTCCGACGCCGCGGATGTTTCGCTGTCCGGAACCCGCTGGCCCCAGAAGCCGTCGTATTTTCGGACCTCGAGATCGCCCTCGACTCGTGTCTGGCACGACAGCCGGAGCCCGGCGTCGCGATCGTGCGGCGGGATCGCGAGGCGGCGCCGTTCGGCCGTGGTCGGTTCGCTCGCGTCGCCCTCGATCGCGACGGCGCAGGTCCCGCAGGTAGCGTGCCCGCGACAGTTGAGCCAGTTCGTGCGACCGTTGTGCGGCGACTCGTCCGCTTCGAGGAGGACATCGCGAAGGATCTGTCCTCGTTCACACTCGATTTCCCGTCCGCGAAACTCGATCGTCGGCATGCCGACCGATACGACGCGCAGCGGCTTCGTTCTTTGTCGCCCCGGCCGGTCACTCGAGTCGGACGCCTCTCGGCGGGTAGCGCCCGCCGTCGGAGAATTCCCAACCGAAAGGCAATTTTGCGCCACGCGAGTACCGAACGGTATGCTTTCGATCGCGCTTGCCGGAAAGCCCAACGCCGGCAAGTCCACGTTCTACACCGCGGCGACGATGGCCGACGTCGACGTCGCCAACTACCCCTTCACGACGATCGACGCCAACCGCGGCGTCAGCTACGTCCGGACCGAGTGTCCCTGCCTCGAGCGCGAGGAGCGCTGTAACGCCGACGACTGCGAGGACGGCAAGCGCTACGTCCCGATCGAACTGATCGACGTGGCGGGGCTGGTGCCGGGCGCCCACGAGGGGAAGGGGCTCGGAAATCAGTTCCTCGACGAACTCACCAACGCGGACGTGATCGTCAACGTGATCGACGCCTCCGGGGGGACCAACGAGAAGGGCGAACCCGTCGACATCGGCGAGCACGATCCGCTCGAGGACATCGACTTCGTCGAGGAGGAGATGGACCTCTGGCTGGCGGGCATCGTCGAGCGCAACTGGGAGTCCGTCGAGCGAAAGTCCCGCTCGCCCGACTTCGACATCGACGACGTTCTGGCGGACATGCTCTCGGGCTTTGGCGCCTCGCCCAAACAGATCGCCGTCGTCCTCCGGGAACTCGACTATCCCGAGGACCCGATCCAGTGGGAGGACGACCACCGCGAGGAACTCGCGCGGCTGGTCCGCGAGCGAACCAAACCGATCGTCGTCGCGGCGAACAAGATCGACGTCGCCCCCGAAGAGAACGTCGAGAAACTGCTCGACCTGGATAAGCCGGTTATCCCCACGACCGCCGAGGGAGAACTCGCGCTCCGCCGAGCCGCTGACAACGGGCTAGTCGACTACGACCCCGGCGACGAGACGCTCGCGCTCGGCGACGACGTCAACGACGCCCAACGCGGCGCCCTCGAGGACTTAGCGGAGACGATGGCCGAGCACGGCGGCACCGGCGTCCAGGGCGCGCTGAACTACGCGGTCTACGACCTGCTCGAGTACCTCACCGCCTACCCGGTCGAGGACGCCGCGAAGTGGTCCGACGGGAGCGGCAACATCCTGCCCGACGCCTTCCTGCTGCCCGACGGCTCGACGCCCGTCGATCTGGCCTACGCCGTCCACTCCGACATCGGCGACGGCTACCTCCACGCCGTCAACGCGAAGACGAACCGGGAGGTCGGCGAGGAGTACGAACTCGAGGAGAGCGACGTGATCAAGATCGTGAGCACTAACTGACAAAATACTAATAGATATGCCCTCCGCTTTTTATTTAATTGGGCTTAGCGGTCAGTACGGAGGACTCAATTACCAGTCCGGCCCATCATGATGGTCCATCACGATGTGGGCAAGAAGGTAGAGCGGTAATAGAAGGATCACCAATAGAGAGACACTCCCACCAATATCTCGAAAGATTTGGTTCGTGTCGACTGTGGCGGTTTCAAGAGTGATTATAGCCAATAAAAAAGTAATGAGCGCGAGAAACCAATCTGTTCTATTCATAAGTGAATTAATTACAATTCTCTGTTACAAAGATTCCGATTCGGTAAATACGCATCTGTAGTGATCGCGAAAGTCAGACCGAGTCGAAATAGAGTCTATACATTGTGTACATTGTGTGTACTCAGTTTTGGTGATCAAGATCGTGAGTACAAATTAGTACGGTTATCTTTCTCTGTGCTTTAACCGAGTGAGGTGGTCAGTACAGAGAATTAGTCCATCAGTGTCGTCGTTTCAGTCGCTCGAATTATTGACGGCAATCGAAGTCCTCCGGCGGCAGTCAGTAGGGCTCCGCCGAGAATAGTGAGATACCAACCCAGTGCGGGAACGAACATCGTAGTAAATCCAGTGAGTGAGGAACCGGATAGATAGTGCGCGCAAAATACCACCGTTCCAATACCCGTCAGAAGTGTAAGTGCAGTTTCTAACCGCTCGTGTGAACTGACTACACGGAAGCCGAGAACAAGCCCAACTAAACCGAGCAGGGCACAATCAAACGTCGAAAACCCTGCGTTCATGTAATTCTGGACAGACAGTACTTTAGCGTCTGGGGGGAGGTTCGGGTTAATTTTCAGCCACGGAAGGAATACCCCGATTGAAATGGCTATCACGCCCGAGCCTACTAAAATTCTGTCCCGACGCGAAACAGTCATATTTCCTCATATGATTGAGGGAGAGAAAACATTTTCCACATCCAAACTTCGTTTTTTCAACAGACAACTTCACAATGTCGCTTAGTCGGTGTTACGTATCTTTGAAACTACTGACAAATTCTCCATTACCATTTCGTTTGTAACTATAGTGAGCACGAAAGTCAGTCGAGCGTAGATCGAAATTTATGAGTTGTGTACACTGTGTTGACTCAGTATCGGTGATCAAGATCGTGAGCACGAATTAAGCGGAGACGAACACGTAACCGCTCTCGTTTCCCAGTTGTAGCCGAACGCGGCGATCAGTACAGCGGACCCCGTTACCGCCTCCAACGGTCGTAACCGAGACTCGCGCTCCCGATACCGAGTAACGCAACTGCGATCGCCACGATCGGCGTATCGCATCGATTCACGCCCCCGTCCGGCGAGTAGCCCATCCAGCCGCGGTGAAACTCGTAGAACTCGAACCCGTCGGGCGGCCCGTTGCCGGTGTACCCGATATCGGTACACGTCGAGACCGGTAACTCGGGGAACGAGAGGGCGATAAGGGTTGCTACAAGCAGTCCGCCCGAGAGACAGGCGACTGCGACTACGTCCAACCGGGTGGGCATCGATCGTAGTTACAATTCAGTGAACACACATCTTGTGTGAGGGCTCTATAGCTGTAATACTACTCAGTACCAGTGATTGGTATCGCGGGCACGGACGACCCTCAATCGACAGCCCTGTTCTCGCTTCCCGCCGATCCCGTCCGCCGTCTCCGCTCAGTCGGTTCGCTCGAGGCCGGTGATCTCGAACCGCGCGCCGCCGTCGGCGCCCTCGGTCACGCGGACGTCCCAGCCGTGGGCGTCGGCCACCTGTTCGACGATCGAGAGGCCGAACCCGGTTCCGTCCTCGGCGGTCGAGTAGCCGGACTCGAGCGCTCGTTCGCGTTGCGTCTCGGCGATTCCGTCGCCGTCGTCTTCCACGAAGAAGCCGTCCTCGAGTCCGCCGACGGCGACCGTTACGTCCGCGCCGCCGTGTTCGATCGCGTTCCGCATGAGGTTCTCGAAGAGCTGCCGGAGACGGCTTCGGTCGGCCCGAATTGTCCGGTCGAGATCGGCGACGAGCGTCGCCTCGGCGGTCGCGACGTGGTCCCAGCAGCACCGGGCGAACGCGTCGAGGGCGACCGGTTCCATCTCCCCGATTCGCTCGCCGTCGTTGGCCAGCGACAGTAGATCCGTGATCAACGCGCTCATCCGTTGGTGGGCCCGCCCGATCTCGTCGAGGTGCTCGCTGTCGCAGTCCTCCCGGGCCAGTTCCAGTCGGCCCTGAGCGATGGTGAGCGGGTTTCGGAGATCGTGGCTCGCGACGGACGCGAACTCCGCCAGTTGCTCCTCGCGCTCCTTGCGACTCGAGATGTCCCGTCCGATGCTCAACACCGCCGTCTCCCCCCGGTAGGAGATCATACTGGAACTGATCTCGACGGGGAACGTTTCCCCGGACTTCGTCTCGTGGACCGTCTCGAAGACCTGCACCTCGTTCTCCGGCATCTCCTCGATGAGGGCCGTGACTTCCTCGTCGTCGAGGCCCGCGTCGATCTCATGCGGGCGCATCGAACGCAGTTCCGCCTTCGAATAGCCGAGCGTTTCGACGGCGGCGTCGTTCACCGTCAGGAACGTCTGGTCGGGTCCGATAACCCAGGCCGTATCGTTCATCCCGTTGATCAGTTCCTCGTACTCCGCGCGGGCCTGCTCGAGGTCGCGTTCGCGCTCCTTTCGGTCGGTGATGTCCTGAACCGCGCCGCGGAGCGTGACGACCGTCCCGTCTTCGACTGTCGGAACGCCTTGAACGCGAAGCCAGCAGATCTCGTCGTCCGGTCGTCGCGCCCGCACTTCCATGTCGAAGGGGTCGCCGTAGTCGAGCGCCGCTTCGACGGCGCATTCGACGGCCGGGCGGTCGTCCTCGTGGTAGACTGAGAGGGCCTCCTCCAGCGAGGGCACCTCGTCGTACCCCAGCAGTTCGAAGAGGTGGTCCGTCCAGAACACGTCCCTCGTGTCCGTATCGAGCTCCCAGCCGCCGACGTCGGCGATGCGTTCGGTCTTCTCGAGGAGGTCGCTCGTCCGCTCGAGTTCCCGCTCGCGTCGCTTTCGGTCGGTGATGTCGCGGACGAAGCCGACGATTCGGGAGACGGTTTCGCCGTCGAAGACCGGTTTGGTCTCGACGCGAACCCACCGCCGTTCGCCATCGGGGCGAACCACGCGGTATTCCATCTCGTCTTCCGCACCGTTCGAGAGTCGCTCCATCGACCGGCGCACGCGCTCCCGGTCGTCGGGGTGGACGGCGTCGAGGAAGGACTCGGAATCCTCCCGAAGGGTGTCGATCGGCCGGCCCCAGATCGCTTCGTACGCGGAGTTGACGAACAGCAGTTCGCTCCAGTCGCCGTCGAACAGAAAGAGCACGTCGTTCGTGTTCTCGGCGATTTGAGAGAGTTTCCGCTCGGCGTCCTCGATGGCGCGTCTCGCTCGATACTGTTCGACGGCGTTGGCGATCCGGTTTGCCAGCACCGCGTACTGACTGGTGGTGGACTCCTTCTGGAGGTAATCCGTGACGCCGGCCGAAATCGCCTCGCTGGCGACCGCTTCGCTGCCCTTGCCCGTAAACAGGAGAAACGGCAGGTCGGGGTAGTCCGCGCGGACGGCCTCGAGAAACGCGATCCCGTCCCGACCGGGCATGTCGTAGTCCGAGACGACGCAGTCGACCTCGTGGTCGGCGAGGAACGCGAGGCCCTCTCCGGCGCCGGCGACCGTTTCGACGCTGAACCGGTCGTCCTCCCGCTCGAGAACGGTCGCGGCTAACTCGGCAAGACTCGGATCGCCGTCGACGAGAAGAATCCGAACGGTATCGCCCATTACCATTGCACACGACTTCGATACCAAAATTGTTCTGGCGTCCCTCCGAGGCTCGACTGACGGTTCCGGGCGCCCCGCGACTCGAGGTCAACCTCGTTAGGCACATCGTTTTTGACGGAATTCGTTGGAGAGTCCCGTATGGTGGACAAGACCCTTTCCGCCGAGGAACTCACACGCGACGAGGTCGCCGAACGACTCCGCGAACTGGCCGACGAACTCGAGGGCGACGGCCCGGCGTCGGTCCGGACGGGGAACAAGACGGTTGACCTCCGGCCGTCGCAGTCGATCGCCTACGAACTGGGCGTCCGCGAGCGGTCGTCGATCCTGCGGGGCTCGCACGAAACGATCTCCCTCAAAATGGACTGGAAGCCGCCGAAGTCGTCCGACGAGGGGTAAGCGGCGCCGTCGCCGACTCGTCACAATTTCTTCACGGGAACCCGATGCCGGCGAGCGGCTTGAACCAGACGGCGGTGACGAGCACGGCGAGGAAGACGTAGGAGCCCCGAACGAGCAACATCGTGGCGACGGTCGGATCCGCGCGGCGGGCGACGAGCGCGACCGCGCCGAAAGCGAGCGCGGCCAGCGCCGTCGTCGGCGGGAAGACGCGAGCGACGGCGAAGGCGAGGACGGCCAGCAAGGCCGTCAGCATCAGCCCGTAGGCCAGCGCGTACGCGCGGTCCGGCCCGACGGCGACGGCGACGGTACGCTTCTCGATCGACCGGTCGTAGTCGTAGTCCTGAGTGTCGTCGATGACCTTGATCCCCGACAGGAGCACGAGGAAGACGAGGGCGAACCCCGCCGCGACGCCGCTGATCGTCCCGGCCTGCACGTAGAACCCGCCGAGGATCGCGAGGGCGATCCCGAGCGGGTAGCCGGTCGTCGCGGTAAGCGGGTTCGTGTCCAACTGCGGCGCGTGGTGGTAGGCGATCAGCCACGTGGGCAGCGTCAGGGCGACCGCGGTCGGATCGACGAGCGCCCACAGGAGCACGCAGCAGGCGGCGAAGACCGTCGTCGAAAGCGCTAGACCTACACGACACCCTCGCTCGGTCAGCGGGTGCTCGTCGTCCTCGCCGCGAATGTGGAAGTCGACGTAGCCGTCCTTGACGTGAGCCGTGTAGACCGCGGCGAAGATCGCGACGGCGTGGATCGCCGCGAGCGTCGCCTCGATCCGCCCGGCGAGGACCGCACCGAACAGCGCCGCTGCGACCGGTGGCGTCATGAAGACGGGGTGGACCTGTGACAGGAACGCTTGCGCCGTCGCTCGCGGGCCCGTGCCGGTTCTCGCGAGGGCCATACTCGAGCGACAACGAACTGATGTATAATACCCGGGCCGGCACGCCGTTCGCTGCGGGTCGGGTGCCCTTGAACTCCAGATACGCTCACCGCGAATTCGGGCCGGTACTCTCCGCAACCGGCGCGTCGCTCCGTAACGCACAGTTTGATGTGCCGTCCCGTGCCACTGACAGGCATGACAGAGGGGTATACCGGAGCCGATCTCTTCACGGACGCGCTCGAGTCCTACGGCGTCGACTACGTCTTCGGGAATCCGGGAACGACGGAGTTGCCGATCGTGGAAGCGATCGGCGAGAGCGACCTCGAGTACCGGCTCGGGCTCCACGAGGACATCGCGGTCGGGATGGCCGGCGGCTACGCCCAGCGGCGTCGGTACCACGCCCACCACGACGACTCGATCACGCCGGTCGGCGTGGCGAACCTCCACATTGCGCCCGGACTGGCTCACGGACTGGGGAACCTCTACGCGGCCAAGGTTGCCGGCGCGCCGCTGGTCGTCACCGCGGGTAACCACAGCACCGACTTCCGCCACGAGGAGCCGATCCTCTCGGGTCGACTCGCCGACATGGCTCGCCAGTTCTGCAAGTGGTCCGACGAGGTGCTCGACGTCGCCGCGCTACCGACGATGCTGCGACGGGCGTTCCGGGTCGCGATGACGCCCCCGACCGGGCCGGTCTTCCTCGCGTTACCGCTCGACGTCACGATGGCCGAGACCGACGCCGAGCCCGAGCGGCTGGGCCCGATCCCGAACGCGGGCAGCGGCGACCCCGCACAGCTCGAGCGGGCCGCCGACCTGCTGGCCGAGGCCGACGATCCGGCGTTGGTCGTCGGCGACCACGTCGCCCGCTCGGGCGCCGACGCCGTCGCCGCGGCGGTCGAACTTGCCGAGGCGACCGGCGCCCGCGTCCACGGCGAGATCCTCTCCTGCGAGGTCGACTTCCCGACCGACCACGACCAGTGGGTTTCCTACCTGCCGACCAGCGAGGACGCCGCCGCGACGTTGATGGACACCGACACGATCTGCTTCGCCGGCGTGTCGACGAACACGACGCTGACACGCCATGAGGAGGCGCTGGTCGATCCCGACACGACCTGCATCCACCTCAGCGACGACGCCTGGGAGGTCGGGAAGAACCAGCCCGCCGACGCGGCCGTCGTCGGCGACCCCGGACTGGTTATGCAGGAACTGACCGAGCGCGTGCAGGGCAAACTCTCCGACGACGTCGTGGCCGACCGCCTCGAGTCGGTCGCCGAGGTGAAGGAACTGGTCGCGGCCAAGATGTCGGACTACGGCGAGGGCGACGGCGAGGACGACCCGCGCGCTTCGAAGGCCGAACTGGTCGACGCGATGGAACGCGTCGCGGGCGACGCCGCCATCGTCGACGAGGGCGTCACCTCGAAGTACGCCATGCTGACGCGGTGGGAGTTCGCGCCCGAGCAGTACATCTCGAACAAGGGCGGCGGCCTCGGCTACGGGCTCCCGGCGGCGGTCGGCGCGGCCGTCGCGGAGGCCCAGCGGGACGACCCCCGCGACGTGGTCGGCTTCATCGGCGACGGCTCCTACCAGTACTACCCCCACTCGATCTACAGCGCCGCCCGCTACGATCTGGACCTGACGGTCGTCATCTCGGACAACCGCAACTACCGCATCCTCAAGGACAACACCCTCCACCTCATGGGCGGCGAGGAAGAGGACTACGAGTTCGTCGGCATGGACTTCGATCCCGGCGTCGACCTCGTGCAAAACGCCGAGAGCCACGGTGCCAGCGCCGAACTCGTCGAAACTCCCGACGAAATCGACGGGACGCTCGCGGACGCGCTGGCCCGGGACGGCCCAGACGTCCTCGACGTGTTGGTCCACGACTGAGCCGAGCGCCGAACGGCCGGACCCTCGAGGACGGACGACGGCCGATCGAGGGGCGGCTGCATCGGTCTCTCAACAGTAGGCCGGTAGACACTTGAACGTCGTTGGTGCAGAGAGAGGTATCACGGATGGGCTGGATGATCAACCCGTACAGCATCGTGCTGTTGCTGTCCCTCGCCGTCGCCGTCGGGACCGCGGTCGCAGCGTGGCGGTCGCGTCCGACCGCCGGTTCGGTCCCCCTCTCCGCGCTGATGGCGAGCGTCGCGTTCTGGCTGGGAACGCACGTCCTCGAGATCGAGTCGACGGCGTTCGTCTGGAAGGCCCACTGGGCGGACCTCCAGTGGGTCCCTGCCGCCCTCATCCCGACGCTGGTTCTCGTCTTCGCCCTCGAGTACACGGGTCGGGACCGCTGGCTCACCCGTCGCCGATTCGGGCTGTTAGCGCTCGAGCCGCTGGTCATGATCGGCCTGTTGGCGCTCAATGGTCGGACCCGCGTCCTGTGGGAGCCGCCGATCGAGGCGGCGGTCCCGCTAAACGTCCCGTGGGCCAGTCCGGCGACGGTCGCCACCGCGGAGCCGAATCTCGGACTGTTCGTCCACCTCGCGTACGCGACGCTCTGTCTCGCGGCCACCGCTCTCATCGTCCTCGACGTCGCGGTCCGGAGCAACAGCCTCCACCGCTGGCAGGGGATCGCCGTCCTCGTCGCGGTGGCGGTTCCGTGGGCGTCGGCCGTCGTCGCGAGTTCGTCCCTCGAGATCATCGGGACGACCCCGATCGGACTGACGATCACCGGGCTCGCGATCACGTTCGGCCTCTACCGCTACCGCCTGCTCGAGCTCGCGCCGATCGCGCGCAACGAGGTCGTCGCCAACCTCGAGGACGGCGTGCTCGTCGTCGACGCCGACCGGCGGATCATCGACAGCAACCCGGTCGCACAGCGGCTCTTCGACCGGGACCGCGATGCGCTCGTCGGCACCCCCGTCGACGACGTCGTTCCGACGGTCGACGTCGACGCAGTAATCGATGCAACCCCCGACGGCGACGGTCACGACGGCCAGTTCTCGCTCGACGACGGCGCTGAGCGTCGCATCTACGAGCTCTCGGCCTCGCCCATCGACGGCCGCGGCGGCCCCCTCGGCTGGACGCTCGTCGTCCACGACGTGACCGACCGCGTCCGACGAGAGCGTGAACTCGAGCGCAAGAACCGAAAGCTCGACGAGTTCGCCAGCGTGGTCAGTCACGACCTGCGCAACCCGCTGACGGTATCGAAGGGGTACCTCGAGTTACTCGAGGAGGAGTACGATCCCGAGCACGTCCGCACGATCGCCCGGTCTCACGAGCGGATGGAGGAACTGATCGACGACGTCCTCACCCTCGCCCGCCAGGGGCAGGCCGCCCTCGAGCCCGAACCGGTCGCCCTCGGGCCGGCGGCGAGGGCGGCCTGGGAGACAGTCAACACGGGCGACGCCGCGCTTACGGTCGCCGACGACCGGACGATCCGCGCCGACCCCGCGCAGTTCCGCCAGTTGCTCGAGAACCTGTTTCGCAACAGTGTCGAGCATGGCTCGACAAGTCCTCCTTCGCACGCTCAGGAGGACACCGGAAGACGCTCCGCGTCTTCCGAGCCCTCGGTCGCTGACGCTCCCGAGGACAGCGTGGAACACGGTTCGACGAACCCTCCTTCGCACGCTCAGGAGGATCGCGTGGAGCACGGCTCTGCGTCCCTCGAGTCGCGGCCTCGCCAGCAGGTCGAACGCGACGGCGGCGCCGTCACCGTCACCGTCGGCGCGCTCGAGGACGGGTTCTACGTGGCGGACACGGGTCGAGGATTCGCGGACGAACCCGACCGCCTCTTCGAGCCGGGATACACGACCGGCGACGGGGGAACGGGGCTCGGACTGTCGATCGTCGCCGACATCGTCGACCACCACGGCTGGTCGATCGCGGCGATCGACGCCGACGGCGCGCGATTCGAGATTACCGGCGTCGAGTTCGTCGAGGCGACCGAGGAGGAATGAGGGGCGGCGACTCGAGCCCTCGCCGTCAGCGCTACGGCCGCCGCACGCCCTCACCGTCTTCGGTTTCCGGGAAGAGTTTGCCCGGATTCAGCGTCCCCGTCGGATCGAGCGCGTGTTTGATCGACCGCATGGCGTCGACGGCGCCAGCGCCGTGTTCCGGCTCGAGGTACTTCCGTTTTCCCTGACCGATGCCGTGTTCGCCGGTCGCGGTCCCGCCTATTTCGATCGCCCGCTCGACGACCTCGCGGTAGACCCGTTCGCCCCGCTCGAGTTGGTCGGGATCGGCCGGATCGACGAGGGGACTGTAGTGGAGGTTGCCGTCCCCCGCGTGCCCGTAACAGGGGACGAGGAGGTCGCGCTCGTCGGCGAGCCGTTTGACCTCGCGGACGATCTCTGGGTAGGAACTGATCGGCACCGTCACGTCGCCGGGGTGGAGCGGCCGGAGCTCCGGTTCGTAGTTCCGCATGGCGTACGCCAGCTCCCGGCGGGCCTCCCAGAGATCGGCCATCGCTGTCTCGTCGGCGCTCACTTCGAACTGGCGGACGCCGTAGCCCTCGAAGATCGTCCGGCAGAGGTCGATCTCCGTCTCGATCCCGTGGTTAGCGTGGAACTCGAGGAAGACCATCGGCGCGTCGGGGAGGTCGCCGCCGAGGTAGCGGTTTGCCATCCGGGCGCTCAGCCCGTCGACGAGTTCGATCTTGGCGACGTCGACCTCGGTGCGCACCGCCTCGGAGATGGCCTCGGCCGCGTCCTCGAGCGTCTCGAAGATGGCCCGTCCGCCGCGGATCTGTTCCGGCCGGCCCGACAACTGGAGGGTGGCTTCGGTGACCACCGCCAGCGTCCCCTCGCTGCCAACGAGCAGGTCGGTCAGGTTGTAGCCGCTCGAGGTCTTGCTCGCCCGCGACCCGGTCTCGACGACGGTGCCGTCAGCGAGGACGGCCTCGAGGCCGAGCACCCAGTCGGCGACCTCGCCGTACCTGACCGTCTGCATCCCGCTGGCGTCGGTTGCGATCATCCCGCCGATCGTGGAGATGTCACCCGAGGAGGGCAGCGGCGGGAAGAAGAGACCGTCCGGTGCGACATGCTCGTCGACGGCCGAGCCGATGATCCCGGGTCCGACGTCGATCTGAAAGTCGTCGGGCCGGTAGTCGACGATATCGTCCATCCGCGTCAGATCGAGGCTGATCCCGCCATGGGCCGGGACAGCGTTACCTTCGAGTCCCGTGCCGGCCGCGTAGGGCGTGACGGGAACGCCGCGCTCGGTCGCGGCCTCGAGGACGGCTGAGACATCAGCCGTGCGCTCGGGGTAGACGACCGCGTCCGGGAACACGCCGCCGCTCTGCTCGGTGCCGAAATCGGTCGCGTGCGAGTCTCGGCGTCCCTCTGCGAACGAGACCTGATCGTCCGCGAGGTCGAGATCCTCGAGGAACGAGCAGTCGTGTGTCATACGAGCCCATTATCCACTATCCGCATCAACGTTTCCCACCGTTTCGAGAGTTGCCGAAAGATACCACTACGGGACTCCCCGCCGTATCGGTGCGTATGACCGACGAGTCGCTTCGCGAACGGGCACAGGAACTCCACCGACACCTCGAGGCGACCGCCGAATTGCCGATCGATCGGACGGCGAACCGCTGGCTCGGCGAGGCCGAAGCCGTCGCGCGCGACGTGGCGACGAGCGACCTCGACGAAGAGACGACCCTCGAGCGCGTCGCGAAGGTCCAGCACCTGCTCGGGGAAGTCGACGAAACGGGCCACGAGGAAGCCGACGATCACCTCGAGGCGGCAAAGGAGGTCTGTACGGAGATTCTCGAGGACGACGGAGCGACGCCTTCATAGTCGCGTTCAGTCCCGTTGCGACGCGAGCCGACCGGGCGACGCGGCGATTCTTTCTTCCATAGAATGGACGGCGGCATTTATTTCGGGACGCGCAGAAATGGCTGGTATATGACAGTTCCTCCGTCGGCGCCGACGCGCACGTTTGAATGGATCGACAGCGCGATCCCGCGTTACGAATCGTTCTTCACGGTGGCCGAACACCGTGACCGCGACCGGGCGCTCGCGGCCGAGCACGACCACCTCGAGTACGACGAACACGGCGAGAGCGCGAACGGCGAGACGCTGTGGACGGTCACCGTCGGCGACGGCGACCGGAGCGCGCTCCTGTTCGGTGCGCCCCACCCGAACGAACCGATTGGGTCGATGACGATCGACTTCCTGCTCCACGAACTCGCGACGAACGACGAGTTACGGGCGTCGCTCGACTACGAATTCGTCTGTCTGCCGGTCGCCGATCCAGACGGCGTTCGTCTCAACGAAGGCTGGTTCGACGGCCCGTTCACGCTCTCGAACTACGCGCAGAACTTCTACCGAACGCCGCCGGACGAGCAGGTCGAGGCCACCTTCCCGGTCGAACGCGAGGGCTACGCCTTCGACGATCCGGCGCCGGGGACGCGGGCGCTGATGGACCTGATCGAGACCCTCCGCCCGGAGTTCATCTACAGCTTCCACAACGCCGCGTTCGGCGGCTGTTACTACTATCTCTCCGAACCCCTCGAACCGCTCTACGACGCGCTCTCATCGCTCCCGGGAGAGTACGACGTTCCGCTCCACCGGGGCGAACCCGAGTGGTTCGCGATGGAGGCGTTCGACGACGTCGTCTATCGGCTCCCGACCTTCGCAGATCAGTTCGACGACGTTCAGGACCAAGATGACGTCGATCCCGAAGCGGCGCTCCTCGGCGGCAACGCCTACGATTACGCCACCCGGTTCAACGAGGATGTCGTCGAACTCGTCGTCGAACTGCCGTACTTCCACGATCCGCAGATACAGGACCGAACCGAACTCGAGCGCACTCGCGCGGACGTCATCCAGGATGGTGTGCGAAAACGGCAGACGCTCCTTGAGGCGATGCGAGACGGGGCCGATGCCGTCGACGAGCACTTCCTCAGGCAGTACCACCTGCTGACGTACCTGGGGATGCTGGTACGATCGATCGACCGCGCCGCGATGAGCGCCGACGAGGACGCTCGCGAGACGCTCGCGGAGACGAAAGCCGCGCTCGAGGACGTCTTCTTCGAGCGACTCGAGGATATTCGAACACAACTCGACTACGAGATGATCCCGATCTGGAAACTCGTCGCGATCCAGGCCCGCGTGGGCCTGCTCTGTCTGGACTCCCTACAGGACCGACCCGAGCGGTGACGTCGAACGTGAATCGAGACGTCCACCGTCCCGCGATCGGTCGAGCGCGCGGCTGACCGAGAACATCACAATTTTATGTGACTGGCTGTCGCGGTAGCGGACGATGACAGTCAGCCGACCGATTCGACCGCTGTGGAGGGCGGACCCGTGAACGCCGAATTGGACCTGCTGGTGCGGCTCAACGACTACGAGCGGCCGCAGGACGTCGCCGACCGCGCCGTGCAGGCCGAGGAGTTGGGCTTCGACCGCATCACGGTCGGCGAGACGACCGGCTGGAACATCGTCCCGCCGCTGACGCTGGCCGCCGACCGTACTGAGGAACTGGGCATCTCCAACGACGTCATCTCGCCGTACGGGCGCTCGCCGGCGCTGCTCGCCCAGACGGCGCTGACGATGCACGACGCCTCCGACGGCCGATTCCGCCTCGGCCTCGGCCCGAGTTCGCCCGCGATCACCGAACGCTGGCACGGCCTCGAGTTCGACCGGCCGCTCCGGCGCACGCGCGAGGCCATCGAGGTGATTCGGTCGGTCTACGACGACGGCAATCCCGCCTACGAGGGCGAAATCTTCGACATCGCCGGGCTCGGTTACGAGCGCGAGGTGCCCGAGAACCCGCCGCCGATCGACCTCGGGACGCTCGGTCCGACGGCCACCGAGATGGCCGGCCGCTTCAGCGACGGTTGGGCGCCCCAACTCTTTACGAAAGCAGGCCTTGAGGACCGGCTGGCGGATCTCGAGCGAGGGGCTGACCTCGCGGACAAGAGCCTCGACGACCTGCGCGTGGCTCCCATCGTCCGCGGGATCGCCAGCGAGGACCGCGAAACCGCGCGGGCGAAGGCGCGATCGACGATCGCGTTCCTGCTCGGCGCCTACGGTCCCTACTACGGCGATTCGGTCGCCGAGCAAGGGTACGCCGACGTCGTCGCGGACATTCGAGACGCCTGGGACGAGCGAGACACGGACGCGATGGCCGCGGCCCTCCCTGACGCGGTGCTTGACGACCTCGCCCCTGCGGGGACGCCCGAGGAGGTCCGGGAGTGGGTCGACGAGTACGCGGCCATTGAGGACGTCGACGCGGTTCGGATCGGCTTCGTCAACGAGATGACCGAGGCCGAAAAGGAGACGACGATGGAAGCGGTCGCCGATCTCGTTTGACGCGTTCGGTCTCAAGCGCAAATCAACGATACCGGGCGCTACGGCAGCTATTTCGGCCGATACCGGCCTGGTGTTTCGATCGCACTCACAAATCGGTTAAATACCGTGCGACGTCTATAGGGGGTATGATTCCGTCCAGCAATTCTCCGTCCGCGAGCCCCGATGTCGACGATTTCAGCGGCGAGGACGTCGATACGGTGATGGGTCTGTTGGCCGATCAGCGGCGACGGACCCTGTTGCGCTCCCTTGAGCGCGCCGACGGCACCGCGACGCTGTCCGAGATCGCGGAAGCGATCGCGACCGAGGCGCGGACCCCCGACCCGGGAGCGATTTCGGACCTCGCCGGCGTCTCCTCGCGGGACGTACGGGAGGTTCGCATCTCGCTGCACCACCTTCACGTCCCGAAGTTGGCCGCCGCGGGCGCGATCGACTACGATTCGGAGACGGAGACGCTCACCCTCCGCGAGCGCGGTCGCACGCTGCTGGACCGGCAGGAGGCCGTCTGCGGACCGCTCCGATAACGGATTTCGGCGAGTTTCTCGAGCGAGCAGCGAACTATTATTCTGTAGTAGATAGCGAACTGGACAGCACAGCGGAGGTCGCTATCGCGTCGTCACGTAATCGCCTGTCGAACCCTCGAACGTGGTCGCGTTACGGCTCGAGGACCAACTTCCCGAGGAAGCTATCGTTCATCACGTCGCGTTGGGCCTGTGCGGCCTCCTCGAGGTCGTACGTCCGCGCGAGTTCGATCGACAGCTCGTCGGTCGCCATGAGGTGGGCGACGCCGCGCAGCGGGACGCGCAGGTCCGGCGTGTTGAACATGCTCATGAACTGGTAGCTGACGTCCTTCGAGCGGGCGGCCCCGTCATTCGAAAAGCCCGGGTCGGGGCTGTTCTCGCCGATTCCGACGACGCGACAGCCGGTCGCGGCGACGTCCGCGTCGAACTGGAGGTAGTCGTCCAGCCGGTGGTCCAGCACGGCGTCGACGCCCCCGTCGCTGGCCTCGAGGACGGCGTCCGCGAGGTCGTCGCGTCCGTAGTCGAGGACCGTTTCGGCGCCGAGGTCCTCGAGGGTCCCGTGATACTCCTCCGAAGCGGTGGTGATGGCCCGGGCGCTGACCGCGTCGGCGATCTGGACCGCGGCGTGGCCGACGCCGCCGGAGCCGCCGTGGACCAGACAGTACTCGGCGGGGTCGAGCGCGGCGTGGTCGACCAGTGCGCGCCAGGCGGTGACGGCGGCGACGCCCGCTGCGCCGGCCTCGGACAGGTCCGCGTCGTCCGGCAGGTGGACGACCCGGTCCGTCGGGACGGTCGCGTACTCGGCGTAGGCGCCCTGGAAGCCGCCGTTGCCGATGCCGGTCCCGAAGACGCGGTCGCCCGCCGAGAAGCCGTCGACGCCCGCGCCGGTCTCGGCGACGACGCCGGCGAAGTCGACGCCCGGCGTGAAGGGTACGCCGACCGGTTCGTACGAGCCGTCCCGGAAGTAGGTGTCGACGGGGTTGATCCCCGCGGCGGCCACCTCGAGGAGCAGTTCGTCCTCGCCGGGCTCGGGTCGGTCGACGTCATCTACCTGCAGTACGTCCGCGTCGCCGTGGTCGTGAAGGCGTACAGCGCGCATCTCGTTGGTATCATGCCCGCAGAGGCGTATAAGACTACAGTTCCCGGCGGCTCGCGCGGTCGAGGAGTGGTCGAATCGCCGCGGCTGCACCAGCAAGTCAAACGCTTGTCCGATCGCCGCCCCTGATCGAACACATGGTAGATATCGACGTCGACGGCAGCGAACTCGAGGACGTAACGGTCGCCGTATTCCTCGCACAGGAAGGCACCGAGGAGGTAGAGTTCGTCGAACCGAAGGACCTCGTCACGGACGCCGGCGCGACGGTCGACGTCGTCGGCAGCAAGACCGGCGAGGGACAGACGGTCAATAACGACTTAGAAGAGAGCGAGAGCTACGAGATCGAGAAGAGCTTCGACGAGGTCTCTGCGGACGACTACGACGCGGTGATCGTCCCCGGCGGCACCGTCGGAGCGGACACCCTCAGGACCCACGACGAGGGCGTCGACCTGCTCCGCCAGCACGTCGAGGCCGGCAAGCC
Organism: Haloterrigena salifodinae; assembly: GCF_003977755.1. Taxonomy (NCBI): domain Archaea; kingdom Methanobacteriati; phylum Methanobacteriota; class Halobacteria; order Halobacteriales; family Natrialbaceae; genus Haloterrigena; species Haloterrigena salifodinae. The sequence continues at coordinate 114,846 of NZ_RQWN01000001.1, forward strand.
GACGGCCGTCATCTGTCACGGCCCGTGGACGCTCGTCGAGGCGGACGTCGTCGACGGCAAGCAACTAACGTCCTACCACAGCCTCCAGACCGACGTCCGCAACGCCGGCGGCGAGTGGGCCGACGAGGAGGTCGTCGTCGACGACGGCCTGATCACGAGTCGGAACCCGGACGACCTCGAGGCCTTCTGCGAGACGATCCTCGAGGGGTTCGGCGAGTAGAGCGGCCAACGGCGGCTGTGTCGCCGACAAGCGGTCGTAGCGTGATTTTGGGTCAGAGCCGCTCATAGCCGTTACCGGAGCGGCCACTGCCCTCTCGACGAGACGTCAGAACTGACCTGCTGCATACAGGGCGCACAGGTGTCGCCAGTCCAACGATCATACAGAACGTTTATACAAACTTGTTGAAAACCTGAGTATCTGCTCTCTCGTCGCGCTATTCTCAGAACTCCGCTCCCTCTACTCACTGGTGCGATTTCAGGATGTACTTCCTCACGTCTTTCCGACAACCACCCGATTCTCAACTGTATCGAAGTAATCAATGCAGATACCAAACCGCACACCGTTCATCTGCGTGTCGATTACGAGAATGAAGAACTGTTCTCTAATTCGTATGCTATCGATAGTCGTGAAGGAGGTGGACGGATTCAACAGCAATGGATTCCACAGGAGTGGCCCGACGAGGCGGGACAATTCCGTGTCCACGTGCGTATGGACACCCGTTCAGATTGGGTAACGATCAAATCTGCGGAGGAGTTGGGCGCGTACGCTATCCAGATAGCGTATTGGATCGGTTCGGACGGTAACGGAATCCCCCTTTGGGAAACAATCGATGCTAATGACTACGAGCGAGATTGTGGTAGATCGCTGGCGTCCAATTGAAATAGACGGTTGAACCGCTGATTCAGACTGGATGCGATTTCCGCACGCGCTTCACCTGTGGCCGGTCAGTTCGCACGTCCACCCATCGAACGAGGGTCGTCGTTACAGGCGCGTCTCTACCCTACTCGCGACGCGTCGTCACCGCAGTCCCGGAGATATTGACCCACAGCATTCCCTCTCCCATCTCCTCGTAGTCGAATGACGCGCCGACGACGGCGTCGGCGCCGAGTTCTTCGGCCTCCGCGCGGATGTCGGCCGTCGCCTCCTCGCGGCCCGTCGCGATTTTCTTCTCGTAGGAGCCGCTGCGCCCGCCGACGATATCGCGAATGCCGGCGGCGATGTCGCTGACGACGTTCGCGCCGATGATCGCCTCGCCCGAGACGATGCCGCGGTACTCGACGATCTCTCGGCCCTCGAGACTATCCGTCGTTGTGATGGTGATCTCGTCCATGTACGTTAATAGAGGACGGACAGGAATATAAACGTGTTACTCGAGTTACCGGTATCGCAAATCGGGACGGGGGCGGCGATCCTTACTGCACCGCCTGCGTCGCCTCGTCGATGATCTCGAGGGCCTCCTTCAGATCCTCGGTGCCCGTCGCGTACGAGAGTCGGGCGTACCCCTCGCCGTGTTCGCCGAAGGCGTCGCCCGGCACCACGACCACGCCGCGGTCCAACACCTCGTCACACCAGCCCTCGGGCACCTTCGGCATCGCGTAGAAGGCCCCCTCCGGCGTCGGCACCTCGAGGCCGGCGTCCTCGAGGCCGTCGACGACGAGGTCGCGCCGCCGTTCGAACGTCTCGACCATCTCCTCGACCGGCTCCTGCGGGCCCGTAAGCGCCGCCTCGGCCGCGTACTGGGCGGGCGCAGAGGCACAGGCCTGGCCGTACTGGTGGACGCGCAGCATCCGCTCGATGCGGCGGTTGGAAGCGGCGACCCAGCCCAGCCGCCAGCCGGTCATCGAGTAGGTCTTCGAACAGGCGCTGACGACGACCACGTTGTCGGTCTCGGCGAACTCCATCGGCGAGTGGTGTGCGCCCTCGAAGACGATGTGTTCGTAGACCTCGTCGGAGAGACAGAGTACGTCGTGTTCGTCGGCGATTCGGGCGAACTCTCGCATGTCCTCTTCGCTCTGGACCGCGCCGGTCGGGTTCGCGGGGCTGTTGACGACGAAGACGGCGGTGTCGTCGGTGATGGCCTCCTCGACGGTCGCGGGATCGAGCGTGAGATCTTCGCGCAGCGGCACCGGTTTAGGTGTCCCGTCGGCGATGTTAGTCAGGGCGTCGTAGGAGACGAAGCCGGGATCCGGGAAGATGACCTCCTCGCCCGGATCGACGTGGGCCTGCAGGACGAGGTGCAACGCCTCGCTGCCGCCCGAGGTCGCGATGACGTCCGCGGGATCGATCTCGAGGCTGTAGTCCCGGTCGTACTTCGCCGAGATCGCTTCTCGGAGGCTGCGCGTGCCCTTGTTCGAGGTGTAGGCGTCCGTGTGGCCCGACTCGATCGCTTCGATCGCCCCGCGGCGAGCATGGGCGGGCGTCGGGAAGTCCGGCTGTCCCAGCCCGAGGTTAATCGCGTCCTCGCTGGCGGCTTCGAACACTTCGCGAATCCCGCTGATCGACACCTGCTCGACCCGATTGGCGAACTCGGTCATGCCTAAACCGGTGGGGTCGACCCCGATAACGCTTGCTGTGTTCGCCGTCCCCCCGAGCAACGGACCGCCGGTTCCACTAATTTCGCCGCGTTGACAGCCGAGCCGGCCTGCCACAAGGAATATACAGTTGCTGACGAAGGTCAGGATGATGACTACGTTTCGCCGAACGGTTCTCGCGTCCGGCGCGACCGGCGCACTCGCACTCGCGGCCGGCTGTCTCGATTTCGCGCTCGGAAACGGCCCGCTCGAGGTCGCGGCCGAACGCGCGGCACCGACCGACGACGCGCTCGAGGCGGCCGACTACGAGGAGAACGCAGTCGAGCAGGAGACCATCGAGGAGAGCGTCGACGTCGGCGTCGAGCGCGACGTCGAAGCGACGGTCTGGGCCTCGACGTACACGAAGGAGATCGAGTACCGCGGCGTCAAGGGTGAAGGCTGCGCGTTCGCCGCGATTTCGATCCCCGACGTCTCGGTCGCGGGCCGGTCGTTCAATCCGATCGGGGAGTTGAGCAACAAGGAACTGCTCTCGGAGTACCGCGGCAAATTCGAGCGCAGCGGCGCCTCGATCGAGAATCTCACGCACCGGGAGTCGTTCGGCCTCGAGATCCTCGGCGACGGACGGTCGGTCGACGTGTTCGAGGGAACGACGACGTTCGAGGGCGACGAAATCGACGTCGACGTCGCGGTGACGTCGTTCGCACACGAGGGCGACCGACTGGTGCTGGTCGGCAGCTATCCCGCCGCGCTCGCCGCGGAGTCGGCGACCGTCGAGGAGCTGATGGAGTCCGTCGAACACCCCGTCTGATCGAGCGCCAGCTCGGCGGGCTCAAGTCGTCGAGTCGAACGGGAGATCGGCACTCTTCAACCGCTCGTTCTGTATCCGTCACCATTCAACATAGCAGTAGTTGGTAATACGATTTCTTTATTCAGATAGAGGAGTGAAATTCACGTTCAGTACAGGGCATGTATCTTGCAGGAACAGGAGATTCCGATCAGGGCAACTGAATTGATCGATGCAGGGAGGCACTCGTTATCCGCTTGCGGACTTCATTAATCAAATCAGTCGGTGGTCTCCTACACGAGTGGGCTCGCATCGTCACCGAATCCACTCCCATATGTCTCAACGACTTCCGTGACGGTGACCTCATACGCATCATACCACTCCGTCCACCGTTGTTTCGCGTGTTTGTGGTCCGCATCCGCTCCAAATGACTCGATTGCGTCCAACGACTCCCAGTAGTAGACAACAAGAACCTCCTCATTATCCGGTGCATGCCACGTCTGCTTACCCAGATATCCCTCTGTGTCCTCGGCAGCCGCTTGTATCGCGTCGTTCAACTCATGAAACTCCGCATCGTACTCCCCGGGAGCGAGGCGGAACGTTACCAAATACATCCGGGCTCTTCATCTATCTAGGCGAACAAGATTCTTTCCCTCGAAACAAACAACGGTTAGCAACCAACGACTCGTCGACCCACGCCTAAATCGGGGTTGGGTTTCTGGCCACCCTCGCCGGGAACTTCACGCCTTTCCCTTACAATTGAGAACATTCTATGAATACCCCTCTAAATTAGGTCCGAATGGACCACCATGGTGAGTACTCGATGATACGACACAATAGCCAGTCCGACAGGAATCGGTTCGCAACCATTGCAGTCGGCGCAGCTGAAACTGAAACACATCCTCACAGGGATGGAACGAACGACGTCGTCCCGCCGATCCACCTCTCGAGTACGTTCGAGTGGGCAAGCGGAAAGGATGCCAATGAACACGACTATTCGCGCGAGAGCAATCCGACGCGGGCAGCCCTCGAAGAGCAGTTAGCTCGCCTTGAAGGCGGTGAACATGCGCTGGCGTTCGCCTCCGGAATGGCCGCCACATCGACGACGATGCTGTCGCTAGTCCCCCCGGGAGGTCACGTCGTCTCCTCGGACTCCATCTATAGCGGAACCGAAAAACTGCTCACGGAACACATGGCCGGACATCTCGACGTTAACATCGACTTCGTTGACGCCCGTGACCCCGATAACGTCGCCGATGCAGTCAATGCGGACACTGACCTGATCTGGGCAGAAACACCGTCGAATCCCTTGATTAGGTTGTGCGATGTCCAAACGATAGCCGACATGGCCGATGACCACGGTTCCCTGTTCGGTGTGGACAGTACCTTTGCGAGTCCGTACTATCAAGCCCCACTCGAACTGGGTGCCGACATCGTCGTTCACAGCACCACCAAGTACCTCAACGGACACTCCGACTCGATAGGTGGTGCCGTTATCACTGACGATAGTGGGGTTTTCGAGCAATTATCGTTCGCACAGCGGGTTGGGCTTGGGAATATGCTTTCGCCGTTCGACTGCTACCTTGTTGCGCGAGGTATCAAGACGCTACCAGCGCGGATGGAACACCACGAGAAGAACGCAATGACAGTTGCGCGGTTCCTCGAAAGCCATGATCGAGTCGCTCGTGTCCACTATCCGGGTCTTGAGAGCCACCCGCAACACGATCTTGCGAGCGAACAGATGTCGGGGTACAGCGGGATGCTGTCCTTCGAGTTTGACGGCACACTCATCGAACTTGAGGCGTTCATTGAGGGGCTTGAGGTATTCACGCCGGGAGCTAGTCTCGGTGGGGTCGAGAGCCTTGTTGAGGTGCCGTCACTAATGATTCCCGACAAGTTCAGCCGTAGTGAGGATTCAGCGGAGATTCCTGAGACGTTAGTCCGGGTATCCGTTGGCCTCGAAAACGCCGATGACCTCTGCGAGGACCTTCGGAAGGCGCTACCGTAGGCACATCCCCCTCTCCTCCCGACGTCCCGATCCGCAAGCGGGTCGATTGGCCATCAGATGTGGCAGCCGCAAGCAGGAATACGGACTGTTTATAAACGAGAGAGTTCGGATTATTCGAGCGGTTCGATTACGTCTCCTGCACGAATCATCCCATCTTCGAGAATGTCTACTCGGAGTCCACCTCTGTGGATAAGTGCCTGCAATACGCCGTCCTGAGTGATGCGCTGAAGATGATTACAGGGTTCACACAGTCTATCCCCTTGACAGATGGCATCACCAACTCGGAATCGTTGTCCAACGAGATGATTGAGTGCGACATCACGGGTTTCGATGTTTCGTCGGTGTTCTCCCGGTGCGAGGTCGATTCCCGCTTCACGTTCAATTGCTGTTACAGCCTCTTGCTCGATCAGCGTGAGGTCGTACCCATCGTGGCGTTCCTCATCTGGCTCCCACTCGACGAAGGTTCCCGTCTCTATCTCGCTAAAGTAGCGATCACCCCGGAGTCCCTTTCCGGCAACTGCTTCAACGTCGGTCTGCTCTTCCATCTCTGCTTCGGCTTCAGGTGCGATGAAAATCCGTTCGACAGTTCCACTCCCGGTCATATGTGCGATATGCGTTTAGCACAGTATAAACACTCATACACGGGTGTTGTTGACAAGTAACTCAGCGATATACCCGCATCTGTACTTAGCGAATCGTCCAACTCAGTTTCAGATGGGATTTTGAATAAAGAAACCGCGCTACTATCTACTGATAGTACCGTCGCTACTTCGGTAGCGCGCGAAAAAGACGAAAATTCGTCGGCCGTTAGTAGAACTCGCGGACGAGGTCCATCGCGTCGTCGGGCGCGCCGTCGGGGATCTCGGACATGTCCTCGGTGACGCCGTGTTTCTCGTGGTACGGGACGGAGTTCTCGTCCTGGTACATGACGCCCTGGTACTCCTTGTCGCTGTCGAGGATAACTTCCTTGGCGGCCTCGTAGTCGTTCGGGTCGTGACCTTCGTCCTGGAGGTCGACGAGGTTGTCGCGGAAGTAGTCGTAGGTGTCGACGTCGTTGAACGTGACGCAGGGGCTGAAGACGTTGACGAAGCCGAAGCCGTCGTGTTCGATCGCTTCCTGGATGATCTCCTGGTGGCGCAGGGCGTCGGAGGCGAACGACTGGGCGATGAACGAGGCGCCCGAGGCCAGCGCCAGGGCCAGCGGATTGACCGGCGGCTGCTTGGGGCCTTCGGGGGTCGTCGACGTCTCGAAGTCGGACCGCGAGGTCGGCGAGGCCTGCCCCTTCGTCAGGCCGTAGATGCGGTTGTCCATGACGACGTAGGACATGTCGACGTTCCGGCGGACGGCGTGGACGAAGTGGCCGGCGCCGATCGAGTAGCCGTCACCGTCCCCGCCGGCGACCATCACTTCGATGTCCGGACGGGCCATCTTGACGCCGGTGCCGACCGGAAGCGCACGGCCGTGGACCCCGTGGAGGGCGTAGCTGTGCATGTACGTCCCGATCTTGCCGGAACAGCCGATCCCGGCGACCACGAACGTGTTGTCGGGGTCGTTGCCGGTTTCGGCGAGGGCTTTCATCATGCCGTTCATCGTCCCGAAGTCGCCGCATCCGGGACACCAGGTCGGCTGCTTGTCGGATTTGAAGTCGGTGAATCGTACGTCTGAGCTCATTATGCAGGCACCTCCGCGGAGAGTTGCTCGGTGATCTGTTCGGCGAGTTCGTCCGCCTTGAAGCGGACGCCGGTGTACTTGTTGATGCGCTTGACGCGGGTAAGTACGTCGTGTTCGATCAGGTCGGCGAACTGGCCGGTCGCGTTACACTCGACGACGATCACGTCGTCGGCGGCCTCGATCTCCTCCGAGAGGTCGGGCCGCGGGAAGATGTAGGGCACCGAGATTACGCGGACGTCGATGCCGTCCTCCTCGAGGTATTCGAGCGCTTCGACGAGCGCGCCCTCGTTCGAGCCCCACGAGATGATGAGATTGTCGGCGTCTTCGTCACCGAACTCGCGGTAGTCCCAGTCCTCTTGCTCCTGGGCGGTCTCGACCTTTCGGTAGCGCTTGTCGACCTGCTGGACGCGTTCGTCCTGATCCTCGGTCCGGCGACCGAGTTCATCGTGCTCGAGGCCGGTAGACATGTGAGCGCCGTCGGCCGTGCCGGGGATCGCGCGCGGGCTGACGCCGTCGTCGGTGACGGCGTGGGCGCGGAAGTGACCCTGCGCGTCGAGCCACTCGTCGACCTCCTCGTCGTCGTCAACGAGCTTGCCGCGGTCGATCTCGACGTCGTCCATGTCGAAGGCTTCCGGCGGGAACGTCTGCTCGGTGACGGACATCGCCAGGTCCGAGACCAGGAACACCGGCGTCTGGTACTTCTCGGCGAGGTTGAACGCCTCGACGGTCTTCCAGAAGCACTCGGTGATCGACGTCGGCGTGATGACGAACCGCGGCACCTCGCCGTGGCCGCCGTACAGCGCCATGTTGAGGTCGCCCTGTTCCTGCTTCGTCGGCATCCCCGTCGAGGGGCCCGAACGCTGGACGTCGGCGATGACCAGCGGCGTCTCGCTGGTCGCGACCAGACCGAACGTCTCGGTCATCAGGTCGATCCCGGCGCCGGACGTCGCGGTCATGGCTCGAGCGCCCGCTCGCGCGCCGCCGAGCGCCATGTTGATCGCCGACAGCTCGTCCTCGGCCTGAACGACGTGGCCGCCGTAGTCCTCGATCCGGCCCGTCAGGTACTCCATGATCGAGGTCGCGGGCGTGATCGGGTAGCCGGCGTAGAACCGGCAGCCGGCGGCGATCGCACCCATGCCGATGGCCTCGTTGCCGTTGAGCAGGACGTAGTCGTTGTCCGTGGTCTCGACGCTATAGCCGAGATGATCGAGGTCGTAGTTCTCCGCGACGTACTCCTGTCCGAGGCGCGCGGCCTCCTTGTTGTTCTCGACGATCTGCGAGCCCTTGCCGCCGAAGCGCTTCTCGAGGGCTTCGTCCAAGTACTCGACGTCGAAGTCGGTGATCTCACACGCGGCGCCGAGCGCGACGATGTTGCGCATGATCGCGCCGCCGGCGTCCTCGGCCAGCGACTTCAGCGGGACGTCGACCGCCGTCATCTCGTCGGGGATCTCGGCCTCCCAGGAGCGCTCGCCGTCGTAAATAATGGCGCTCCCGTCGTGGAGTTCGTCGAGATTCTCGTCGATCGTTCGCTGCGTGAGCGCGACCAAGATATCCAGGCGATCGACAACGCTCTGGACCTCCTCGACGGAGGTTCGAATCTTGTAGGCTGTGTAGCCGCCGCGGATACGCGACGCGAAGTCTTTCGACGTGAATACGTGCCGTCCCGCTCGGGCGAGTGCCTGAGCGAAGATCTTACCCGTGGAGTCGATACCGTCCCCGGCCTCGCCTCCAACCGCCCAGTTGAGGTCCTCAGCCATGTTATGCCGACCCTTGCTCCCAGTAAATGAAAAGGCTTCTGAAAGCATAGCCGGACCTCCGCAACAGTCGCCGTTATGTCCGGGGCTAAGCGACAGTTTTCATTACTCAGTATCGAATTAATACGAGAATCGGAATACGAGACCGACTGCCGAAATCGCCGGGAAGCGACGCTGTGCCCGATCTATCATGATGTATTTCTCAGTACCTGACGCAGATCGAGCCGGCGCTTTTCGAGGACCGCTACCGACGGCCCGCCGGGGAACGGAACGCCTTTTCGACCGGCCGTTAAACGTGGTCGACATGCCAATCGAGGGGACGCCAGTCACCGTCGAATCGATCCGCGAAGTAGGCCCCGACACCGTCGCGCTCGAACTCGAGACGCCGGACGAGTTCGACGCCCGCCCCGGCCAGTTCGTTCTACTCCGGGCTGCGCCTCGTGACGTCGACGAAGACGAGACGGTCGACGACGACGAGGTCGTCATGCGCCACTACACGCTCTCGTCCCCATCGGTCGGCGAGACCTTCGAGATCACGGTCGGGATCGACCCCGAGGGCGATCTCTCGCCGTGGCTGGCCGACCTCGAGGGCGGCGAGACCGTCCACGTTGAGGGCCCGTTCGGGACGATCACCTACGAGGACGACGAGGACGTCGTCGCCGTCGCGGGCGGCCCGGGCGTCGGCCCCGCGGTCGCTATCGCCGAGGCGGCCCACGAGTCGGGCCACGACGCGGTCGTCATCTATCGGGCCGACGCGCCGGCCCACACCGATCGCCTCGAGGCCCTCGAGGACGCGGGCGCGGACGTCGTCGTTCTCGACGGCGACGACGACGCGGGGCTCGAGGACGCGCTCGAGAGCCACCTCGAGGACGGTCGGGTCTATGCGTTCGGCTTCGAGGACTTCGTGACGCTCGTCGCGGACACCATCGAGGACGCCGGCGGAGATCCCGACGAGGCGCTGATCGAGAACTTCGGCTAAGGGCCGAGCGCGTCGGATGAGTGGCTCAAAAGGGCGACCGGTCGCTCGCAAGCAGTGAGTCTACGCGCGCCCGCGTGTTAGCGCGGCTATGGTTGACGAGGACCTCGAACTCGAGCGCGACATTGGCGAGGCGACGATCGTGTACGACGAACCCGACGAAACCGTCCGGAAGTCGGTGCCTAACGAACATATCGCCTACTTCCAGGACCACTGGATCATCAAGACCGGCGAGGACGACGAGGGGCGGGATATCGTCCGCCGGGTTCCGGCCCAGCGCGTCCACTACGTCGAGCGCACCGTCGACGAGTTTGCCGAGGAAGTCGAGACGCTGGTCGATCAGGTTCAGTCGTTCGCCAGCGACCTCCGGACGAAGATTCCGGTCGGCGGGAGCGGCGGCGGCGAGAGCGAACAGCCGGAACCTCACCGCATCGACGTCGACCGCGGCGAACCGGGCGAGAGCGAGAACCGACTCGAGTAGCGTCGATACCCGTCGGTTCCCGCTCGTTCCATTCCATCCCGTTCCGTTCTGTTTCGCACTCAGTGTTCGACCAGTTCGATCAGAATCCCACCGGTGTCCCTGGGGTGGAGGAACGCGACCGAGTGGCCCCACGCGCCGGGTCGCGGTTCGTCGTCGATCAACGCGACGTCGTGTTCGCGCGCGGTCTCGAGGGCCCCCTCGATATCTTCGGTCGCGAGCGCGAGGTGATGGATGCCAGCCCCATCGTCCTCGAGATAGTGCGCGATAGTGCCCTCCTCGAGGGGCTCGAGCAGTTCGAAGTAGCCATCGCCGCACTCGAGGAAGACGACGCGCAGCCCGTCGAACTCCTCCTCGTGGGCGACCTCGAGGCCGAAGAGGTCACCGTACAGCGCCGCGAGGTCCCGTGCGTCCTCGGTCGCAATCCCTGCGTGATCGAAGTGCATCGGTGGCTCGTTCACCGCGCGCGACAAATAGCGCTGGGATGCCGACAATTCCTCGTCTCCGGTTCGTGACTACCAATGACCGCTCGAGGGACCCAGACGGCGCCGAACCGGATGCCTGCCGATAATTTGATCGATATGTTTACAAATTTGAATGAAAATAGTCAGGATATATGGTCCCCGTCCCCTCCCGTCGAACGGTCCTCCTCTGCTGTATCGGAGCTAGTCTCTTCGTACTCGTTATCGGACCGTTGAGTCCGTTTTCCGCAACTGACGGTGAGTCAGAGTCCCCGAAACTCTCAGTATCGTCGTTCGAACATCTCGAAACCGGGTGCAAGGACGATATCGCGACGTACGCGTCAAGCGGACACGGCAACGGGTCGTATACGAGGGTCTCATTCATCGAAACGGGTACCGAGACGGCGAACCTCTCCGCACGGACCGAACGGACGTCACCGGTCAGAGCGGACCTAACTACATTCCGTGTCTCCGTCGAATCCACCGGTCAGCCCCGTTCAAACGCCTCCTGTACTATGGGCGTTCAATACCGGCTCGAACTGACGCACGACCGGGGATCGTCGGACGAATTCCTGTCTGGCGACGACGGAACTCGCGTTCTCTGGCTGGAAAACGGGGAGTATAGCGGCTGTTCGTCGACCACTTCGGGCTCACTCGATGCCGAGTGCCATCGATTCACGAAAGACAGTCAGCCCAATCGAACCTGGGCTAATACGACAGGGTGACACGAATTTTCCGTCTCGTATCGAACGATAACCCGGGTGAGCTCAACGCAACCCGAGCGTCGCGGCCACCTGATCCCAGAGGCCGTCGCCGACGTCGGCGACCGCCGCCAGCTCGTCATTCGAGAGTTCGAAGTCGAAGATGTCGGCGTTCGCTTCGATGTGCTCGCGGCTCGAGGCCTTCGGAATCGCGGCCACGTTGGGCTGCTGGACGAGCCAGCGCAGCGCGACCTGCGACGCCGACTTGTCGGAGGGCTCGCCGATCTCGGCGAGTCGGTCGTCGCCCGGAACGGTCCCCTCCGCGAGCGGGCTATACGCCGTCAGGCAAACGTCGTGATCGACGCAGTACTCGAGCAGGTCGTCCTGGTGGTGGTACGGGTGGTACTTCACCTGGTTCGCGACGATCGGCGTCTCGGACAGTTCGAGGGCCGACTCGAGTTGCTCCACCGAGAAGTTGCTGACGCCGATATGATCGACGGCGCCCTCCGTCTGCAGGTCGTTCATCGCGGCCAGCGTTTCCTCAAGGGGCGCGCGGTCGCTTGGTGCGTGGAGCAAGAGGAGATCGACCGCCTCGAGTCCGAGTCGCTCGAGGCTCTCGCGGGTCGATTCGATGACGTCGTCGCGCGCGGCGTTGTCGGGGTGGACCTTGGTGACGACGAAGACGTCCTCGCGGCTCACGTGTCGCTTCTCGCTCGCGGTTTCACCGCTCGCATTCCCGGGATCCTCGCGTTGCTCGGCTCCCGACGCTCCCGCTCGCTTCTCCGAGGACTCACTGCGTTCGTCCTCACAGCCGATGCCGCTAGCGGCGAGGGCCTCGCCGACGGCGCGCTCGTTGTCGTACATCTGGGCGGTGTCGATGTGTCGGTAACCGACCTCGAGGGCGGTCTCGACGGCCCGCCGGCACTCGTCGCCGGTCATTCTGGCGGTGCCGAATCCGAGCGCCGGAATCTCGGCGTTCCCTGCGGTAACGGTCGCTGTCGAGACGGTTTCGCGCATGGCTCCGGTTTTCACGCCGGGAGCCATCAACCCCGGGCCGGCAAAGAGAGTCGCGACCGCCGCTGGTTCGGGGACGGGCCTGACGGGTGGCTCGAGTCGACTTGAGCGGGACCGAACCGTCGAACCGAAGCGACGCGGCGACGGCGGGCTCAGGCGCCGTCGCTGGTCACGTTCGTACTGGACGTCTCGTTGTCGGTCGCGTTCTCCTCGGACGTGACGTTCTCGTCCGCGACGCTCTCGTTGTCCGAGACGTTCCCGTCCTCGGTGATCGCCTCGTCCTGCGTGTCCTCGGTCGCGTTCCCGTTGGCCTCCTGGTTCCCGGATTCGACCGCTTCGTCCTCCGCGGGCGGTTCCAGCGACTCGCCTTCTCCCGGCGGGACGATCTCGAAGACCGTGCCCGTGTCGCCCTCGGGCACGCCCATCTGATTGGCGAGCACGTACACGTTGCCGTCGAGGTCCTGCCCGAACTGCCGGACGAAGTACGGGAACGAGCCGTCTTCGGAGCCGGCGAGCTGGAGTTCCTCCATGTTCCAGAGTTCGTCTCGCGGGACGACCTGCTCTTGGCCGCTACCGCCGACGTCTGCGCCGCCCTCGACCGTTTTGTTGGTCGCGTTCGTCTCGTTAGTCGCGTTCGTCTCGTTCTCGAAGCCTCCCTCTTCGATGCCGCCCTCGCCGGACGTCACGTTCTCCGGCATCTCCTGGTCGTCGGGACTCATCTCTTCGGTCTGGTTGCCACTGCCGTCGCCGGTCATCCCTCCGGCCCCGTCACTCGGCTCTGAAGCGGCGAGGATTCGCCCCTGCGGGGACTGTCGTGCCGGGTCAGCCGTCCAGTCGCCGAAGACGTACTTCCCGTCGAGGTCGTCGATATCTCCGGCCTCGTAGACGTGGCCGCCGATAATCGTGATGCCGACCACTTGCTCCTGGTAGACGTGGGGATACTCGACGATCGGGTCCTGCAGTTCCTGTCCGTCGTACGGCGGTTCGTCGGACGCCGAGTCGGGGCAGTCCTCCGGCGGCTGGCTGGGGCTCTCCGTGCTGAAGCAGTGGGTTCCCTCCTTGACGTTCCAGCCGTAGTTGCCGCCTGCCTCGACGAGATTCGCTTCCTCGAAGAGGTCCTGACCGGCGTCGGAAACGAACAGCCGTCCGTCGCTGTCGAATGAGATGCCGAAGGGGTTCCGGAATCCCCACGCGTAGTGTTCGTCGAGCCCCTCGTCGGAATCGACGAGCGGGTTATCCTCCGGGATGCCGTACGGTCGATCCTCGCCCTCCTGATCGACGTCGACGCGGAGAACGCTTCCGAGGAGGTTCTCGCTGACGTCCTGGCCGTTCCCGCCCGCGTTGTCGTCGTACCAGTCCTCGACGTGACCCTCCATGTCATCGTTGGCCCCGCCGCCGTCGCCCATCGGGACGTACAGGTAGCCGTCGGGGCCGAACGCCATCGGACCGGCGTCGTGGTTGTACTGGGGCTTCTGGAACTCCATCAGAACCCGTTCCGAGTCGGGGTCGCCCGCGCTCATGTCCTCGGTCGTCCGGAACTCGGAGACGACCTCGACGTGGCTCCAGCCGTCCGGCGTCTCGTCGTTCGGCGGCGCGCTGTAGTGGACGAAGAAGCGGCCGTTTTCCGCGAACTCGGGATGGAACTCGACGCCGAGCAGTCCCCGCTCGTCGTAGTCCTGATTCGGATCGGCGTAGTCGCCCTCGAACGTGCCGAGTTCGACCAACCGGTCGCTGACGTCGAGGAACGGCTCGTCCTGCAGGCCGTCTCCCGTAACGACCCAGAGCTCGCCTGTCTGGTCGGCGACGAAGTATCGCTCCTGCTCCTCGTCGGCGACCGCCATGTCCGTCGGCGCCGTCATCCCTTCTGCGACCGTTCGCACGCCGATCTCCGCGCCGGGATCGAAGAATGCTGCGGCCTCCTCGTCAGTCGCTTCGTCCTGCTCCGCCCCGCCCGCACCACCGCCGCCGACCGAAATCTCCCCGCGCATCGTCGCCGAATGGGGCTCGCAGTAGTACTCGGCCATCTCCTCGGTCGCCTCGAACTCGAGCGTCTGCGTCTCGCCCTGCTCCATCATGAGTTCCGTCCGCTCGAGTTCGTCGCCCTCGCCGCTCTCGATGACGAAGTTGTGGGGCTGCCCGTCGAGGTTCTCCCACGTGAGTTCGTAGGTAGTCCCCGCCTCGAGTTCCAGTGTCGGGTTCGTCTCGCCGGCGATCGCCTCAGGCGAGACGCCCTGCCAGCCGCTGACTTGGCCGCCCAGTTCGATCGTCTCGGTCTCTTGGGCGGCCGCGAGATCGCCTAGCGCGACGACGCCGCCGGCGGCCGCGGCGGCCTGCAACAGGCGCCGGCGGGACGTCGCGGTATAGTCGGTCGCTGATTCGGGTACCGAATTCGGCCGCTCATCGGATCGCTCGCTCATGGGTGACTCACGGCACCGCCGTCGGCCGATATTCGGATAAACAGAGCCGACCGTTCCCCCGAGTTCCCCGCTCAACGGAGTGTTGTCTCCGAACCGCCCGACGGCAGCGTCTGTAAACGAGTATTACTCGAGACACATCGGTAGCGTTACTCGAATCAACTCGCGGGTTTAGTTCGTCAAACCGCGCCGCCGGGCTGGTACTCGCCGAACTCGTCGCGCATGACGTTACAGATCTCACCAACCGTCGCGTACACCTTCACGGCCTCGATGATGTAGGGCATGAGATTCGCGTCGCCCTGTGCGGCCTCGCGCAGCGCCTCGAGTTTCGCGTCGACGACCTCGTCGTCGCGCTCCCCGCGGACCGTCTCGAGGCCGTCGATCTGGCGCTGCTGGTCTTCCTGAGTGACTTCCTCGACGTCCATCTCGGGCTCTTCGTCCTCGGTCTGGAACTCGTTGACGCCGACGATGACCCGCTCTTTCTCCTCGATCTCCTTCTGCCGGTCGAAGGCCGTGTCCTGGATCTGGCGCTGGACCCACTGCTGCTCGACGGCATCGAGCATCCCGCCGCGCTCCTCGACCTCCTCGAGAATCTCGTAGGCATCCTCCTCGACCTCGTCGGTCAGCGACTCGACGTAGTAGCTGCCCGCCAGCGGGTCGATGGTGTCGGCGGCGCCGGACTCGTGAGCGAGGATCTGCTGGGTGCGCAGGGCAGTCCGAACCGATTCCTCGGTCGGCAGCGCGAGCGCCTCGTCCTTGCCGTTGGTGTGGAGGCTCTGGGTGCCGCCGAGCACCGCGGCCAGCGCCTGGTAGGCGACGCGGACGACGTTGTTCTCGATCTGCTGGGCGGTCAGCATCGAGCCCGCGGTCTGGGTGTGGAACTTCAGCTGCTTGGACTTGGGATCGTCCGGATCGAACCGCTCCTCGACGATGTCGTGCCACATCCGCCTCGCGGCGCGGAACTTGGCGACCTCCTCGAAGATGTTGTTGTGGCCGTTGAAGAAGAAGGAAAGCTGCGGGGCGAAGTCGTCGACGTCGAGGCCGGCCTCGATGGCCGTCTCGACGTACTCGATGCCGTCGCCAAGCGTGAAGGCCAGTTCCTGTGCGGCCGTCGAGCCCGCCTCGCGGATGTGATAGCCCGAGATCGAGATCGTGTTGAACTTCGGCGTCTCGTCGGCGCAGAATTCGAAGATGTCCGTGATGATCCGCATCGACGGCTCGGGCGGGTAGATGTAGGTGTTGCGCGCGATGTACTCCTTCAGGAGGTCGTTCTGGATCGTCCCCCGAAGCTCCGAGCGGTCGACGCCCTGCTGGTCGCCGACCGCGATGTACATCGCCAGCAGCACCGACGCGGGCGCGTTGATCGTCATCGACGTCGAGACCTCGTCTAACGGGATGCCGTCGAAGACGGTCTCCATGTCCGCGAGCGAGTCGATGGCGACGCCCGCCTTGCCGACCTCGCCGGCGGCCATCGGGTCGTCGGAGTCGTAGCCCATCTGGGTCGGCAGGTCGAAGGCCATCGAGAGCCCCGTCTGCCCCTCGTCAAGCAGGTAGTGGTAGCGCTCGTTGGTGTCTTCGGGCGTCGAGAAGCCGGCGTACTGGCGCATCGTCCACAGCCGCCCGCGATAGCCCGTCGAGTAGACCCCGCGCGTGTACGGCGGCTCGCCGGGGTTCCCCAGATCCTCCTGATAGTCGAGGTCGGCGACGTCGTCGGGCGTGTAGAGCCGATCGACCCCCTGGCCCCCGGTATCGGTGGTGAACGTGTCCTTGCGCTCGCCGAAGCGCTCGAGGACGGGCGCGACCTCCTCCTCGTGCCACTCCTCCTTGCTGGCACGGATCTCCTCGAGATCGTCCTGGTCGAACATTATCGTTACTGATTGACGGGCTGGGGCTTGAAGGTTCATGAAGGCGGCCAGTATCGTCTCGAGTCGTGACAGTGGGCCAGCGGAATCGTCTCGAGCGGCGCCGCCGTCGCCTCGTACACCTCCGATTTCGTGACCGTCACTCGGCGCGGCACGACCGCTTTTCAGCGATGCCGTGGTAGGGCCGGTATGGAGCCGCCGGTACCGACCGACGACGACCGAAACCGCCGTCGGGCGGCGCTGTACGTCGCCCCGTTTCTCGCGATCGGGGTGGCGAACCTCGTCCTGTTACTCGGCTGGGGGCTGGATCCGCTGTGGGGGTTCGCGATCCTGCCGCCGATCCTCGCCGTCTCCGCGATTGCGTGGGTCGCGTTCGCTCACGGGTTCGACAGGCAGCCACAGCAGGTACACGATCGGCGTAACTGAGCCGTCGCTCGATCCTCGGCGGGACCGAGCGCGACCGGGACGTTTCCGACGCGTTATCGACCCGTATCGTACTTGTACGTCGCCGACTCGGTGTCGATTCCGAAGTCCTCGGCCGATTCGTCGTTCGACACGTCCTCGCGGCCCTCGGGAGCGCGTTTGAACGCCTCGCGGAGGCGGTCGGGCATTCGGAACCGGTCGACGTCGATCGTGAGCGGCACGGCGTCCGGATCGACGCCGTCGCGCTTGTCCTCGAGTCGGTCCCGGAGCACCGCCGGCAGTTCCGACTCCTCGACGCGCTCGAAGCCGAACTGGGCGAGGTAGGCACCCTCGCCGGTCAGCGCGTAGACGGTGTCGAACCCTTCGTCGCCGGCGTACTCGACGAGCCGTTCGACGACGTGGGCGCCGACGCCCTGTTCGCGCCAGCCCTCGGGCACGCCGATACTGGTCAGTTCGCAGACGTCGTCCGCGCGCCCGCCAGCGCGATCGGAGTCGGCGTTAGCCGACGCAGTGCCGTCGGTTTTGTGGATCCGGATCCGCCCGAAGCCGGCCTTCTCGCCGGAGGCTTCGTCCACCGCGACGACGTAGTCGCGCGAGCGGAACGCCGTCTCGTCGAGCCCCATCGCCTCGATGTGATCGAGCAACCAGACCTCTTCCCTGTTTTTCGCGTCCCGCACGTACATGATTCGAGGTACGACCCGTGCAGCCAAAAGCATTTGCGGGTTCGCGGACGCTCGATTCGGCCTCCCGTAGCGCAACGGGGAGCCGTCGTCATCGATCGACTCCCTTGCTGCAGCTACCTGGATGAACGTTCGAACAATTCTACCGCCATATACTGCGCCCTTAACTCATGTATCCGGGGGGCAGCGCTATACTAGCTAAGAATAGACAAGTATGTCTACAAGTGGGAAATACTTATCCTTGGCTGTGGTAGTTATTAGCACACAATGGTCGAATGCGAACGCTGCGGTGACGAGGTATCGCGTCTCTTCGAGCACCGAACCCGAACCGAGACCATGACCCATCGGCGAACCGAACACGTCTGTGCGAGTTACCACCCGACGCTGCCTGCCGAACTCGAGCGCAGGCAGACGCGCGAGCGCGCGGTCACCGACGGCGGCACGCGCGTGAGTTCCTGTCCGACCTGTTCGGGAACGACGGTCGACGACGGCGGCGCTCTCAGGTGCGTCGAGTGCAGCTGGACCGGTGTGTGAACGGGCTGTCCCGTCCGATTCTGCCGGGACCCTTCCCCGAGTCATCTCGCCGGCCGCTCTCGTTTGCCGATAGTCACTCGTCGCCCGAAACGCGTTCTCGAACGGCTCGAGACGATCGTCGCTACCGCTCGTCGGTTCTACGTCTCCAACAACCCTGTTACGATATCGTTCTCGCTAGTCCGGACCGTCTCGAGGCGGTCACTGAACCCGTTTCGACCGGCCGTTCGCCGAGCCGGTCCGCGCCCGTTCGACCAACCGTTCGACCCGCTCGCTCGTGTCGGGGTGCGTCGAGAAGAGTCGCGTCCAGTCGTCGTCCTCGGTGTGCACGTACAGCGGCGAGAGCAGCCCGCGGCGCGGATCGGCCACGCGCTGGATCTTCCGGAGCGCGCGGGCGAGCGCGAGCGGGTTCCCGGTGACCGCGGCCGCGCGGTCGTCGGCGGCGTACTCCCGCCGACGCGAGTGGGCGCGGACGGCGAGGGTCACCAGCAGGAACGCCAGCTGGACGCCGCGCTCGAGGCGCCGGAGGAGGCGACCGAAGATCGTATGCGGCCACGCACCGGGGCGGCCGCGCATCCACGCGATCGCTCGCGCGGCGCCGACGGTCGCCAGCAGGAGCGGCGAGACAAGCAAGAAGAGGAGTCCGGCGACCGTCTGGAACACGCTCAGCGCCAGCGTCTGGACGAACGCGTCGTACCCCTCGAGGTGGGCGAGTTCGTGGGCGAGCAGCCCCTCGAGTTCGTCGACGGTCAGGAACCGAAGCAGCGACCGGTCGAGGACGATCGCGCCGCTGCGCGCCGAGCCGATGGCGAACGCGTTGGGCGCCGGGAGTTGAGCGACGTAGATCGTCGGCGCGCCGACGCCCATCCGTTCCTCGAGGCGGTCGAGACGGTAGTAGAGCTTCGGGGCCCGCGACCGCGGGAGTTCGACGGCCTCGAGCCGCGAGAGAACCGCCAACGTGCCGAATCGGTAGCTCAGGTAGCCGACCAGCAGTCCGGTACCGACGACGACGAGCGCGGTCGTCGCGGGGCCGGGGGCCGCCCGCCAGAGGGTAGCGAGCGCCAGGTAGCCGATCCCGGCGACCCCGAGATACGTTAGGAGGAGCAGGCAGCCGACGGCGACCATCAGGAAGCGGGTGCCCGTCGAGCGGGAACGCATGGCTACCGACCGGTAGGGTCGGCTCTCGGAAACGGGTATCGGATTCTGCGGCCCTGACCGTCGGACCGGGCGACTACCCCGCCGTCAGCGCCTCCTCGAGACGCTCCTCGATCTCCTCAAGGTCGTCGGTGAGCGCCTCGCCCTCGGCGTCCGCGAGTTCGTCGATGCGGTTAGCAAGCCCCTGCAGCCGCGAGTATTTCTCGTCCTCATCGACGCCGATTTTCTGGACGTAGACGTCCTCTTCGGCGTCGAACACCGCGTCTTCCTCGAGGTCGGTCACCGACAGCACGACGTCGAGTTTGTCTGGGTCGACGCCGAGGACCCACTCGCGGGGGATCCCGCGCTCGTCGAGCGCGGCGAGAACGGTCTCGTCGTCCTTCGGACGCCGGCGCGTGCGGGTCGTCCGCCGGACGGTCCCGAAGCGGCCGTGCAGTTCCTGCTCGGGGCCGAGCCGATCGAGCAGTTCGTCCCGGGCCGTCGCGCGGACCCCGTCGGCCCCGCGCTGGACGTCCGAGGCGAGGACGTAGTAGTCCGTCAGGGAATCGGTATCGAGCGACTCGAGGGCGCCGTGGTCGTCGACGTCTAAGTGTTCGACGAGGTGGGCCAACAGCAGGGCGTCGTCGTGGAGCCGCTCCGGCGGCGTTCGCGCGTCGGCCGCCGAGACGAGAAACGGGCTCTCGCCGCCCGTCGCGTCCTCGTCGCTGACGATCGTGTCGTCCTTGACTGTGTACGAGTCGGAGAGCGTGAGGACCGTCGCGTAGGGTTCGACGCCCGGCTGCAGGTCGCCGACGGCGATCCCCTGGCCCTCGAGTCGGTCGTCGAAGACGCCGAACTGCTCGCGCCAGAGCGGGCGTTCCTCGGTGCTGTCCGCGAAGCGGACGACGATTCGGTCCTCGGCGGCGGTCTCGATTCGGAACGGCCGCTCGGACAGCGGCGTCAGGAGCTGCGCGCCGGACTCGAGGGCCGTACACTGCGATCGAAGGTCGTTCCAGTCTGCGTTGTTCATAGCGGTCGCTCCCACCTTCGAGCGCAAAAAGCGATGGCCGGAATCTGCGGTGATCCCGAACGTCCTCGCGGTCGACTCGCGTCGGCTCCGTGCGGCGCGTCGTTCCCTGACAGTTCGTGGGGAACCGTACCCACTTCCTCGGCGCACGGCCGGCCATGGACTGTCTCTTCTGTAACGCGGCGGTGCCGTTCATCCAGCACGAGATGGCGTACCACGTCTTCGAACTCGCCGACATCGACAATCGGTGGCGACTCTGTCGGGACTGCGCGGCGTTCCGAGCGGCGGGCGACGAGTACACGGGCGCCGGCCACCGGAGCACCGGCAGTCAGCACGGACCCGGGACCTGCGTCGATTGCGGCGCGGACGCGGCAGACGGCGTCGCGCTGTTCAAGGAGACGCCCGCGGACGATCTCGTTTCCGACGATAGCGGCTATCACGCCCTCTGCGAGGAGCACTTCGAGGAACGCCGAACGTAAAGAACACGCGCGACGAGGACCTCGGAACGGACCCGCCCGCTCGAGATCGGGCCGAGGCGATCGTCAGGTTACTCGAGGACCGCTGGCAACTGGGTGAGCGAGGCCAGTCGGTAGGTGGGAGCGGCGTCGGGCGACTCCGCCGTTCCGGTCTCCATCTCGTCGTCCGCGCGGGCGACTAGCGCCGAGTCGATGCCCGCGTTGTGGGCCGCCTGCACGTCGACCGGTCGATCGCCGACGTACAGCGCCGACTCGGCCTCGAGGGAGTCCATGGCGCGTTCGATGTTGGTCGGATCGGGCTTGCGCCGAGAGAGGCCGTCGGGTGTGAGCGGACAGCCGTAGACGGTCTCGAACAGCGATCGAAGGCCGAAGCGGTCGAGCAGCCGCGAGACCACGGTCGGGTGGTTGTCGCTGACGACCCCCAGCGGCGCCTCGAGCGATCGCACGGCGGCGACGTCGTCGTACATCGAACGCAGGCCGCGTTCGACGTCCGCGAGCTGGGTCCGGATCATTTCGCTGGCCGCCTGCGAACAGAAGGTATCGGTGTCGACCTCGAGCTGTCGACAGCGGTCGGCGATCGATTCGAAGTCGCCGCTCAGTACCTCTTGGACCGTCTCCGCTGCGGGGTCGGAGCGGCCGAGCTGCTCGTAGGTCCGCGCGAGCGCGTCGTACATGCGCCGTGGCGAGGGATTCTCGACCACGACGCCGTCGAAGTCGAACAGAACGGCGTCGTACTGCATTCTTGCAGGCTGTTATGCAGTCGAGACCAAAAAGATATATGTGTGAAAGTTACCCACGACAAATCGACACGCACCTCGACTCGCGGGGCTCCCGGACGAGACAGCGGAGAAAACGCGGCGAATCCGTGAGCGGGGCCGTTCCGACGCGAGCCTCGAGTCGTCCCCGCTCCCGGTGGACTGACCGGTGAAAAGGTTTCGTCGTTCGTTACATCTCGACGGGATCGCGGAAACGGGCCGCGCGGTAACGGGTCCGGAGCGACGGTGGACGCCCGTTGCAATACGTCACGAAGGTGCGCGGCCCGCCGTCGAGTACGGTGCGCCCATCGGCCGTCGGACTTGCTATCGCCCGACTGTACTCTTCCTGAGACGGCCACGACTATAAACACCGTGGGTGACATACTCATGCATCACCGTGACGACAACGGGACCGCTGCGGTCGTCGCTATCGTTGACGGCCGGTACCGATCGAGTGGCTGACAGGACGGATTCTGCACGCTTCGCGGTCGCCAATCAACCGGTTCTCTCGATCCGACTCGACAGCTCCTATACCTGCCGTCCAACGATTCCATTCCCGACGGAACCTGGTGAACGGTTCACACTGTCTATTACCCTTCCAGAGACGATACAGAGGACCGAACCGAACGTGAGCCTAGCAGTTATTCTCTACTGCGGGGAGCGAGAACGAGAACGTCGTTCCATCATCCGGTTCCGAATCAATCCATATTTCGCCTCCGTGACGTTCGACGATTCGATTGCACAGTGCAAGTCCGATCCCCGTTCCGTCGTGCTCCTCACGGGAGTGAAGGCGTTGGAAGATCTCGAAGATACGGTCTTGGTCATCGGGGTCAATGCCGATTCCGTCGTCGCTGACCGATACGACCCACTTGTTACCGGCTCGTTCGGCCGAGATATGTACTTGGGGTGGCGCGTCGCCACTATATTCGATGGCGTTCTCCAGTAGATTCTGAAAGACTTGACGGAGTTGGCTGGCGTCACCCTCAACCTCGGGTAAGTCCTCACTCGTAATCTCCGTATCGTGCTCCTCAATCCGGAACTGGAGATTATCTAAAACATCTTCCAGAACCGTCTCCAGGCCAATTGGTTCGAAGGGATCTCCCTGGGTCTCGACTCGGGAATATTCGAGCAAGCCGTCGATCATCTCCCGCATTCTGGCCGCGCCATCCACAGCGAAGTTGATGTATTCACGGCCGTCCTCGTCGAGTTCGTCGCCGTAACGCTGGTCGAGCAATTGGAGATAGCTGGATACCATCCGGAGTGGCTCTTGGAGATCGTGGGAAGCCGCGTAGGCGAACTGTTCGAGCCGCTCGTTTGACTCTCGCAACTTCTGCTCGAAGGTCTTCCGTTCGGTAATGTCCCGTGCGACGCCGATCATCCGCGTCGATCCGTCCTCGTCTTCGATAGGCCGACCTGGAGCTTCGATCCAGCGCTCTTCTCCGTCCCGATCAATCCGGATTTCTTCCTCTTTTGGTTCACCTGTTTCGAGTGATTTCCTGATCTTTTCCTCGGTTTGTTCTCGGTCGTCAGGGTGGACGATCTCGATGAAATCGTCCCAGGTCTCGACAGTGGTCCCGTACAACGACTCCGCTGAGGGGTAGAAGGACGTCTGATTCTCGTCGACATTCCAGTCCCAAACGATTGCATCCGTGGCGTTGAGCGCGAACTCCATTCGGTCCCGGATCTGTTGGAGTTCCCGTTCGCGTTCTTTCTGTTCCGTGATATCTTGGGCAGCGCCGCGGAGCGAAACGACCTCTCCGTCCTCAATATCGGGTTCACCGATGACTCGGAGCCACCGCACCTCGCCGGTAGGCGTCCGGAACCGAGTCTCGACGTCGAAGGACGTGCCAGATTGAACCGCCTTATCGATAGCACGCTCGACATTCGGTCGATCATCATCGAGATACACGTCCAACGCTTCATCCAATGGCGGCTCTTCGTCAGAGGGAATCTCCAGAATCTCGAAGAGATGATCCGTCCAGAAGACGTCGCGCGTATCCGGATCAATCTCCCAACCGCCGACGTCCGCAATGTGCTCCGCACGCTCGAGAAGATCGTACACCCGTTCGAGTTCCCGTTCGCGCTCTTTGCGCTGGGTTATATCTTCGAAGTACACGGAGAGGCCAGATTCGGAGGGGTAAATCCGAATCATCGCCCAGATGCCGAGTGGCTCCGAGTAGCGTTTAAACCGCAGCGGTTCCTGCGTTGCTAAGGCCTCGTCAAACCGTTCGAAGATCGGGTCGGATTTATCGACACCAAGCACTTTCCACGGTTTCTGACCGATGAGTTTGCCGGCCGGCTCCCCGAAATGCTCTTCGGCGTGTTCGTTCACGTATTCGTACCGGAACTCATCGTCGAGCGCGTAGAAGGCGTCGTCAATTCGCTCGAAGACCTCATCGAGCTCCTGTTCGAGTTCGGTCCGCCGACGTTCGAGCTGGTCGGCTTGTTTTTCGAGCTGTTGCTCGTACTCACGCCGCTCGGTCATGTCTCGAGTGACCTTAGTGAATCCTTGAAGCTCTCCGTTGTCTCTGATGGCAGTGATCGTGACGTTCGCCCAGAAGCGCGAGCCGTCTTTCCGAATCCGCCACCCTTCGTCCTCGACGCGGCCTTCGGCCGCGGCCCGTTCGAGGTTCTGCTCGGGAACGTCAGTGGCGATATCGTCCTTCGTATAAAACGCCGAGAAGTGCTGGCCGATAATTTCGCCGGCGGAATACCCCTTGATTCGCTTGGCTCCCTCGTTCCAACTAACGACCGTGCCCTCGGGATCGAGCATGAAGATGGCGTAATCCTTGACCTCTCTTACAAAGGCACTGAGCTGCTCACTGTCCGGATTTTGACGGTCCATCCCACCGCTCTCAGTGGACCACCACACCCGGGTGGAACCATCGATTTGTTTCGTTCGCAACTCTCCCTGTTCGGTGAGATCCTCCAGATAACCGCGTGCCGTCTGTGGTGTACAGTCCAGCTCCGAGGTGATTTCTTCAACCGATATCGGGGTCTCTGGCTGGTCTAATTGGGTAAAGAATCTCCGAACATCGTCGATAGTGATACTAGAGGAAGAGTCCGAGGTTTTCATTGTCCCTTACTTAAGGTGTGAACTAATAAGCCCTTGGCGGGGAGGATTTTTGCTCAGTATAGGGGACCACGAACCGTATACGAGATCTTCCACGAAGTCATCCAAACTCATCAAAATTGAGTCATGTGGCTTGAAATCGGTGAGTAGAACGATCCCCTTTTTCGCAGTTATTCCATCTCGACGGTCCAGTTACCGTCGGCCTCGACGTCAACCCAGCCGACGCCGTCGTGACTGAACGTCGTTTCCCCCTCGTACTCGCCAATCTCGTTGAACACGCCCTCACCGAACATACCATCCTCAGGATAGACACGGACCTGGAAGTTCGACTCGCCGTCGTGTTCCCCGTAAGCAGTGTGCCGGCCGTTGAACGCAATCGGACCGACGATGTCCGGCGTGTTCCCACTGAAGCTCTGCGGGAGATTGTCGGCTTCGGTCTCGGTTGCTCGCGGCTGGCGGACTTCAAGTCGCCAGCTTCCGTCCGCTTCGACGTCCATCGTCTGGGTTCCACCCTCGATGAGGTCAGCACTGGCGCCCTCGTAGTTACCGATCGCGTTGACGAAGCCGGTCCCGTACTCGTCGTCATCGCCCTCGTAGATTCGGACCTGAAAGTTCGACTCCCCAGTGTGCTCGGCGTCGACGACGGTTAGTCCGCCCTCAATCTCGACTTCTTCGACTGTCGCACCGCTCCCCTCGAAGGTCTGCGTTTCCGGTTGGTTAGCGGTCTCGTCGACTTCGTCGTCTCCATCGTTCTCGTCGGGGTCCGACTCGTTTTCAGTATCGGTTCCGTCACCATTCGTGCCGCCGTTTTCGTCACCGTTCTCGTTCCCATTGGCGTTGCCGTTCACGTCACCGTTTTCGTCAGTGTCACCAGAACAGCCGGCAAGCGCGGTCGTGAGCGTCACACCACTCGTAAGCAACAGTTTTCGGCGATTCATATCTCCCTGATTAGACGGTTTCGTGATAAGACTGTTGAATGTCAGTTTCGATATCAGGTTCAGCGCCGATCTTCCGCGGCTCGAGGTCTGGTCGGATCCGCTCGAGGGAGGACTGGCCGGCGAACAACTCGAACACGATCCCGTCCGTTCCGTCGACGATTCCGAACGGTGTCCGCTCCTCGAGGTCGGCCACGGCCAGGTCGGCCCAGTCCTCGAGGTCGCCAATCGTCGGATATCTCACTCTAAACAGGACTCGAGCGCCCGCGGCGACGTCCACTCGTGGAACGACCGGTCCGCCGAATCGAAGGTGGCCGTTCGCTCGTGGAACGCGCCGTGTGTCGTGCCCGAGACGACCTCGGACTGTTAGACCGTTCGGCAGTTCGGCGGTCTCCCGAAGCAGCGGACCGGGAGAGTACGGAGCCTGCGTCCCGCCGAAGGCGAGCGTCGGCTGATCGATTCGACGGGTCGGTCGCGGGCGTCGAACTCGAGCAATCGACGGACGCCGCCGGGTTCGGTTTGATAGGGAGACCGCGTGCTCGTCGAGGGAGCGAGGTACAGTGCGAGCACCCAGTTGGAAAATGACGGATAGCGGCCGGAACACATCGCGTCGCCGACCGGGGGCCGACCAGCGCGCGGCTGCCGCTCCTGACGCCGGCGTAGGGGTGATCGCCGGGAAGGACCCCGTACCGCTTCGGATCACGATGTCCCTACGAGGGGGTCAGCCGGTCCCACAGGGACTTCATGTCCGAGGCCGTCTCCATCGCCGACAGTTCGCGGTAGGCCGACTCTTCCTCGTCGTGGTTGGACTTGAGGGGTTTCTTGATCTCGTCGTCGTAGCCGATCTTGTTCGCCATCGTCGTGAGCCCCTCGTAGGCCGTCATCTCGATGCGCTCGGTCATCATCGCGGCGTTCAGATACGCCATGTCGAGCATGTCGTCGTCGTTGATGGCGTCCTCGAGGGTCATCCGTTCCTGCTCGAGGGCGTCGACGACGGGATTCTCCCGTCGCTCTGCCGGCTGGTCGAGGGCCGCGAAGACGTCCTCCAGCCGCTGGACGTGCGTCCGCGTCTCGTCGCGGTGGTCCGCGAACCCCTCGCTCATCCGCTCGTTGGTTGCGTTGATCGCCATCTCGTCCATCGTCTCGACGAGTTCCTGCTCGGCGTAGTACATCTGCGCGAGTTTGTGGTGGAACAGTTCCTCGAAGTCGTCGATGCGGTCGACGTTAGTGGTCGCCATACGAACACCGGCAACGAGCACGCGCTTAGTCGTGGACCCCGAACACGCAGGCCACAAATCGGCTCATCCACCGCCCGAAAATCCTCTTTCCACGAACTCTAAAGGGGGATTAGAGATCGGCGACGAATCGGCGGCGCATCACTCGAGGCGACTCGAGGAACGCGACACCGTCGAGAGTTCGATACGCCGGCCGAAATCACGCGACGTCGTCTGGAACGTCGAAGTCGTGGAAGTGCTCGCCCTTCTCCTTGCTCAGAATGTCCAGCGCCGCCGAGGCGCCGTCGCCCGCGGCGATGACGGCCTGCCACTCCTCGTCGCGGACCATCGCGCCCGTCGCGTAGAGGTCGTCGACGCTCGTCTCGGTGTCCAGATCGACGTCGACGGTGCCGTCGTCGGAAAAGTCCACCTCGAGGTCCTCGGCCATCGACCGGTCGGCGCCCGTCGCGAGGACGACGTAGTCGGCCTCGTAGGCGTCGTCCTCTGTTTCGACGGTGAAGCCGTCGCCGCCGGGGTCGATGTCGGTCACCTCCTCGCCGACGCGGACGTCGGCGCCGCGGTCGCTGACCTGCCCGCGGGTCAGTTCCATGAACTCGTCACCGCTGATGCTCCGGATTCCGGGGTAGTTGAACAGGTGAGCCTTGTGCATCCAGGTCTCGTCGGTGTCGAAAACGACGGTCTCGAGGTCGTTCTTCGCGGTGAACAACGCTGCGCTCAGGCCGGCGGGACCGCCGCCGACGATTACGACGTCTGGCATGGACGGCGGTACCACGAACGACCGGAAAAGGATTATTTAGGCGTTAGAGACCGTCTCGGTCTCGAGAACGCCGGCGGATGCTCAGTCATCGCTCGGTCCGGCGGCGGGGGTCTCCGAGTCCGCGCTCGCGTCGGTCGCCACGGGGGCGGCGTCGAACAGCGGGCTCGAGTCGCCGGGGACGAACGTGTTGAGCGCTAGCGCCGACAGCGCGGTCGCGATGACCGGCTGGCCGAAGAACAGTTCGGCGCGGCTCGGCAGTCCCGCGAGGGCTTCGGGCGTCGTCGCGATGCCGAGGCCGAGGCCGAGCGAAACGGCGACGATGACCGTGTTCCGGCGATCGAGTTCGATGTGCGTGACGATCAGTCGGAACCCGCTCGCGGCGACCATCCCGGCCATCAGCAGGACGGCGCCGCCGAAGACCGCACTGGGGATCGTCGTGACGGCGGCACCCACTTTGGGGCTCAGGCCGAGGACGGCGAGGAAGACGCCGCCGATGCCGACGACGTGGCGGCTCATCACGCCGGTGAAGTTGACGATACCGACGTTCTGGGAGAACGAGGTGATCGGGAACGCGCCGAAGATCGAGCCGATCGAACTCAGCAGGCCGTCGTTGAACAGCCCACCGCGGAACTCCTCGTCGGTCGGGTTCCGGCCTTCGGCGGCCGTGACGCCGGACATGTCGCCGACGGTCTCCATCGAGGAGACCAGAAAGAGGACGGCGAACGTGGCGATCGCGATCGGCTCGAACTCGAAGCCGAAGCGGGTCGGTGACGGCAGGGCGATCCACGCGGCCTCGCCGACGGGTCCGAAGTCGACGATCTCGAGGCCCGTCGCGAACGTGAGAGCGATGGCGGTCGCGTAGCCGACGACGATCGCGACGAGCACGGACAGCAGTCGCGTGACGCCGCGCGTGAACATGTTGAGACCGACGGCGATCGCCAGCACGAGCGCGGCCAGTCCGAGGTGTTGCAGGCCGCCGAAGGTGCCCGCCGCTTCGGCGGCGGTGCCGCCGGCGACGTAGTCCATCGCGACCGGGATCAGGTAGAGACCGATGATGACGACGACGAGACCGGTCACCAGCGGCGGGAAGAAGGGTTTGATGCGTTTGAACTGCCAGCCGATCAGGCCCTCGACGACGAAGCCGGTGACGAGAATCGCGCCGAAGACGGCGGCCAGTCCGAAGCTGGCGCCGATATCGATCGTCGCGCCGACGAAGGTGAAACTCGAGCCCATGACGATCGGCAGCCGAGCACCGACCGGGCCGACGGTGTAGGCCTGTACCATCGTCGCCAGTCCGGAAAACAGCAGGACCATCTGGACGAGATAGGCCGCGTCGGCCTCGAGACCGACACCGTTCGCGACGACGTACGCCACCGCCGTCGCCGGCACGATCATGACCGCAACGTGTTGCAAGCCCAGCAGAATCGATTTCGGTAACGGCGGTTTGTCGTCGACGCCGTATTCGATCTGAATGCCCCCGTCAGTTTCGTTCGACATGCTATACCCTCCCCGTAGCGAATCGATGTACAAAAATTCTCGTATATGCGCCCATCGAGCGGTCTGTCGGGGGCTACTATATCCACTATCGTGCACAGAAATGCGGTAGCAGCGACGGGGGCCGCCGCTACTCGGTCCAGCGAAACGAACGATGGGAGCCGTACGAGTGCCGATCAGTGAACCGTGACTTCGCCGTCTTCGACGGTGATGTCGAGGAGGCTCGTCGCCTCGAACGGCGTCTCGTCGAGCGCGGAGTCGCCGACCTTCCGCATCACGACCACGATGTCGACGATGTCGGCGCCGATGTCGTCCAGCGCGGTGCAGATGGCCGCCAGCGTCCCGCCGGTCGAGAGCATGTCGTCGACGATCAGGACGCGGTCGCCCGCCTCGACGTCGTTGATGTACATCTCCGACTCGGAGTAGCCGGTCTGCTGGTGGAGCGAGACCTCGCCCTCGAGGCCGTAGGGACGCTTGCGGATCACGACCAGCGGGATGTCGGTCTGCAGGGAGAGGGCGGTCGCGAGGTGGATCCCCATCGCTTCCGGGGCGACGATCTTGTCGACGTCCAGGTTGGCCGTCTGCATGACCTCGACGACGACCTCGCGCAACAGGTCGGGATCGAGCATCGGCACGCCATTGCTGATCGGGTGGACGAGGTACTCGTAGCCGTCCTTGTCGATGATCGGGGCGTCGGAAAGCGACTCGATGAGCTTCTCCATACCGCCGATTGGGGGAATCGGTGCAAAAACGGATCGTTCTTCGGTTCGCCCCGCGGCGGTCGACCCGCAGCGTTCAGTCGTCGGCCTGCTGTGGGCGTTCCTCGCCCCCGAACGCGCTGGTTATCGTTCCGATACTTCGCTCGAGGAGTAGCCGGAACTCCTCGCGTCGGCTGACGAACAGCAGTAGACCGAGGACCATGTAGACCGCGCTGTAGACGAGCAGCATCTCCTCGGTCGTGATCGGCAGCACGATGAGTTCGCGAATCACGGCGAACTCGAGGAAGACCTGCGAGACGAACAACACGAGCAGCGTGACCGCTTCCCAGGCCGTGACCTCGAAGTTGACCAGGAGGGCGATCGCGAAGAACGATTGGGCGGCCGTGAGCCAGATCTCGGCCGACTGCTTCGAGTCGAACGGGAGCGCGCCGTACTCTCCCAGCGCGAGCGAGTAGACGACGACGAGCGTCCCGATGAGCAGCGTCCACTGGTTGAGCTTCGAGGAGATCAGGGCGTTGAAGCCGGCCGTCGACCGCGCCTTGTTGACCAGGTAGGCGACGACGATGAGTTCCGGCGATTCCGAGGCCAGCGGCGCGATCCACTGGATCATGAAGAAGGGCGGAATGCCGGCTTCGGTCCCGAGTTCCTCTAAGCCGTGGGCGAACGGTTCGACGGCGACGAAGATGACGAACCCGGAGTAGGCGAACAGCAGGATGATGGTGGCGATTCGTGCGGGTCTGGGGAGCCGCTGGAGCGCGGCCGGCACGCCGGTGTGGACGTCCTCGGGCTCGACGTCGCCGCGGATCACGATCGCGATGTAGGCGACGTAGAGGCCGACCAGAATCAGCATGTCGAAGATATCGATACCGCCGTTCAGCGGCACCAGAAACGCCCAGAGCGTCGCCAACAGCAGGAAGACGATCTCGAGGCTGATGTCGGGGTCGATTGAAACTGCGTCCCGCAGGAATCCAGCGCGGTCCTTGACGGCGGGATCCTCGTCCGATTTGCGACGGAAGATGGTAAACAGCGCGATGCCGGACCAGCCCAGTCCGATGAGGATGCGGTTGGCGCCGGTCATGTTCGCGACGGCGAGGTTCCCGGCCTCGATGCCACGTTGGGTCCCCGCAAATTGACCCGCGTTCCAGGCGTAGAGGGCGTCGACCGCGTACTCCGGAGCGACCGCCAGCACCGCGAGGATCGCGATCGCGAACGCTCTAGGGACGTCCTTCTCGGCGGTCTCGGCCGCCCACGCGAGCAGGAACGCGGCTCCGAGGATCGAGACGCCGCTGACTGCGACGGTCGCGAGCGTCGACAGACTCGCGAACAGCGCCGGATCGTAGCCGACCGCGGGGAGACCAGCGGTTAGCACCCAGACGGCGACCCACGGCACCGTCAGGCTGACGGCCGCCGCGATCGTCCCCAGCAGCCGCCGCTTCACGGCGAACGCCCCCGAATGTTCGACCGTTCCAGCGGCCAGTTCCGACCCGCGATCGGTCCGAGACCGGCCCCGTCTCGACCGCAGTTCGTCGGCTGCTCCATCGAGCCGGCGCCGAGCGACCCGCTAGCGCTCTGCCGTCGATGCCGGCCGCGTCGGCCGTGCCGCCTCGTCTCGCACATAGATGCACTACTATCGAAGGAACGAGTAAAACCTGCCGCCTGCTCCTCCCCGCTCGAGCGATCCGTCTACTCAGAGACCGCTCGACGGCGGCAGCTGCCGCGTCTCTATCTCCCCCGCCCGCGAGGCGAGCGTGCGTTATCACCCCACATCCCTTTTGTCCCGAGTGTCGATAGCACGAGCCGTTGATACCCCATGTCGGATGATTTCGACCCCGAATCCGCGTCCCCGCGCCCGGAATCGCTGTGGCTAGCCACGACGCCGACCACTGACTACGACCCGCTCGAGGGCGACCTCGAGGTGGACGTCGCCGTCGTCGGCGGCGGCATCACTGGGCTGACCGCCGCGATCGAGTTGCAGGAGGCTGGAAAGACGGTCGCGGTCCTCGAGTCGGACCGCATCGTCGAGAGCACGACCGGCCACACGACGGCCAAACTGACCTCCCAGCACGGGCTGATCTACGATACGCTCGTCTCCAAATTCGGACGGAAGCGGGCCGGACAGTACGCCCGGGCGAACGAGGCCGCGATCGACGCTGTCGAACGCCGCGTCGAAGAACACGATATCGACTGCGACTTTCGGCGGACGCCGGCCTACACGTACGCGGCGTCGTCCGACGACGTCTCGAAGGTCAGCGAGGAGGTGGAGACGGCCCAGCGGCTCGGGCTCCCGGCCGAGTACGTCGAAGAGACGCCCCTCCCGTTCGAGACCAACGGGGCGGTTCGGTTCGACGAGCAGGCGGAGTTCCACCCGCGGAAGTACCTGCTCGCGATCGCCGAGCAGATCCACGAGAATGACGGCGACAGCGCCGTCTTCGAGGAGACCCGCGCGGTCGATATCGATCCCGGCGAGCCCTGTCGCGTCGAGACCGAACGCGGCGCGGTCGTCGCCGACGACGTCGTCGTGGCCACGCACTTCCCCGTGTTCGATCGGGCCGGCTACTTCTCGCGGATGCACCCCCACCGGGCCTACCTGCTGGCGGTCCGCGTCGACGAGGAGCCGCCCGAGGGGATGTACTACAACACGGCATCGCCGCCGGCCACAATTCGAACGCAGCCGGCCGAACCGGCCGACGACACCGACGAACCCGAAGAACTCGTCCTCGTCGGCGGCCAGAGCCACAAGCCGAGCGTCAGCGGGCCGCCGACCTCCGAACGGTATCGACGCTGCGAGCAGTTCGCCCGCGAACACTTCAGCGTCGAATCGATCGAGTACCGGTGGTCGACGATGGACTACTCGCCGGTCGACAAGGTACCCTTCATCGGGCAGATCGATCCGCTGGCCGAGCACGTCTACGTCGGTACCGGATTCAAGGGCTGGGGAATGTCCGGCGGCACCGCCGCGGGGATGATCCTCGCCGACCTGATTGTCGACGGCACGAATCCCTGGGCCGACGTGTTCGACCCCCAGCGGTTCACCCCAAAGGCGTCGGCTAAGAGCTTCCTCGAGGAGAACGCGAAAGTCGGCGGCAGTTTCGTCGGCGATCGAATCAAGTCCTTCCTCGCCTCGATCGGCGCCGACGGGAGCGATATTCCCGACCCCGACGAGGGCGGGATCATTCGCCGGACCGGCCGCCCGATGGGCGTCTACCGCGACGAGGGGGGCTCGGTCCACGCCGTCTCCGCGGTCTGTCCGCACATGGGCTGTCTCGTCCGGTGGAACGACGCCGAGCGGACGTGGGACTGCCCCTGTCACGGCTCGCGGTTTACCCACGAGGGGGACGTGCTCTCCGGGCCCGCGCTCGAGGGACTGCCGTATCGGAAGCTGTGAGCGATCCTGGAGTTTCGGATCCGACGGCAGCCCGAACGAGAAATCCTTATGCGCGCCGAGTTGGTTCGGTGAGACAGCATGGCACGTGAGACTTGGGCGAGTCGCGCCGGATTCATTCTGGCCGCGGTCGGAAGCGCAATCGGCTTGGGGAACATCTGGCGGTTCCCGTGGATGACCGCGGAAAACGGCGGGAGCGCCTTTCTGCTGTTGTATCTGCTTATCGTCCTCGTCGTCGGGGTGCCGGGATTGCTGGCCGCGTTCGTGATCGGTCGACGGGCGAATCGGAACCCGGTCGGAGCGTTCAAATCGCTCGCCGGATCGCGTTTCTGGACGGCGCTGGGCGTGCTCTGCGTCGTCACCTCGATCATGCTGATGTCGTTCTACAGCGTCGTCGGCGGGTGGATCCTTCGGTACTTCCTCGAGAGCGCGACGGGCGCCTACTTCGCGGATCCCGGCGCCCACTTCGCGGCGATCAGCTACGGTGCCGAAGCGTTCGGCTTCCAACTCGCCGTCCTCGCGGCCACGTCGCTGATCGTCGCCGCGGGGATCAGACGCGGCATCGAGGCGACGACGAAGGTGATGATGCCCGGCGTCGTCCTGTTGCTCATCGGACTCGCGGTCTGGGCGGCCCAGCAGCCCGGCGCTGCACAGGGTTACGAGTTCTACCTCGAGTTCGACGGCGCCTACCTCGCGGAGAACTTCCTCTCGGTGTTGGGGTCGGCCGCCGGCCAGGCGTTGTTCACCCTCTCGATCGGCAGCGGAACGATGATTACCTACGCCTCCTACGTCGACGACGACCGCTCGTTGCCCCTCGACGCCTCGGCCATCGCCGTGTTCAACCTCGGCATCGGTATCCTGGCCGGACTCGTGGTCTTCCCGTTGCTGTTCTCGTTCGCGCCGGGGCCGACCGAGGGCGGCCCTGGCGCCCTGTTCGTCGGGATCGCCGGCGCGTTCGCGAACCTGCCCGGCGGGCGACTCCTCGGCGCGGTCTTCTTCCTCGTCGTGCTCCTCGCCGCCCTCACGAGTTTGATCAGCATGCTCGAGATCCCGGTCTCGTTTCTGGTCGACGAGTTCGATCTCGAGCGGTCGACGGCGACGTGGGGGCTATTCGGACTGGTCGCACTCACCGGCGGCGTGAACGCGTTCAGCCCCGCGGTGTTTACGCTGTTCGCGGACCAGCTCGTCGATCTCCTCCTGGTGCTCGGCCTGACCGGGTTTATGATGTACACGGCCTGGGTGCTCGGTCCGGCCGCGATCGAGGAGTACCTCGAAGGCGCGGGGCCGCTCTCGCGCCCGCTGGTGATCCCGTGGCGGTACGCCATCGGGACCGTCTTCCCGGCGTTCCTTCTCTTTACGTTCTACGCCGACGTTGCGGCCGTGATCGGCCTCTCGACGGGAACGGGGCCGTTGTTGGTGGCGACGCTGCTGACGGTGGTCCCGCTCGTCCTCGTGGCCCGCCGTTCCGTCTCCGAAAACCGACCGCAACCGAGCGAGAGCGCGGACTGACGAGCCATCGATCACGGTAGCAGAACGCTCGTCACACCACGATTCGCGCCGAACGCCGTTCGTTCGCACGCGACCCTTTTGCGCGGCGCGATCCACCACGCGCCACTCGAGAAACACGAGTCAGAGCCCGACGTCGTCGAGGTCGATCCGCGTCGGTTCGGGCACTGCGTCGTCACTCGAGTCCGAGACGGCGTACGCGCCGCGTTCGACCGGCGTCTCGTCGTCGCCGGTGAGGACGATAACGCCGTCGGCCAGCAGCGGCGCGAGCACGCCCGCCGCGACGGTCCGGGGATCCGAAAGCGGGGCGCGGACGACCACGCGGTCGCCCGTCTCGAGGCCGTAGTCATCGACGACTCCGCGAGCGGCCTCGAGGACGTCGGCGTGGCTCACCGTCCGATCGCCGTCGGTCAGCAGCGCGGTCTCGGGATCGATAGAAAGCGGCGGGAACGAGGGGTTCTCGCTCCAGAGGCCGGCGTCGAAGTGGTGGACGTCGGGCTCGTCGGGTTTCGCGCCGTAGCCGACGCGCTGGGCGCCCGGCGGCAGGTCGTAGGCGTCGGACTCGAGGTCTCGAACCGGCGCCACGAGCGCCCGGAAGTCCTCGGCGTCGGCGAGGTCTGCAGGCGGATCGAAGCGGGTGGTCCCCTCGAGCAGCGTCGTTCCGAAGAAGGCCAGCAACGGAAGCGGGGCCTCCCCGACGACGCCGACGGTGACGCCCTCGCGAACGCCCGCGTGTCGCAGGAAGTTCCCGGCCTTCCACGCGGTCGTACACAGCCAGTGGTGGTCGAACTCCCGTCCGGTCGCATCAACCAGCGACGTGTGCTCGTCCCGGAGTTCGCGCGTCAGCAGGTCGTCGACTGTTGCGGCGGTCATACTACTCCCTCGCGAGTCGGTCGAAAAAAGCGCGCCGACTCGAGTCGGCGAGCGACCGTCAACGGCCGTCGTACGACGGGACCGTCGCTCGTGCGCGCCGAGCCGTCGTCCGTCTACGCTCGCGAGTACAAGACGTCGTCAGTCGTCCGCGGCGGCCGGCGCGGCGTCCGCGTGATCGATCTCGGTGCCGAGCACGTCGAGGAATTCAGCGAGCCAGTCGGGGTGGTCCGGCCAGGCCTGTCCCGTCACGAGGTTGCCGTCGCGCGTGACGCCGTCTACCCACTCGCCGCCGGCGATCGTCACGTCGGCCTCGAGCGCCGGATAGCCGGTACAGGTCCGTCCCTCGAGGACGTCCGCGGCGGCGAGGAGCTGGACGCCGTGACAGAGCGACGCGACGGGTTTCTCCGCCTCGAAGAAGTGCCGGACGATCTCGATGATCTCGTCGTAGGTTCGGAGGTATTCGGGTGCGCGGCCGCCGGGGACGACCAGCGCGTCGTATTCCGACGGATCGACGGCGTCGAAGTCGTGGTTTAGCTCGAAGTTGTGCCCCGGCTTCTCGGTGTAGGTCTGATCGCCCTCGAAGTCGTGGATCGCCGTCGGACAGGCGTCGCCGCTCTCCTTCTCGGGACAGACGGCGTGGACCTCGTGGCCGACCATCTGGAGCGCCTGGAACGGGACCATTACCTCGTAGTCCTCGACGAAGTCGCCCGCGAGGAGCAGAATCTGTTGTGACATGGGTATCCCCACGTGTTCGTTCGGCGACAGTCGTCATAGCTGTGTTGGGTGTTCCCGTGAGACGTGCGGCGGCGACGCTCGAGTCGACCGTATCGATGGAGTCCAAAGAAAGACTGCGACCGGTGTCCCGGTCATTCAGTCGTCGCTCGGCGCCGCGGCCTGCTGATCCCTGACGTGGTCGACGATCTCCTTAGTCTCGGAGACGAACGTCTCGTGGTCGATCTCCGCACCGTGTAACACCGTCGAGAAGTATCGCACGCTACTGGCGACCCCGATCGCTTCGGACAGTTCCTCGTCGGTCACCTCCTCGAGTTTCGCCTCCTCCCTGTGGAAGTGCACGCAGTACGGACACTGCATCGCCGACGCCGCGCCGAGGGCGACCAGTGCCTTTTCCCGCCCTTCGAGTTCGGTCTCCTCGAGCTCGAGGTCGCGGACGATCCCCCAGCTGTGGTCCGCGGCCGGCTCCGGGAGCGCGTCGATCCAGCTCGGAACGCGTCCAAGGTACTCTTCGATTTCCGCTCGCGTCTCGGTTGTTACCATTGTCTCCCTCCTGTGGATCTCCCGCGTCGTCTCGAACCGTCCCGACGCTGCGGTCCGATACCGGGGACACCCGTCTATACTACGTGCCGCGAGGTGATGAACCCGTCACACAAGTATCCGATAGCAGAGGTCAGAGAGTTACGACGAGTCGTGCTGACGAGAAAACCGGTCTCGTCGACGACGCGTTCAGTGATGGATCGACGGGATCGAAACGGGTTCGCTGACGGTTCGGAACGCCGCCGTCGCGACGGCGATTCGGAGCGAGGAACTGTCCGTCCGCTTAGAACGCCCGCTTGATCTTCTCGAAGAAGCCTTCGTTGACCTCGATCTCGTCGCCGCCGGCCTCGGCGAACGCCTCGAGGGCCTCGCGCTGTTCCTCGTTCAGGCTCTCGGGGGTGACGATCTGCACCTGCACGTGGAGGTCGCCGTGCCCGCGGCCGCGCAGTCGGGGCATCCCCTCGCCCTCGAGGCGGAAGGTCTCGCCGCTCTGGGTTCCCTTCGGGATGTCGAGTTCGACGGCGCTGGAAAGCGTCGGGATTTCGACGGTGTCGCCGAAGGTGGCCTGCGGGAACGAGATGGGGAGCCGATACTGGAGGTCGTCGCCCTCGCGTTCGAACTCCTCGTGGTCCTGAACCGAGACGTCGATCAGGAGGTCGCCGTGCCGGCCGCCTTCGGGACTCGGCGCGCCCTCGCGCTCCATCCGAAGTGTCTGGCCCTCCTGAATACCGGCGGGGACTTCGACGGTCAACTGGGCCTCGTTGCGGACGTAGCCCTCGCCCCGACACTCGTCGCAGGACTCGGAGTACAGTGTTCCGTCGCCTTCACAGCGCGGACAGGTGGTCGTCTGCTGGACCCGGCCCAGCGGCGTCTGCTGGACCTGCGTCACCTGGCCCCGGCCCTGACACTCCGGACAGGTCTGGGAGTCCGCCTCCGGCGGATGGCCCTCGCCCTCACAGACGTCGCACTCCTCGGGTCGCTCGACGGTGAACTGCTTTTGAACGCCCTCGTAGGCCTCCTCTAAGTTGATCTCGAGTTCGGTTCGCAGGTCCCGACCCTTGCGCGGTCGCCGGCGGCCGCGCCCGCCGCCACCGCCGAAGACCTGCTCGAAGATGTCGCCGAGACCGCCGCCGCCCATGCCGCCACCGCCGCCCATGCCGCCGAACGGGCCGCCGCCCATCCCGCCGGCACCGGCGCCGCCCTCGCTGGCGTCGAAGCCGTGTTTCTCGGCCTGTTCGTAGCGGTCGTGGCCCATGCGGTCGTAGGCCTGGCGCTTCTCCTCGTCGGTGAGGACCTTCTTCGCCTTCTGGATCTTCTTGAATTTCTCCTCGGCGTCGGGGTCGTCGCTCACGTCCGGATGATACTCGGTGGCCTTCTGCCGGTAGGCCTGTTTGATCTCCTCGGCGGACGCGTCGGCGTCAACACCGAGTACGTCGTAGAAGTCCTCGCTCATTCGTTGTACACCGATTGTCGATTGAGACACTTGAAACGAACGTTCCACAAGTACCTTTTTTCGCCTCGGGATTCCTCGCTTCGCGAGGAACCGCTCGGCGCAAAAATCTACGCTAAAAAGGCCGCTCGCTCACTTCGTTCGCTCGCGGGTGTAGTGCTTACACCGCGACCGCTAGGTATGGTCTCTACAGAGGACTCGTCCTGTTAGTCCTCATCTTCGTCTACTTCGAAAAGTTCGCTTCGCTCACTTTTCGAAACTACGGAAGGCTCACTGCCGTCCGCCTTCCGAGCCGACGACTCGGACTCGAGTTACTCGTCCTCGTCGTCGACGTCGTCAGACTACGTCTGACGGGCTGAAGACGACGACTTACTCGTCGTCGTCTTCAACGTCTTCGAAGTCCGCGTCGACGAACTCCTCGTCTTCGCCGCCGGCCGCACCAGCGTCGGGACCGGGGTTCGGGCCGCCGCCCATGCCGCCGGGGCCGCCGGCGGCTGCGCCGCCTGCGGCGCCACCGGCCGCACCGCCAGCGCCGGCGCCCGCTGCGCCGGCCTCCTGATGGATCTGCTTGCCGATCTCCTGGAGTTCCTTGCTCAGGTCCTCGGTTGCGGCCTCGATGTCCTCGGCGTCGGCGTCGCCGTCGTCGATCGTCTCCTCGAGGTCCTCGATCGCGGCCTCGATGTCGGCGCGGAGATCGTCGTCGACCTCCTCGTCGTTCTCCTCGAGGAGGGTCTCGGCGCGCTGGATCGTCGCCTCGGCGGTGTTGCGAGCCTCGATGCGCTCGCGTTTCTCCTTGTCCTCCTCGGCGTGTTTCTCGGCTTCCTCCTGCATCTTCTCGATCTCGGAGTCGGAGAGCCCGGCGCCGCCCTCGATGGTGATCTCCTCGCTCTCGCCGGAGCCCTTGTCCTCGGCGGAGACGTTGACGATCCCGTTCTCGTCGATGGAGAACGTGACCTCGATCTGGGGCGTTCCGGCGGGGGCTGGCGGGATGCCGGTCAGGTGGAACTCGCCGAGCAGTTCGTTCTTCTCGGCCAGTTCGCGCTCGCCCTGGAAGACCCGGACCTGCACGGAGGTCTGGTTGTCTGCCGCCGTGGTGAAGATCTTCGACTCCTCGGTCGGGATCGTCGTGTTCTTCTCGATGAGGCGCTCGAAGAGACCGCCCTTGACCTCGATACCGAGCGAGAGGGGCGTGACGTCGAGCAGGACGATGTCGTCGACCTCGCCGCCCAGCACGCCGCCCTGGATCGCCGCGCCCAGTGCGACGGCCTCGTCGGGGTTGACGTTCTTCTGGGGCTCTTTGCCCGTCAGTTCCTCGACCTTCTCCTCGACCTGGGGCATGCGGGTGGAACCGCCGACGAGGAGGACCTCGTCGATATCGTCCTTCTCGTAGCCCGCGTCATCAAGGGCCTGCTCGGTGGGCTCGACGGTGCGGTCGATGAGGTCGCTGGTCAGCGACTCGAACTTGGCGCGGGTGAGCGACTCCTCGAGGTGGATGGGGCCGTCGTCGGTCGCCGTGATGAACGGCAGGTTGATCTCGGTCTCCTTGCGCGAGGAGAGTTCGATCTTGGCCTCCTCGGCGGCGTCCTTGAGCCGCTGGAGGGCCTGTCGGTCGTCGCGGAGGTCGATACCGTGTTCCGCCTCGAACTCCTCGGCGAGCCAGTCGATGATCGCCTCGTCCCAGTCGTCGCCGCCGAGGTCGTTGTCGCCGTTGGTCGCGACGACCTCGTAGACGCCGCCGCCGAGATCGAGAATGGAGACGTCGAACGTCCCGCCGCCGAGGTCGTAGACGAGAACGGTCTGGTCGGAATCGTCGTCGAGGCCGTAGGCCATCGAGGCGGCCGTCGGCTCGTTGATGATGCGCTCGACCTCAAAGCCGGCGATCTCGCCGGCGTCCTTGGTCGCCTGGCGCTGTCGGTCCGAGAAGTACGCCGGGACCGTGATGACGGCCTTCTCGATCTCGTCGCCCAGATAGTCCTCGGCGTCGCGCTTGATCTTCTGGAGGATCATCGCCGAGATCTGTTCGGGCGTGTACTCCTCGTCCTCGATCTCGACGGTGTAGTCCTCTTCGCCGATGTGGCGCTTGATCGACTGGATCGTCTTCTCGGGGTTCTGAACGGCCTGGTTCTTCGCCGGTTTCCCGACGAGTCGCTCGTCGTCGGTAAAGCCGACGACGGAGGGCGTCGTCCGTTCGCCTTCGGAGTTGACGATGATCTCCGGATCGCCGCCTTCCATTACTGCAAAGGCGCTGTTCGTCGTCCCAAGGTCGATTCCGAGAATCTTGTTGCTCGCCATCGTGGAGGGCTATTGTGCGCACTTTGTTTTAAAGGTTACTAGGGAATATCGGGGGCCGAATAAAATCTCCCGAACGGGTTATAGAGGCCACTCTAACGGCCCAAAACGCGATCTTGTGAATATGACACGAAGTCGAAAAACGGCCGATAATCGACGCGAAATCGCCGAGAGAAATGGTAGATTTCTATCCAGTCTGCAACCTTACTCCGAGTCGGCGGTCGCTTCGTCGTCGCCCTCCGTCTGACCGTCCTCGTCTGCGACCTCGCCGCCGAGTTCGATCGCACCTTCGCTCTCGTCGTCCGATTCGTCCCCGTCGGAATCGGCCGTCGATCCGTCGTCCACAGCCTCGTCGCTTTCGTCCGTCGCGTCGTCCTCGCCGTCTTCGGCCTCGAGTTCGCCGTTGGAAACGGTCACCTGCGCGTTCTGGATGACCTTGTCGCCCATCTCGTAGCCGGGTGTGTAGACGTCGGCGACGGTCCCTTCGGGCTGGGCGCTGTCAACCTGCATCATGACCTCGTGGCGCTGCGGATCGGTCTCGGTGCCGGGTTCGGGATCGATCTCCGAGACGTTCTCGTCCTCGAGGATGCGGTCGAACTCCCTGAGGGTCATCTCGACGCCCTCGCGGAGGCTGTCGGCGTCGTCGCTGTCCTCCTCGAGGGCGCGTTTCAGGTTGTCCCGGACGCCGAGCAGTCGTTCGACGAGGTCCTCGGTCGCGCGGTCCTTGATCTGCTCCTGGCGCTTCTTGGCCCGCTTCTTGTAGTTCTGGAAGTCGGCCTGTTTGCGCTTCAGCCGGCTCTTCAGGTCCTCGACCTCGTCTTCGGTCTCTTCGAGTCGCTCCTCGCGGGCCTCGAGTTCGTCCTGGAGGTCCTCGATCGTCGCGGCCTGTTCCTCGACGCGTTCGGTCAGGTCCTCGAGTTCCTCGCGCTGGTCGGAGACGGTCCCATTCAGGTCCCGGGCCTCCTCGACGATGGCGTTGATCTTGTGCGCGAGTTCGTCGTCGTACTCCGTGACGCGATCGAGGAGTTGCTGGACGTCGTCGCTCGTTTCGGGTCGCGACGCCGTCTCGCCGGTCGCGTCCGCGCTCGATTCGTCGCCCGCGTGCTCCTCCGAGCCCTCGCCGGCGGCCGACGAGTTCGACGAGTCGGTCTCCGTCTTCGTCGCGTCGGCGTTGACGGCCGATTCGTCGGCGTCCGTCGTCGATTCGCTGTCGGACGGATCGGCGTCGCCGGAGTGGTCCTCGGACGGGACACCCTGGGCGGGAGCGTCCGTGCCCTCGTCTTCGCTCATGTGGCTGTCAACGAACAGCGGTAATAAAAGGGTTGAGGTACCGTGATCGTCGTCCCGCCCGTCGCCAGCCCGACAGTATTTGGTCGTTCGGCCGCGAGTAGGGACCGTGACGCGGCCCCAGAACGACCGTCCGGAGTCACCGCCGATCGCGCTCCGGTACGAGGACGGCACCGTCCGGATCGACGACCTCGAGAGCGACGCCCTCGACGCCGTCCGCGAGGCGGTCCCCGACCTCGCGGCCGATCCGCGCACCGACGGGCGGCGCGTTCCCGCGTTTCGCTACGCCGACCTTCGGGCTGCCCTGGTGGACGCGACCGCGGACGCCGACCGAATCGACGACCGAGTGCTGGAACTCGAGTCCCTTCCGGACCTCCACTCGGCGTACGAACTCCGCGAGTATCAACACGAGGCGCTGTCGGCGTGGCTCGAGACGGACCGCTGGCGCGATGGCCTCGGATCCGGGGCCGGACCGGCCCCGGAACGAGCGCCCGCAGGCGTCCTCGAACTCCCGACGGGCAGCGGCAAGACGGTCATCGCGTTGAAGGCGATCGAGCGCCTCTCGGTGCCGACGCTCGTCGTCGTGCCGACGATCGACCTCCTCGAGCAGTGGCAGCGCGAACTCGAGCGGGAGTTTCGGTGTCCGATCGGACGCTTCGGCGGAGGCGAGCAGCGCCTCGAGCCGATCACGGTCTCGACGTACGACTCGGCATACCTGAAGGCCGACTCGGTCGGCGACCGCTTCGGACTGGTCGTCTTCGACGAGGTCCACCACCTCGGAGGCGAGGGCTACCGCGAGATCGGGCGCCTGCTCGCGGCGCCCGCCCGCCTCGGACTCACGGCGACGTTCGAACGCCCCGACGGCGCCCACGAGGTGATCGCGGAGATCGTCGGGCCGCTCGTCCACCGCGTCGGGGCCGACGAACTGGCGGGCGACCACCTGGCGAACTACGATATCAAGCGCCTCGCGGTGTCGCTGACACCCGACGAGCGCGAGGCCTACGAGCGCAACCAGGAGGTGTTCACCGACTACCTCGCCCGATCGGGGATCGAGATGCGCAGCGGCTCGGACTATCAGGAACTGGTCAAGCGGTCGGGATCGGATCCCGAGGCCCGCGAGGCCCTGCTCGCTCGCCAGCGCGCACGGGAGCTTATGTTCGGCAGCGCGGCCAAACTCGAGGCCCTCGAGGGGATCCTCGACGACCACCGCGGCGAGCGGACGATCGTCTTCACGGCCCACAACGACCTCGCGTACGACGTCAGCGAACGATTTCTGATACCGACGATCACCCACCAGACCGGCGCCGCCGAGCGACGGGAGATCTTAGAGCGCTTTCGGGAGGGGACCTACACCCGGATCGCGACCTCGAACGTCTTGGACGAGGGGGTCGACGTCCCCGACGCGTCGGTCGCGGTGGTGCTCTCGGGTAGCGGCAGCGAGCGGGAGTTCACCCAGCGACTCGGTCGAATTCTCCGTCCGAAAACCGACGGCGGTCGTGCACTCCTTTACGAAGTCGTCGCCGAGAACACGGGCGAGGAACGCATCGCGGGCCGGCGTCGCGACCGCTGATTCCGATCGCACTCCGCCCGATTTCGATGACCGAGACGTGCTCGCTGACCGGCAGGTATCAGCAGCGTCTTCGGCGTCGACGGAGCTTCTGCGTCGACGAAGCGCGAACGTAGCACCGGCGCCGAACTGCGACGCTCATTTCTCCGCCTCGTGATAGGTCGACAACATGATCCGGATCGGGATTCAACTGTACACGCTACGAGACCGACGACGCGCTGTCGATTGAACTCGACGTCTGTTGGGCGACCGCGGCGGGGCACGGACGCTCGCAGCGGTTCGCGATCGGTCTTCGGGGCACGCGACGGCTCGCTCAACAGCATGCGCGCCCACTCGCTCGTCCGCACGCCGTTCGTCACGGGATCGGACAGTCCGTAGACGACTAGCAGCGCGGCCGCGCAGTGGACCCGGTGGACCAGTTGCGGCGCGACCAGTTCGACGATCGGACCGCCGATCACCGCGAGGACGAGCCCGGCGACGGTGACGAGGACGAATTATCGGTAGGCCGTCACGGACGCCTTGAGCGAGCGGAGATACAGGAACTCGAGGGCGACGATCGGACCGCCTCAATGCGGGCGCGAACCGGCGATGCATGCTGATTGTTTACCTATCCCTGGGTTGAATAGCTAACAATGGTTTCGACGCTGGTACTCGGAGCCGTCCTCACGCTGCTGGCGTGGGTGTGGCTCCAGCTCGCCGTTCTTCACGGAAAATACGTCGTCGATAAGATCGCCGCGGGCGAGTACCGGAAGGGGCCTCTGGACCGACCCGACGGAGAGGAGTCGCCATGAGCGAGGCCGAAGGGCTGCCGGGACACGAGCACGATGAGGAACTGGCGCGCGACATGTCACTGTTCGACATCACAATGATCGGCGTCG
The DNA here is from genome assembly GCF_003977755.1 of Haloterrigena salifodinae. Classification (NCBI taxonomy): domain Archaea; kingdom Methanobacteriati; phylum Methanobacteriota; class Halobacteria; order Halobacteriales; family Natrialbaceae; genus Haloterrigena; species Haloterrigena salifodinae. The sequence goes on from NZ_RQWN01000001.1 coordinate 159,244, forward strand.
GGGCGATGATCGGCGCCGGCATCTTCGTACTCACGGGACTAGCCGCGGGACAGGCGGGCCCGGGTCTCGTGATGGCCTTCGCGTTCAACGGCTTCATCACGATCTTTACGGGGATGGTGTACGCCGAACTGGGATCTGCGATCCCGGAGGCCGGCGGCGGGTACCTCTGGGTCCGGGAAGCGCTCGGCCGATCACAGGCGTTCCTTGCGGGGTGGATGTCGTGGTTCGCCCACGCCGTCGCGGGATCGCTGTACACCCTCGGATTCGGCGCCTTCGTCCACCTGCTCCTGACCGACTACTTCGGCATCCCGCTCTTCGAGCCGATCGACTTGGCCGTGCTCGCGATCGGTCCGGAAAAGGTGTTTGCCGCGTTCGCCGGCGTCCTGTTCGCGTACATCAACTACCGGGGGGCGAAGGAGACCGGCCTCGCCGGGAACGTCGTTACACTCGTCAAGATCACCGTCATCCTCGTACTCATCGCGTTTGGCCTCGGGTACATCGTCGGTCACCCGGCCGAGGCGAGCGGTCGGTTTCGCCCGTTTCTTCCCCGGGATTTTAGCGGCATCTTCATCGCGATGGGGCTAACGTTCATCGCCTTCGAGGGGTACGAGATCATCGTCCAGTCCGGCGAGGAGGTCGTCGAGCCGAAGAAGTCGGTTCCGAAGGCGGTCTTCTACTCGATGTCGATTGTCGTTACGATCTACATGCTCGTAGCGATCGTGCTCATCGGTGCGGTGTCGGTGACGCCCGGGCTGTTCGAACTGGCCCAGGAGGGCGCCGCCTCCGGCGGGCACGGTGCGACCAACCTGCCGCCGGTTCCGGCGAATATCGAGGACGCGGCCGTCTGGGAGATCCTCGGGCATCTCGGCGAGTTCGGTCTCGCGCGGGCCGCCGGACAGATCATGCCGTACGGGACGGTGGTCATCCTCGTGGCCGGTATCTTCTCGACGTTGTCGGCGCTGAACGCGACGACCTACTCCTCGACGCGTGTGTCGTTCGCGATGGGGCGGGACCACGTTCTTCCGGACGCATTCGGATCGGTCCATCCCGAGAAACAGACGCCCCACGTCGCGACGGCGCTCTCCGGGGCGCTCATCATCTTCATGGCCGTCGTGCTACCGATCGAGGCCGTGGCGGCAGCGACGGACGTGATGTTCCTTCTGCTCTTCTTACAGGTGAACTACGCCGCGATCGTGATCCGCCGCGAGTGGGGCGATCAGATCGACTACGGTTACGTGATGCCGTACTTCCCCTACGTCCCGATCATCGGCATCCTCACGAAACTCGCCCTGGCCGTCTACCTGTTCAACTACAGTCCGCTGGCGTGGTACGGCGCGCTCGCGTGGATCCTCGTCGGCGTCGGCATCTTTTTCCTGTACTCCCGCGGCCGCGTCCGCGAGACGGAAGCCAGGGAAGAAACGCGATTCATCACCGAGGAACGCGCGCCGGTGGATCGCGAGTATCAGGTGCTTGTTCCCCTCGCAGACCCGAGTAACGCCGAGCAACTGATCCGCGCGGGAAGCGCGATCGCTCGCCGCGAAGACGGAGAACTCCTTCTGACGAGCGTCGCAACGGTACCCGACCAGACGCCGCTCTCAGAAGGTCGCCGCTACGCGGACGAGCAGGGAGCGCTCCTCGACAACGTGCTGGAATACATTCCCGACGACGTCCCCGCCCACCGGACCGTGACGATCGGCCACGACGTCGGAACGAGTATCAACAACGTAGCCTATCAGCGCGATAGCGATCTCGTCGTCATGGGCTGGCGGGGGAGACGCAAACGATTCTCGGACTACGCGCTCGGTTCCAACATCGACACCGTCGTCGAGAACGGACCGTGTGACGTCGCCGTAATGAAGACCAACGGAGCGCCGGCATCGAGCCGTGTTCTCGTGCCCACGGCCGGCGGACCCCACGCGGACCTCGCGGAACGGTTCGCGATCGCGTACGCGGATATCGGTGCCGACGTTACGCTCTTTCACGCCGTCACCGACGGCGATGCCGACGCCGCCGAGTCGCACCTCCGCGAGCGAAAGGAGGCGTTGGCCGACGCCGGTATCGACGTTGACATCGATACCGCGATCGCAGAGCGTGACGAGATCGACGACGCGATCCTCGAATACGCCCGCGACGGTGGGTTCGACACGATCGTCATCGGAGCGGCCGGTGAGGGCATCCTCCAGCGCGTCCTGTTCGGCGAGATCCCGGAAACGATCGGCGAGGAGTTCGACGGAACGGTCGTCATGACGCGGAAGCACCGCCCTGTCCAGTCGTCCCTGAAACGGGTCGTTCGGAAGTGGGTCGGAAAGGGCGCGCGAGCGACTGATATCGGACCGTCGCCGTCGCGCTCCGACGACTGACTCCGCCGTGCCGTTTCGGTGTCTCCGCCGACCGTCAGTCGCCCATCTGCGCGTGGGTCGGCTGTTCACCGCCGCCGCTCTCGGAGGGACTCGAGCGGTGGAGCCAGTAGAGGATGGCGAAGACGGCGGTAGCGAAGACGTTCAGCACCATCTTGTAGTTGAGTTCGATCGAGACCTCCGCGACGGTCGCGCTCGAGCGTGGGGGGATCAGTCCCAGTCCCGCGAACAGGAAGTGGACGACGACGCCGACGACGACCGCAGAGACGAAGATCATCGCCGAGAGGACGGCGGCGAACGTCGTCCCGTAGTACTCCCGGTAGGCGTCGACGATCGGCGGGACGATCAGGTCGGCGTAGATGTACGCGAGGACGCTCCCGAACGGCAGGCCGTTCGTGAAGAGGACGGCCGCGAAGGGGACGTTTCCGACCGAGCAGACGAACGTGGCGACGCCGATGATCGCGCCCAGTGCGGACGTCCAGACGACGTACGTCGGCATCCCGAGGATCGGTCCCGAGAAGACCGAGGTCCAGACCGAGCGAGGGATGAAGCCGGCGATGAGGCCGGCGAAGACGAACCCGATAGCGATCTCGTCCCAGAGCATCCCCCACTCCTTCCACTGCTTGTCAGCTAGCGCTTCCCAGCCCGAGAGCGAGGTGGCCTGCTCGCGGATCGTCGTGTTCGCTTCGTCGGGATCGAAGCTCTCCATGCACGACTGCGAGCAGAAGTAGTAGGTCTCGCCGTCTACCTCGGTGGAGTAGTCGGTCTCCTCGGGATTCACTTCCATCCCGCAGACCGGGTCCTGCGCGGTCGGCTCGCCCTCTTCGCGGACGTTCTCGCGCGCCCGCTCGATGATACCGTCGGGGACGACGTAGATGAACCCGAGCGCCATCAGCCCGATGAGCAGGAAGCCGCCGATGACGTCAGCGGCCAGGAACTGCCACCCGAGCAGGAGCACGATGACCGCGCCGATCTCGATGACGAGGTTCGTCGACGCGAACATGAACGCACCAAGCGACGCCGCCGCTGACGCCCCCTTCTTGAAGAGGTTCTTCGCGGTGGCGATGGCGCTGTAGGAACACGACGAGGAGACGAAGCCGAACAGCGACCCGTAGCCGATCTCGCGCGGGCCGTGACCCTCGAGCAGGTCCGAGACGGCCTCCGTCGACGTCCAGGCCTCCACGCCGCCGGCGATGGCGAAGCCGATGACCAGCGCCCACCACGTGATCCACGCCATGGCGACCGTCGTCGAGACGAACTCGCGCGTTCCCGCGACAAAGAACTGCGCGAGCGGTTTCGACGTCGTGACGATGCCGATGCCGATCACCGCGATCGCGACGAGCATCAAGATCGGGTACTCCTCTCGATCCATGTTCATCCCTAGGCGATGCGTATTTAACGGGGTTCGGACTAACGAATCGCGGATCGAACACCGGTTCCGCTTTGGTTCGATAACCGGTTCTCGTTCGGGCGTCGATCGGTACCGCCGGCTCGCGGGCGATTTCCCGTCGAAGCCGAACCGTCGCGCCTCTCGCTCGAGCGCGAGGCGGGGACCGTCACTCTCAGGGCCACCGTCTTTCAGTCAGCCTGATAGCTGGTCCGGTATGCAAAGCGACCGGCCACCGATTCTTTTCTGGGCAAAGTCTGTGGATGTGTGCCCGACCGAGCCGGTCACCAGCGACGATCCCCTCGAGCAGCCAGACCAGCGATCCGCGCGTCCCTCGAGCATCCGATCGACGGACGCTGTCACCGACGCCGTCGCTCTGGTTAGCGACTGACTCGAGCGCGACCCCTGGCCCCGCTCCCGCCGGAGCGGGCCGACTATCCGACGAGCGACCCGACCGTCGACGGCGCCTCGGGCGCCAACATCGACGTGATCGACGTGCTGTGAGCCCTCGGCTGGCGCGACGTCGGCAATCCGGGGTCGCCGGCAGTCGTCGCCGAGAACACCGGCGAGGGATGGATCGCGAGACGGCGCCGTGATCGACGGTCAGAGAGGACGGAGAATACGTTCAGTCCGAAACCGAGCGGGGCTGTACTCGTTCGTGGTGGGAGGCGAGATAGCGGGCGACCTCGCGCTGGGTGTGGGAGCCGATGAGGTGCATCTCGAGCGTCTGGTCCAGTTCCAGCGTTTCCTGACAGAGCGGACACTCGACCGGCGGTTCGTATGGCATTTGCTTACTCTCCGTCCGTCCGAGACAAATCGATATAGCATGCATACGCTCGTCCCTCATCCGTTTCGGACGACACGCCGACGGAGCCGCTCGAGCGATACGGCATCAATCCGTCTTTATCGCTCGGTTTCGGCCGAAACGGCGCGAGCGGTTTCGAACTCGTCCGTCGCTCACCGCTGGATACCGAGCGTTTTCTGGATGATCTGGCGTGACGCCATCGAACAGAGGAAGTACCAGACGATCCACGTCGACATCGGTCCGACGAGGGACTGCTGCCAAGTGACGTGACCCGCTAATGGGACGACTAACCCCATCTGGCCGGCGCCGAGATGGCCGCCGTTGACCTTCCAGCGGAGCCAGAGGAACACGGGAATCGTCACCAGCATCACCCACACCGTCGGGCGGAACTTGACCTTCAACAGCCCGAGTTGATCGCCGGCGGCCTCCCGTTGTTCCTGTCGGATCTGCTCGAGAGCCTCGTCGTCGCCACGTTCTTCGGCCGCTTGCTTTCGGTTCTGTAACGCCTCCATCCGCTGGGTGTACTGTTGGATCTTCTCGTGGTCGGTCAGCCGAGACTGCAACACGGTCGAATAGAGGCCCGTGGCGATCGAGAGCAGCACGATGATCCCGTAGAAGGGAATGATCTCGGTAATCGGTCCGAGAACGACGCTTTCGGTCGACGCGACGACGTCTCGGAGCTGCGGGCTCCAGTACCCCGCAAACAACGCGACTGCGGTCGCTCCCGCGGCCTTATCCAGTGCCAACCAGCGGTACGGTTCGATCGTCTCGCGGTTCGAACTCGGGCGTCGGTCGTCCGTTTCGAGTCGGGCACGAACCCCCTCGGGTTCGGCGACCGTGAACCCGGCGCCGGCGCTGACGAGTACCTCCTGTTCGATGAGTCGGCCCCACTGCGCACTCGAGAGCGCATCGCTGACGTCGCTCCACTCGAGTTCCTCCCTGCCGTCGTTAGACCGTTCCAGAATCACCGAGATGGCCTCCTGCATCGAGGGGTCGGTGAGGAGCATCTCCAGCTGTTCCGTGGGCATTCGTTACCGGACACTCTTTTCCTGCGAATTCATCAATTCTTCTCCCTCAATTGGCAGGAAACGCCAACGAGAAGCGACATCCGTTCAGCCGGTCGAACGAGCGTCCGATACCGCCGTTACTCTCCGAGTACACAGCCGACGGCGAACGATGATGTTCTTCCCCCGCGTGATACATCACACAACCACGACCACGAGTTCGCTCCGCTCGAGGGCGACGATCGGTGCGCGTTCGAATTCCTGCTCGACGAGACCGACGACTCCCTGCTGATCGAACTCGACGTCGGCTGGGCGGCCGCGGCCGGTCACGATCCGACCGCGTTACTCGAGCGACTCGAGAGTCGGAGCCCGCTGGTCCTCCTCAAGGACGTGGCCGACGGCCGTCCAGTCGAACTCGGTGATGGCGAGGTCGATACCGACGCGTGCGCGGCGGCCGCCCGCGATGCCGGTGCCGAGTGGCTGCTCTACGAACACGACGAACCGTCCGATCCCGTCGCCTCGCTCGGATACGGTGCGCGGGCGCTCGCGGAACGTCGCGAGTGACCGCGATTGATCGGGAGTGAGTTTCGGGATAGGCGGCGCGTTGCTTGCCGGGCGGCTCAACGCCGAACCGGTGTCTGGCGGACGACTCAACCCCGAACCCCGGTTTCGGCGTCCGCCGACGCGGTCGCCCGAAGTTGTCCCCGGAGATACCGCTCGCCGCGCCGCGTCAGCCGATACTTGCCCCGTTCGACCTTTTCGACGAATCCGTGGTCCGCGAGTTCGATTAGGCGCCGGTTCACTTCCTTCCGGCTGAACCCGGTGTTGAAGGCGACGACCGCCGGCGTCAACACGAGGTCCGTGCCGTGAAGCGCACCGAGGATCTCGTCGTCCATCGGCGTCATCCACTCGGCCGGCCGCCGGAGCTGCGACGGTTCGCTCAATAGCACGCGCTCCCACTCCGTCGTCCGCACGTCGTTCGTCACGGGATCGTAGAGACCGTAGACGACCAGCAACGCGGCCGCGCCGTGAACCCAGTGGACCAGTTGCGGCGCGACCAACTCGACGATCGGGCCGCCGATCACGGCCAGCACCAGTCCGGCGACGGTGACGAGGACGAACCGACGGTACGCCGTCACCGACTCCTCGAGCGAGAGGAGGAACAGGAGCTCGAGGGCGACGACGACGCCGATCGCCAGGTTGTAGCCGATGACGGGGGTCAGTCCGTCCACGCGGCCTCACCTCCCGATCGCTCGCGGCGGAGCTGTCGGTGGCGGAGTATCAGCAGGCCGATGAAGATCGCGACGATCGTGTTCGCCGCGCTCCGGAGAACGTCCAGAACCGGCGACGCCGGCTCGACGACGAGCAACATCGTGTGGTAGATCGTCAGCGCGGCCATCCCGACCGAGAGGAGCGCGATCGCCGTACCGAAGGGCGAGTCTCGAAAGATGCCCCAGGACAGGAGCGCGAACACCCCGGCGCCGGTGCCGGCGATGATCGCGAACGGAATGCCGAGAAGGTGGACGGAACGGATCACACCGCGGACTTCAGTTTCGGTAGTCGTTAAGCTGCGGCATGGTATTTCATCGGTGTGTTGACCGGGTAGGGAGACCCCGACGCTGGGCGATAACGGCCAGAAGCAGCGCAGTGGTCCCGTCGAATCCGTCATTAGAGCCCTAGTAATCGTCCGTGAACCGCCCCTCACCGATCGGCTATCCCTCGGTTCCCACCGCGAGTATCGCGCCTCACCGTTCGGTCGGATCGCGGTGGCCTGTGGATAACAAAGCCGGTCGCCGGCGACCGTTCGATCGCAATGGCACTGACTCAAATCGACCACGTCAGCGAGAACGAGGAGATGCAGGAGTGTATCGACAACTGCTTCGAAGCCGCCCAAGCGTGCGAGTGGTGTGCCGACGAGTGCGCCGGCGAGGGCGAGGAGATGGCCGACTGTCTCCGACTCTGTCGCGACGTCGCCGACCTGACGACGATGCACGCCCGGTTCATGGCTCGGAACTCGAACTACAGCGCGGAGCTCGCCGAAGCCTGCGCCGGCGCCTGCGAGGAGTGCGCCGAGGAGTGCGAACGCCATGACGACGACCACTGTCAGGTCTGTGCGGACGCCCTCCGCGACTGCGCGGAGACCTGCCGAAACATGGCGACGGCCTGATCGGGACGGCCACGGTCTCAATCGGGAGCTGCGAGCGCCGACCGCCGTTCATCGAGCCACGAACTCGGATTCATGTACGCGACCGCAAAACTGACCGCCAGCGGAAACGGGATACTCGGCTGCTGGCTGATCGCGGCGCCGTTCGTCCTCGGTGCGCCGGCGATCGGTCGCTGGAACGACGTCGTCGTCGGCGCAGTCGTACTGCTCGTCGTCGGTTACAACCGCGTCGGGACCACCGGACGCCATCCCGCGAGCGCGACCGGTGCGGGGCTCGTCGCGACTCTCGGGCTCTGGCTCCTTCTCGCCCCGTTCGTCCTCGGCTTCGAGGGACTGCCGCTGTGGAACGACGTCATCGCGGGAACCGTCGTTGCGAGCTTCGGCAGCTACGACGCGTACGTTTCGGCGGTCGGTCGAGAACGGTCCGTTCGCACACCCGTCGAATAGCGCCCGTTGGAGCGATGGCGAACTGATCGTCGACCGTATCCGTTCTCGCAGCCGATCGCGGCGCCTGGACGGGCTACCTCGAGGCCGAACTGGACCGACCTCCCGCGTCCGTCTCGGCGTCTCGGTGTCGCTCCAGAAGCTGTTGGACGCCGGCTCGGAGGGCTTCGCTCTTGGAGTGGTAAACGCCGTCGTCGACGAGCGACTCGAGCGCCGAGAGCTGCTCGTCCGTGGCTCGGAACGTCACTCGCTCGAGCGTGGGGCCGTTCTCCGCGCGGGAATGGTTCGGATCGGCCGCGATACCGTCGGGCGATGAACTACGCGACACTGCCGGTCACCTCGGTCGAGTCGCGATCGACTCGCGAGTCGGCTGTTCGCTCGTCACCCGCTGCTGCGTGTCCCATGCTCGTTTTCGTGAGGACCATGTGCTGGGAAGGGGATCGCCGGTAAAAAGGACTCGCGTACCGCGGTGAAAGTGAAACTGGCCGGTTCGAGCTGAGCAAGCGGTACGGTACTGGTTTCAACCACCGCGGTTCGCCGGCCGATCGGCCGTCGGTACGAGGGGTCGGATCGCTCGATCCCACCCCCGACGGACAGCGTTATCCTCGTCGAACCCCTGTACGTGACGCGGGCAACCGCAGAAACCAACCATGCCCGAAGATACGCATTCACCCGCTGAGAGCAACGCATCCGAGACCGATCGGTTCGAGCGACTCGAGGGCGCCGACTACGACCGCGTCACCGAGTTCCTTCGCGACCGCGTCGCCTTCACCGCCCGCGAGTGGGCGATCGCGCGCCTCTGTGCCGACTTTCGAACCGGGACGGGCGTCGAGATGACGACCGTCGGGGAACACCTTCCCGATCTCGTCCCCTTCATGGACGACCAGTACACGCGCCAGGCCGTCTGCCAGTCGCGCCGCTCCTTCGAGGAGAAGGTTCGCAGAGCGGGCGCGACGTTTCTCTACGGCGCCTACGCCGACTTCTTCACGGCCGACGAGGTCGACGACATCGTCTACGAAGCGACGGAGGTGGCCCGGTTCCTGATCGAGGTCGAAGGGGCCTCCCTCTCGCCGACCGACGAATCGAACGCGGAAGAACGGATCAGGGCGGCGATGGAAGCCGTCCACCGCTCGAGCCGTGACCTTCGATACGACCGCTGTCCGAACTGCGGCGAGCGACTTGGGGAGGACGCGATCGAATCCGAGTGAGCCGACTCCAGTAACGCGATCGGTGTGAACCGTTCCGGCGACCTGCTCGAGACGAACTCACGCGTACGTCTCCGGATTCCATTCGCCGCCGAGTTCCGACCGCTTGTCGGTCTCGAACGAGCCGCCCTCGAAGATCGTCACGCGACCGGTCTCCTCGCTCAGCGTCAGCGCCGAGACCACGTTCGGCCGCCGCGAGGTGTCCAGCGCGCTCATGTGGCGCGATCCCATCCACTCCTCGTACTCGTCTCTCTGCTCGTCGAGGGTCTCGAGTTCCTCGGGCAGCAGATCGGTAAAGCGAACCATCTGGTGCTGGACGACGCCGTCGACGCTGACGACGAGAGCGCCGTCCCGCGTCATCGCGACCTCGCGGGCCGTCTCGTAGAAGCGCTCTAAATCCAGACAGACGTCGCGACAGCGGTCCGTCGGCCACGTGTTCCGCCCCATCGGATCCGCGAAGGCCGCGACTGTCGGCCCCGTGACGACGGCGATGTACATCCCCGGCCCCTTCACGTACTGCTCGTCCCACCGATCGAAGTTCAGGCTGATCGACTCGAGGGAGTGGTGGAGACAGTCGATCAGCTTCTGGACCCCGTCGTGGGTCTCGTAGGCGATCCGAAGCTCGTCGTCCATACCGGCGTTTGAACCCGGCGTGCCGTAACCCCGGTGCCTGAACGGCCCCGTCGACCGTCCGGCGGTTCGGGAGCGGACCACTTTTTGCCGCGCCGCGCCGATACCGACCGAATGCTGACCAAGGACCTGCTCCGTGTCTCGCGGGCCGGAGGCGGCTACCACCTCCAGTTCGCCGACCGGGAGCACCGTCCACTCGCCGCCCGCGTGATCGGCACGTACCAGGGCCATGTCGGCGAATCCCGCGCGGAACTCGAGGAGGCCCTGACCGAACTCGAGCGCGGCGCGGACGACTTCAAGCTCGTCAGGGGGCTGTCGGCGCTGCTCGAGCGCGACGCGACGTTCGAGACCGACGCCGAGATCGACCCCGAACGAGCGCGCCGGGCCGCCTTCGAGGCCGCCGAAGCGGTCGGCGTCGTGAGTGAGGACGAGCGCGCCGTGGCCCTCGATCGCGCCAGCGAGTCGTTCGGCGTCTCGACCGACACCGTCGCGGGGGCGCTGTACGCCGACCTCGAGGAGCGACAGGTCCTCGCCGAACTGGCCGCGCGGTGGGAACCCGACGAGCTGGTGGCCCAGTACAACCTTTCGCTGGCCCAGACCGCGCTCTTCGACGCCACCGAACTCCGGGTCCGCTCGAGCGATCCGAAGGCGCTCGTTTCGGCGATCAAGCGACTGCGACTGATGTACGAGATCCGGCGGCTCGAGGACGAGGACGGCGGTAACGCCTCCGATAGCGCCGTCGCCGAGCGTGAGGTGGTCGTCACCGGGCCGACCCACCTCTTCCGGGCGACTCGCCGGTACGGCACTCGGTTCGCCCGCCTCCTCCGAACGGTCGCGAAGGCCAACGAGTGGCGCCTCGAGGCGACGATCGACGACCGCGGGACCGAACGGACGCTGCGGCTCTCCGACGCGGATCCCGTCCGCGTTCCCGACGCCGAGCCCGTCGCCGAGGTGTCCTTCGACAGCGGCGTCGAGGCCGACTTCGCCGCGCGCTTCTCGAACCTGAATCTCGAGTGGGACCTCGTGCGCGAACCCGAACCGCTCGCGACGGGAACGCGGGTAATGATCCCCGATTTCGCGTTCGATTACCGTCCCGGGGGCAGCGCCCGCAGGGACTCGACTGACGAAGCCGACGGCGGGCACGGCGAGTTCCGCGTCTACTTCGAAATTATGGGGTTCTGGACGCCCGAGTACGTCGAGAAGAAACTCGCGCAGCTATCGGACCTCGAGGACGTCGAACTGATCGTCGCCGTCGACAAGTCCCTCGGCGTTGGCGAGGAGATCGCGGCTCGAGACTTCCGGGCGATCCCCTACTCCGGGAGCGTCCGGCTGAAGGACGTCGCCGGTGTCCTCCGGGAGTACGAGCGCCAACTCGTCGCCGAGAGCGCCGCCGCGCTGCCGGACGAACTGTGCCCCGACGAGGACGTGCTCTCCCTCGAGGCGCTGGCCGGCCGACGAGGTGTCAGCGAGGACGCGCTGGCCGATATCGCGTTTCCGGACCACGTGCGGGTCGGCCGGACGCTCGTCCGGCCGGCCGTCCTCGAGTCGCTGGCGGACGAGATCGAGGCCGGGATGGCGCTTTCCGACGCCGAGGAGAGCCTCGAAGCGGCCGGGTTCAGCGACTCGAGTGCGATCCTCTCGGAACTCGGTTATCGCGTCGAGTGGGAGGGGCTGGCCGGTGGGACGCTCGTCGAGCGGTAGTCGGACCGTCGCGTCGTCGGTGCGAACGCCGACGAACGGGACCCGCGATCGCATCGGAACGGCAGTTCGAGAGCTGTTCGCGGATCGATAGCTCGGATCCCTAACCCGAGACCTGCTAGGATTCCGAGGGAAACTAATCAGGACTATCTTTAGTTACATACGCTTTTTCGGCCGGTATCGTCGGGAAGCGTTCACACCTATCGAACTCCGAAGAGGGTTCGATCCAATTTCTTTAGTACGCAGACTTAACCACGAGTGGTGTCAACGAAAAAACGTGCATCTCCGTGACCAACAATCGTGAGACCGAGCCGATACAGATTTTGCTCGTCGAAGATAATCCCGGCGACGTTCGGCTAGTCGAGGAAGCGTTCCGGGAGGCCGGCGTCTCGACGACCTTTCACACGGCCCACGACGGTGATGCGGCCCTCGAGTTCCTTCGCGATCAGCGGGACGGCGTCGACGCCACCGAGCTGAGTCTGGTCCTCCTCGATCTGAACCTGCCCCGGACGAGCGGGTTCGACGTCCTCGAGGCAATCAAGACCGAGCCTGACGTGTGCGCGCCGCCGGTGCTCGTGCTCACGAGTTCCGAGGCGGCCGAGGATATCGCCCGGAGCTACGAGCTCTGTGCGAACGCCTACCTTACCAAGCCGAGCGATCCCGACGAGTTCACCGAGATCGGCCGGGCCGTCGAAGCGTTCTGGTTCGACGAGGCGACGTTGCCCCCCGCGTCCGCGTAGTCCCTTCTGCGAGCGCCGACCGACGAGACAACCGCCAGCCGAGCGTCGTCCCCAGCGTTATCCCGCCCGCAGTGGTACGATCGTTCATGCCGACGGCAATTCCCGGCCTCCACCACGTCACCGCCATCGCGAGCGATCCACAGCGAAACTACGAGTTCTACACCGAGGCGCTCGGGCTCCGACTCGTCAAGCGAAGCGTCAATCAGGACGACGTCTCGGTCTACCACCTCTTCTACGCCGACCACGAGGGAACGCCGGGAACGAGCATGACCTTCTTCCCCTACACCGACGCCCGCGACGGACGGGTCGGCGCGGGCCAGGCTAGCGCGGTCTCGTTTCTCGTTCCCGACGGCTCGCTCGACTACTGGCGCGAGCGACTCGCCGACGCCGGCGCCGAACCGGGGGAACCGCGCGAGCGGTTCGGCGACACCGTCCTCCCGTTTACCGACCCCGACGGATTGCCGCTGGAGCTGGTCGCTCGCGCGGACGCGCCGCCGGCGAACCTCCCGGAGAGTCCCGTTCCCCACGCCCACGCGATCCGCGGCTTCTTCGGCGTGACCCTCTCGCTGACCGGCGCCGATCCGACCGGCGACCTGCTGAAGGAGATGGGCTACCGCCAGACTGACCGCGACGGCACGCGCAAGCGCTACACGGCCGACGGCGACCTGGGTTTCGTCGTCGATATCGTGGAGGATCCGGAGGCGCGACGCGGGGTCCCCGGCGCCGGCACCGTCCACCACGTCGCGTTCCAGGTCGCCGAAGACGAACAGGAGGACTGGCGCCAGTTCCTGATCGACTGCGGGCTACGACCCACCGAGATCATCGACCGTAAGTGGTTCAAATCGGTCTACGCCCGCGAGTACGGCACCGTGCTCTTCGAGTACGCCACCAAATCCCCCGGCTACACGGTCGACGAAGAACTCGAGGCGCTCGGCGACCGGCTCGTCCTCCCCGAGTGGCTCGAGGACCGACGCGAGGAGATCGAGGACAGGTTGCCGGAGTTGTCCCCGTAACAGTATAGCGCGGGTTCGGTATCCGAACGAGACCTCGAGAGCGGCACAGATTTATCTGCTTGTCAGGACAACATTGATGTATGGTACCGCGGCGCGCTCACGGGCGATCAGATTTCGAATGGATACGTGAGCGCTACGAGAACACCGAGAAGCGATGTTCGGAGTGTGGCTACGTGGACGAGGAGGGAAACTGGACGAGCCATACGGACGGCCAGCGGATCGTGTATCGGCACGTCTGCCCGAGTTGTGAGGCCAGTCACGAACACGTATTCGATCTCGGTAACTGAGACACCCACTGCTAAAGCGGTGAGACTCAGCGCGGGCTGACGTTCTGGCCGGTAGTACCGGCAATAGAACAGCCTCCGTTCACGTTCGACGTCCCGCTTTCAAGCGACTCGCGGCGCCACGGCACGAACGGGTTCAACTATTTTACGCGTCGACGGTGCATCACGCCTCGAGAGGATTCGGATGGGAGCCACACTGACGCAACGGTTCGACACCGGACAGTTCGACGGCCGGTACCCGTACGTCCGCGTCGGCCACGGTCCGGAGACGCTGCTCGTGATCCCCGGTATCGGCGACGCGATGTTCGACGGGGCGTACGGCCGCACCGACGCGGTGACGACCGCCGCCACATTCCGCCGATTTCTCGCCGACTACACCGTCTATCTGGTCAGCCGCCCACGCGGACTCGAGGACCGTCAATCGATCGGCGCGATGGCCCGCGACTACGAGCGCGTCCTCGCGGACCACGTCGGAACGGCGTCCGTGCTGGGGCTCTCGATGGGCGGGCTGATCGGGCAAGAGCTCGCCCGCGAGCGGCCCGACCTGGTCGACCGACTCGTCCTCGGCGTCTCGGGCTGTCGGATCGCGGAGAGCGGCCGGCCGCTCGTCCGCGAACTCCATCGCTTAGCCCTCGAGGGCGAGTGGACCGAGATCCGGGCCCGACTCTACGAGGCCATGTTCACGGGCGCCTGGCGTCGAGCCGTGCCGTTGCTCTCCCGGACGGTCGGACGAGTCCACCCGCCGAACCCCGCCGATCCGCGAGACGTGCCGATCTCCTTCGAGGCGGTCCGCGACTACGATGGGACTGACCGCCTCGCGGACCTCGAGTCCCGAACGCTGGTCATCGGCGGCACTGACGACCCGTTCTTCCCCGAGGGGATCCTCCGCGAGACCTACGAGGGGCTCCCGGACGGCCAACTCGCGATGTTCTCCGGCGCCCGTCACGGTGCCTTCCTCGAGCGAAAGGCGGGGTTCGACGACTGGGTCGTGCGGTTTCTCCGCGGCGAAACAGCGACTCGAGTGCGGCAGTAAGAGCGCGTCTTCGGACCGAACGCGTCAGTCCGCGGCGGATGCGGCACAGGAGGCGCGACCGGTATCGCGGTCGTCGGGGACGTAGACGTTGCCGTCGACGACGACACAATCGTCCGCGGCCGGCCGGCGCCGCGGTTTGTAGCCGGCGACCGGCGCCAGCAGTCGCCAGAGCGACGGGAGCTGACAGAGGGCGAAGCCGAGGACGATCATCCCGAACCCGCTGACCGTCGCGAGCGTGATCGATTCGCCCAGCAGCGCCCAGCCGACGAGAGCGGCGACGACGGGCGACGCGTAATTGACGAGGCTGAGCTGGCTCGCGCCGATGCGGTCGAGCAGGAGGAAGTACGCGAGGAACCCGCCCGCAGTGGCGACGATCCCCAGGTACGCGAGCGCGGCGACCGTCGCGGTCGTCCACGCAGCCAGCGAGGGGACGGTTTCGCCCGGGTGAGCGTAGCTCACGCCGTGCAGGATCCCCGCGCCGAGAGCCATCGCCCACGTCTGCAACGACAGTACCGGCAGCGTTCGCTGCAATCGTTCGGTCAGTACCGAGCCCACCGCGAAGGCGAACGCCGAACCGAACAGCAGGCCGACGCCGATCGCCTGTCCGCCGAGCGAGCCGCCCGAAAGCGCGATCACGACGACGCCGGCGAGCCCGACGAAGAGGCCGACGACGGCGGGTGCACGGAGCCGTTCCTGCGGGAGGAGTGCGAGTGCGAGCGGCGGCGTCGCGATCGGCGTCAGACTCAGGACGATCGCGGCGACGGCGCTCGAGACGTACGACTGACCGATGAACAACAGCCCGTAATGAGCGCCGACCATCAGCCCGCCCGCGACGCCGATCGTTATCCAGTCGGTGCGCGTCCGGGGTCGCCACTCCCGTCCGAGGCCGACGATGGCGCCGGCAAACAATAGTGCCGCGACGTCGAGCCGGAAGGCCGCAAAGAGGATCGGCGGCAGCGTCGCCAGCCCGACCTCGATCGCCGCGAAGGCGGTCCCCCAAGCGATAGCGAGGAGAACGAAGAGCGTTAGATATCCCTTTTCAGTCATTTCATATCGAAACGGTTTCTGGACACTTGTATGTTGCTAATCTCTCGATATAGGGTCTGAAACCACAGTATTCGCCGATATATGTTAACAACCAACGCGGTGTTCGAACGCCATGATAATCATTGATAGATCAAAACGACCGAGGGTATCGAAGCTAAGCTGCACCGCGGACTGCCGACGGCGTGTCGGCTCCGACCGAACGACCGTGACCGATCAACGGCGACAACTGTAGTGCCGAGTGGGCTCGCCGCCGATGATTCGGATACCTCTCGGAGGACCGTTGCGCGAGCGGTCGCGACGTCGGCTGGCGTCACGAGAACTCGAGTGTCTCGGTCTCCTCCTCGGGGAGTTCCTGCTGCAGGACGAACGGCCCGAAGTCCGCCGCCGTGCGCCGGGCGATAGTCGCGATTCGGAGTACGTAGAGCAACAGGACGACGAAGGGGCTGAACAGGGCCGTGATCGTCGCGCTCACGACGAGGACGTACACGTACGGGTGAAGGCCGAGCGCCAGCAGATTTCCGTACGCGATGATGACGAACGCGCCGCCGAGCAGCGTCGGGAAGCCGACGTAGAGCAGAATCTTCGAGAGATCGGCCAGTTCCTGTTGCATGTAGACGCTCTTGAAGTACTGTCGGGCGATGTGAATGTCCCCCAGCAGTTCCTCGAGTCGCTCTAACTGCCCGTCGGCGGCCTCCGAGAGCTCCGACCGATGGGTCTCCCGAAGCTGGCGGACGAGCTGGAGCTGCCACGGATCGTTGTAGTGGAGGATCACGGAGATGACGTCGAACGACCCGAACCTGACGTCGGCGAGCGTTTCGATGGCGTCCCGATCCTGCGGATCGGTCTGGGAAACGAACGAGTCGACCCGCGTCCGGACGTCGTCCGGCCCGTCGCGACAGATCGTCTGCAATCCCAGCGCCGTCCGTCGCTTGGCCTCGATGAGGATGCGGAGGAACTCCGACGGCTCGGCCGGCGACGGTCGGTAGCCGGTGTGATCCTCGATGCGGCGGCGATAGTCATCGGTCTCCTCTAGGCGCCTGAAGAACGCGCCCGTCGAGCCGAACTCCTCGGAGAGGATCAGCTGGTTGATCGCGAGGACGACGGTGATGAAGGGGAGCATCCCGCCGATCAGCGCGCCCGAGAGCGTCGTCACGTCGCCCGCCTCGGCGGGCGTGATCAGTCCGGCCCGAATGAGCAGCAACGAGACGCCGAAAACGGCCGCGAGGAGGATCGCTGACAGGCGGCGCCGATCGCCGTAGAGGTAGATCCAGCGAACGAGTTCGCCGGCCTCGAGGCGCTCGGCGAGCCCGGCGTCGGGCTGGGACGCCGTCGGGGCGTCTTCGTCGCTCATACGGGCGCTACCAGCACCGCTCACTTAGTAGCTAGATGGACCTTCAGCCTGTGAACCCCGCAGGGTCGCTCCGCGGCTCGAGGCCGACTTACAGCTCTCGCTGGCGCCCCTTCGGCACCATCGAGCGCAGTTCGCCGTGGACGTAGAGGCCGATTCCGATCGGCTCGAGGTCGCCGGCGATTTCGTGAGCGCCGATCAGGTACCCCCAGTCGCCCTCCCAGCGCTCGATTTCCTGATCCTCGCCGGTTGCAAAGGCCCGCGCCTCCTCGGGGTCGAGTTCGATCACGCAGTCGGTCGCGCGACCGCCAAAGCGCTGGACGAAGTCCGTCGTCGGCTTCCAGTGTTCCTGGCGCGTCCGCAGACAGGTCATCCCGATGGCCTCGATCTCGAGGGGCGTTGGCGCCTCGCCGCCGTAGATCCAGATCTTGCCGGCGCCCTTCTCCCAGAACGTGTAGTCGTCGAACGTTTCCGGTGGCATGCCGAACCGATCACAGAAGTAGTCGACGACCTCCTCGCGGCTGACCCGACCCTCGACAGTCTGTTCGGCCGGCGTCGCGGGCAGGCGATCGAATCGCTGGCCGTCGTTTTGCTCGAGGTCCCTGGTCGATTCGTCCGCCATTACGCGGTCACCTCCAGTTTCGCCACGAAGAAGCCGCCGGTGTCGTTCTGATGGGGGTAGATCCGCGCCGCCCGCTCGAGGCTCGAGTCGAATTCCTCGCCGTCCCACTCGGTCAGGCCGGGCGAGTGCTCGAGGCCGATATCGAAGTCGACGACGCGACAGTCCTCCTCTTCGAGGGCGTGCTGGACGACCGCCTCGTTCTCCTCGGGGGCGAAGGTACACGTCGAGTAGACGACGGTGCCGCCCTCGCGGGTGGCCTGTATCGCCCGCCGGAGGATGCCCTTCTGGACGCCCGAGACCGACGCGATGGCCCCCTCCGACCAGTTGTCCAGCGCGTCGGGGTTCTTCCGGATCGTCCCCTCGCAGGTACAGGGCGCGTCGACGAGCGCGCGGTCGAACTCGTTGAAGTCGAACCGGTTCAGGGAGTAGTTACGCGCGTCGGCGTTCGTGACGGCGAGGCTCGTCGCGCCGAGGCGCTCGGCGTTAAAGCGCAGCGCTGAGATGCGCCCGAGGTTGTTGTCGTTGGCCACGACGGTCCCCTCGTCGCCCATCAGCGCCGCGATCTGGGTCGCTTTCCCGCCGGGTGCGGCACAGCTGTCCCAGACCCGCTCGCCGGACTGGGGATCGAGGACGACCGGCGGCACCGCCGAGACCTCCTCCTGGCCGTGGGTAAAGCCGTGGAACGAGGTCCACGTCGACCCCGGCGACCCCGTCTCGAGGCGCAGCACGCGGGGGTTCCAGTCGGCCTGCTCGTACGCGAGACCCTCCTCCTCGAGGGCCTCGAGCGTCCGCTCGACCGAGGCCTTGATGGTGTTGACGCGGGCGGCGTTGCCCAGCGGCCGCTCGCAGGCCTCGAGGAACGCGTCGAAATCGTCGATAATCGGTCGATACCGCTCGAGTGGCTCCATTGGACCCGGATTTGCACGCGCCGCGTTTGTGGGTTTCGAAGCGGTCGACTCCCGGCAGTGCCGGATGCGACCGCTCCGACCAAACGACATACTGGAGACAGATATATACATTAAGGTCTATATCTGTTCAATAGAGGTCAAAAACAGACGTGGGGGATGCGACCGAGCCGACGAAATTCGAGGTGACTGACTGCGCCGTCATCGGCCGCACGTTCGAGGAGTACGCGGCCATGTTCGATCTCGAGCCGGCTGCACTCGAGGGGCGACGGGTGCTCGATTGCCCGTCCGGCGTCGCGTCGTTCGTCGCGACCGCGACCGACCGGGGAATCGATGTCGTCGGCGCCGATGTGGTGTACGAACGGTCTCGCGAGGACCTCGCACGACGATGTCGCGAGGACCGCGAGGCGGTGATCGACCAGCTCTCGGAGAAGAGGGACATGTTCGACTGGTCGTTCTACGACTCCGTCGCTGAGCGCCGACGCTACCTGCGACGGGCTTCGGAGCGGTTCCGCAAGGACTACGCGGCCGGCCAGTCGAGGGATCGGTACGTCGCCGCCGCGCTGCCGGCGTTGCCCTTCGAGCGCGACGCGTTCTCGCTGGTCCTCTCCGCGCACTTCCTGTTCCTCTACGGTGACCGGTTCGACTACGAGTTCCACTGCGAGGCGCTGCGGGAACTCGCCCGCGTCGCGGCCGACGAGGTTCGGATCTACCCACTGCAGGGACTGGACGCGACGCCCTACGATCGCCTCGAGGACGTCCTCGCGACGCTCGCCGACGAGGGGTACGAGGCGACGCGGGAGACGGTCCCGTTCGAGTTCCAGCCCGGTTCGACCGAGATGCTCGTCCTCTCGCCGTGAGATTCGGGCCGTCCGAATATCTGCCGCCCTCGATTTTATGGGTACGCCGACAGACGTCTCGAACATGGCACAGATCCGCCAGCAGGGGCCCGAGATGGACCTCGAGGAACCGGTTCTCGTCGAGGGCTTCCCGGGGCTCGGACTCGTCGGCAAGATCGCGACCGACCACCTCATCGAGGAACTCGACATGCGCTATTACGCCAGCGTCGACTGCGGCAGGCTGCCCCGGGTCGGCGTCTACCGTGGCGGCGACCACACGGCCCGGCCGCCGGTCCGGATCTACGCCAGCGAGGAGCACGACCTCCTCGCCCTCCGGAGCGACGCGCCGATCAAATCCGACGCCGTCGGCTCCGTCGCCGAGTGTCTCACCGAGTGGATCGTCGGCCAGGACGCGCTGCCGCTCTACCTCAGCGGGTTGCCGGCCGAACGCGAGGGCGAGGACGAACCCGACATCTACGGCGTCGGAACCGGGAACGCCGCCGAGCGCCTCGAGGAGCGCGGAATCGCCGTGCCGCCCGAGGACGGCGTCGTCACGGGGCCGACGGGGGCGCTCATCAACCGCGCCGCACAGCGCGACTACGACAGCGTCGGACTCGTCGTCGAATCGAGCCCGCAGTTCCCCGACCCCGAGGCCGCAAGCGTCCTCCTCGAGGACGGCGTCTGCCCGATCGCCGACGTCGAGGTCGAGGTCCAGGAACTCCTCGACCGCGCGGCGGAGATCCGCGAGAAGCGCGAGCAGTTCGCTCAGCAGATGCAACAGATCGGCCAGGAGGAGAGTTCGCAGGCCCAGCCGCTGCGGATGTACCAGTAGCGATCTCCGCTCGATCGCGGTTCGTGCTCTCGAGCGTCGTCACCGGGACCGAACTCTCGATTCCGGAACCGTGCCGTCGATCGGTGACGCCGTGCCGATCGCTCGACGCGTCCGCGTTCGGAATGAGCGTCTCGAGAACGCGCCGACCTATTCGATCATGTTCGGGGGAACCACCTTCGACGCGGCGTTGCTTTCTCCGACTGTATGAGATTAGGCGAGCCTAAACAGACGGCAGACGACGATGACGACCGATTCCTTCGGCGAAATCTCAACCGAAGCGGTATCGTAGTTGAACCCCACACCGCTGCCGTTCAGAACCGATGACCGCCGAAATTGACCCGGAGCGACGACTCGGAGCGCTCGTCAGAGACAACCCCGAATTCGCGTCGGTGTTCGAGTCCGTCGGCATCGACTACTGCTGCGGTGGCGACGACTCGCTCGAGCGGGCCTGTGCCGACGCCGACCTCGAGGTCGGGGCCGTCGTCGATCGACTCCGTGACGCGCGGTCGGACGGCGGCGACGGAACCGACGACTGGGACTCGCTGTCGGCGCTCGTCGACGACATTGTCGAGAACCACCACGACTATCTTCGGGCCGAGTTGCCGCCGCTCGAGCGAACGGTCCGGAAGGTCGTCCGCGTCCACGGGGACGACCACCCGGAACTCCACGACGTCGAATCGACGTTTCTCGACCTCGAAGACGAGGTCACCCACCATATCGAGGACGAGGAGGAGAACGTCTTCCCCGAACTCGAACGCCTCGAGGACGAGACGGCGCTGACCGGTGACGAGGAGGCGCAGGTCCGCAAGGCGATTGACCACCTCGAGGACGAACACGACGCGGCCGCCGCCCACCTCGAGCGGCTCCGCTCGCTGACCGACGACTACGCGGTCCCGGAGGGCGCGTGTACCAGCTACCGAAACATGCTCGATCGACTGCAGCTCCTCGAGGAGGACATGCACCTGCACATCCACAAGGAAAACAACGTCCTGTTTCCCGACGCGCAGGATCGACTCGCGGCGGCGGTCGCGGAGTGATCGACCGCACCGCCCGAGTCGGTCCGTCATGCGTCGGTCTTTTCGGCGACGATCGCGATCGCGCGTAGTTGGTCGTTGTACGCATTGAAGACACGCCGCATCGATCGGACGCGGTTCTGGGCCTCCGGATCGGTGAGAACGTTGTACGCGATTTGCAGCGTCCGGACGAGTCCCTCGTCGGCGACGACCCGCCGCGGTTCGAGGAGGCGCATCGGAGCGGTCGCTCGCCACCGAACGGTGAATCCCGCGTCTTCGAGCAGCGCCACCCACTCCGATTCCGTCAGCGGCCACGCGTTCACCCTCGACGCACGCGAGAGGTCGTCCCGAACGGCCGATTCGGTCGCTGCGTCTGGTCCGTCGGGATCGATCGCCAGTTCGTGAATTCCGTAGACGCCGGTGGTCCGCAGAAGCCGATGGGCCTCGCCGACGAGTGCGGCCTTTCCCTCGTCCGGCTGCATCGACAACATCGCTTCGCCGTAGACGACGTCCGCGACGCCGTCCGCGAGGTCAGTGTCGGCCGCGTTACCGACGACGATCTCGCGACCGGTCCCGCCCAGGTCGTCCCGGAGCGCCCGCGCCGCCGCGCGGTCCAGTTCGATCCCGGTGTACGAGTTCGGCTCGTCCGCCAGCGCGCGTCGCGCCGTCGCTCCGGCGCCGGGCGCGAATTCGACGACGTCGTCGGCCGGCGTGATAGCCAGCGCCTCGAGGAACTGCTGAGTCAACGCTCGACCGCCGGGACGGAGCACCCGCTTGCCCAGCGCAGCGAGAACCCCGTGCATCGGCCGGTCCGTCATCGTCGCCGGTCGCCGTTTCGTTCGGTCCGCGGTTCTTCGACGACCGGAATCGTTGCACCGGTCACGGACAGCACTACACCGAGCGTCGAACGGTGGGAAATCGATGGCATCGGTCGGTTCGGGTCAGTCGCCCGGAACGCGAGACGGAACCGCCGGTTCGTCTCCCCTCCTCGTGCCGGTCGGGCTCGTCTCCGCGTGGACACGCGACGATTGTCGGGGGACGCAGACCAAGCTATCCCCAAATATCATCGCGCTCTCCGTCGGCACGAGCAGTTTGTCCGGCAACTGTAACGGATCGGCCAAGGGAGAGTTCGAAGGCCCGGGCGCCGTGAACGCACCGGTAGTTCCGTTCGGGTGTCCTGACTTCCTCGTTCGACCACGGTCGTTTATATGTAAGTATCACTACGAGTACGACATGGATATTACTGACGCGCGCGCGGAGTGTAACGCCGTCCTCGATGCCGTCAGTCGGAGCGTTATCGCGGACCAGGAATTCCTCGAGACCGTGCTGCTCGGCGTCCTCGGGCGGGGACACGTTCTTCTGGAGGACGTACCCGGAACCGGAAAGACCCTGACCGCGAACAGTCTGGCGTCGGCGCTGGGGCTGTCGTTTTCCCGGATCCAGTTCACGCCGGATCTGCTGCCGGCCGACGTGACCGGGACCCACGTGTTTGACGAGTCCGAGGGCACCTTCGACTTCACCGAGGGACCGATCTTCGCGAACGTCGTGCTGGCCGACGAGATCAACCGTGCACCGCCGAAGACCCAGGCCGCCCTGCTCGAGGCGATGGCGGAAGGCCAGGTCACCGTCGACGGGGACACGCACCAGCTTCCGCAGCCGTTTTTCGTGATCGCGACGCAGAACCCCGTCGAACAGGCCGGCACCTTCCCGCTGCCGGAAGCCCAGGTCGACCGCTTCCTGGTGAAACAGTCGATCGGCTACCCCGACGCGGACGGCGAACGGGAGCTGTTGCAGCGCCGACTCGGCCGCACCGAACGGAGTCCGAGCATCGATCCGGTGCTGGACGGGGACCGCGTCCGAGCGCTCCGGGAGGTCCCCGAGTCGGTCCGGGTCGACGACGACCTCGTCTCCTACATCGCCGATATCACCCGCGGGACGCGCACGCGAAACCAGGTCGACATCGGCGTCTCGCCGCGGGGCACCCAGCGCCTGCTCGAGGCGGCGCGGGCCCGCGCCGTCATCGTCGGCCGTGACTACGTGACGCCCGACGACGTCAAGCGGGTGGCCCGCCCCGTGTTGGCCCACCGGCTGGTGCTCACACCCGACGCCTCGGTCGACGGGGCCTCGAAGGCGGCCATCGTCGAGCAGGTGCTCGATTCCGTCTCCGTCCCGACGCTCGAGTAGGAGCAACCGTTTCTACCGGGACTCGCGCGACCAACGGAATCGCGTCGCCGCGGAACTGATTACCGCTGCAACGCCGCCAACAGGAGTATCGCCCCAAACAGCATGGCGATCACGGCCGCGACCGGCTGGCCGCTGGGGCCGGCGATAAAGACCGCGTAGCTCCCGACGGCGGCGACCAGCCCAACGACGACCGTGGCGCCGACGTGCGGGAGCTCCGCCCGCGCCGTCGTCGCCTCCCGGCCGAGCTGCTCGCCGATCCCGACTGCGTGGTGGCCGGCGTCCCAGGCCAGCACGGTCGCGGTGACGCTCGCGAGCATCGGGACCGACGGAACCCCCTGAATGCCGCCCGTGAGTAGCCCCGCGAGCGCGACGGCGGTACCGATCGTGACGGCCCGACGGGACCCCGTCCAGAGCCCGCCGCCGAGGATCACCAGCGCGGCGGCGCCGCCGACGAGCACGAACGGCGAGTAGAGGGCGCTCGAGAGCACTCCGAGAAGTAACGCGACGATCGAGAGTCCGCTCGTCAGGACCGCGGGCCGGTGGTCGGGGTCGACCGCGTCGGCTTCGGTGCTCACGCCGACCACCGCCGTCGACTGCGCTCGAGCGTCGCCGCCAGCGATTCGTCCGCCGGCCAGTCGACGACCCTGATGCCCGTCCCCCTGAGCGTCGAGATGCGGACCGCTCGTTCGACCGCTCCGAGCCGTTCGCCGGGCGTATCCTCGCCCGTCGGATCGGGACTCACGATCGTCACGAGGTGGCCGTCGGCCTCGAGCAACTGCGCGGTCCGCACGATGTCGTCGTCGCACAGCGGCGTGAACAGGATCACCTGCGAATCGGGCGGCATCCGCGAGCGGAACCGCTTTTGCTGGACGTACAGCATCGACGTCGACGACTCCGGCGGAGACAGATCGAACGCGGAATCGGTCGCGAGCAGTCGGCGGGCCGACGCCCGGTGGTCGGCCCCCGAGCCCGGCGCCAGCCACTGCGGGTGCGGGCCGAAACTGGCGAGGCCGACGTTGTTGCCGCCCGCATCCAGCGCGTCGAGCGCGGCGACGGCCGCCTCGATACTGCGGTCGACCGCGTGACGGCCCGTTTCGTCGGGTCGACGGTACGCGTCCGTGCGCGTGTCGACGGCGAGCATCACCGTCGCCGACCGCTCCTCGCGAAACGTCACGGTCGTCAGCTCCTGGCCGCGAGCCCGGCGGTTCCAGTCGATCCGCGAGAGCGGGTCGCCGCGGCGGTACTCCCGCGTCGAGTGAAACTCGAGGCCCTCGCCGCCGACGTCGGTCTCGACGCGGCCGGTCAGGGGCAGCGTCAGCGACCGCAGCGGGAGGTCGGTCTCAATCTCGGCGGGCGGACAGCGGAGTTCGGCGTCGACGCGGATCCGCTGGACGCGCTCGACGGCGCCGGTGAACCCTCGCGCGACGACGGCGACCGGTTCGAACGCGTGGGCGCCCTGGCGAGCGGTCACCGCGTAGGAGAACGTCTCCGTCTCGCCCGGCCGGAGCGCGGTCCCGTGTCTCGGGGAGCCGTCGGTGACGACGAGTTCCGCCGGCACGCCGTCGACGAGCCGGAGATCCGGAAGGAGTTCGTCCCCGTCGTTGCGGACGTGTACCGTCACGCGAACGGGTTCGCCGGGCTCGAGCTCGCCATCCTCGAGTTCGCGATCGATCGAGAGCGTCGGGGTCGGCGGCCGACCAGCCCGGGCGTAGGCCGCGTACGCGATGCCGACGACCGCCGCCAGCAACAGCGCCGGCGACGTGACGACGACGCCGGCGCCGCCGAACACAGAGGCGACGGCGGCAACGCCGGTCCAGCGCTTCGTCTCTCGGACGCTCGAGTCGACGACGACCGATTCCGCGGCGTCTGCGGTCTTGCCATCCGCGTCTTCGGGCACATCGTTGTCGGGTTCAGTAGCGACGTCAGTGCTGGAGTCCGTCTTGGTGGCAGTACCAGGCTCAGTCTCGGCGTCCGTCCGACCACCGGCGTCGGCATCGGAACCGGGTTCGGAGCGAGTTTCCGTATCGATTCCGGCAGCCTCGCCGCCGTCGGTTCGCTCGCTCCGGCCGTCCGTCGGTCGCCCGTCGTCAGCCGATCGTCCGTCCTCGTCTCCGTCCGTCATTCGTCGTCGTGCACCCCCGAAATTCGCGCGATCTCGGCCGCGGCGCGTCTGGCGCGGCGGGGGCGGTCGCGACGCACCACCGTCCGGACCCGGACGCGCCACGGCGCCCAGTCGGGGACCGTATTCATGAACTGGGCCGCCGCCAGCGGATCGTCCGTCCAGGTTCCGTTCTCGAGGGCCTGTCGGGCCTCGTCCTCGGTCAGCCCCTCCCCGAGCACCAGCGCGTCGACGGCCGCCCGCTCGAGTCGTTCGTTGAGCTTTCGTCCCTGCCGTCCGAACGTCACGACGCCCGATTCGATCGCCGCGTCGATCTCCTCGCCGGGGGTCGGCAGCTCCTGTGGCCGCTCCGGCGTCGGCAGTTCCGTCTGCCCGACGTCGGCGTGTCGGCGAGCTTGCGCCGTTCGAAGCCCCTGGAGGAGCGCGATCACGCCGATCACGGTCACGATCGACTCGCCGAGGCTGAAGGGGCCGGTCAGTTCCGGGACCGCCACGAACGCCAGACCGAGCAGGACCAGTCCGGCGCCGACTATCGCGTACTTGTTCATGGGTATCCGTTCATCGTGTCGCTCCGTTCTCGCGGTCGCGATCGTCGTCGGCGTAGGTCGCTTCGATCTGTCTGAGTAACTCGACGGCGCGGCGCTCGCGGTCGTCCGTGACCGAGCGATCGCCGTAGCGGACGTCCTCGAACATCGTCCGCAACTCGTCGACGTGGGACGGATCCAGCCCCGCGTCCCGCGCCGCGGCCGCGAACTCGCCGGGCGTACTCGAGTCAGGTCGATCGACCTCGATCGGCTCCGTCATCTCGCGCCAGGCCCGGTAGACGTCGTTCTCGAAATCGTCGCCTTTCTCGATCCGATCGGCGGCGTCGCCGGCCGCGCGGCCGAGTTCGCCCCGCTGCACGGCGTCGTCCGGTTCCGCGACGGGATCCGTCGATTCCCGGCCCTCGTCGTCGCCGCTGTAGAACAGCGCCGCGAACGCCCCGACGACGGTCACCAGCAGAACGGTCAACACGAGCAGCGAGGGCAGAGTCGGCCCGGAAACGGAACCGTCGCCGTCGCCGCCGCCGAACGGACCGCCGGAGCCGTTCTCCGCGGGCGGCTGCAGATCGGCCGGCGGAGCCGGCGGCTCGAGGGTCTGCGTCCCGCAGCCGCCGGTGAGGACGACGAAGACGAGCACGACCAGCGGGAGCAAGGCGACCGAGAGCATGAGCGTTATTCTGGTATCGTACGATCGGGTCGCCAGCGCGGCGATTCCGACCGCGCCCAACACGAGCGCGAGGAACCCGAGCTCCGAGTCGAGGAACGCGACGCACAGTCCCGTGAATTCGAACGCCTCGTCTCCCTCGGGGCCGGAATCGGCCGCCGGGGGTTCACCCTGTTCCTCGACGTCGCTGGCGCCGCCGTCGGCGCCGCCGAACCCGCCGCCGCTCCCGCCGTTCTCGACCATCGACGGCAACGTCGCCGCCGCGAGCACGACGGCGAGACAGCACAGGACGGCGATCACCACGACGCGACCCGTATCTCTATCCACGCCCTTTCTTTCTTGTAATACGTGAAATGTTTTACTCCCGACCAGATCGACGCGAACTCGCGTCGAATTCGCGGTGCCGGGGCTCGGTGCGGACGGCTCGTCGCAGCTACTCCCCAGTGTCAAATTGCACGACGGCTTCCGGTAGACACTACTGCAAACACAACTCCTTTTCGCGCCCTGTTCCTCCCTGCGCACATGGAAACGGAAGACGCCGAAACTGTTGCGCCCGGAACGTGTCCGACCGCAAACGGCATTCCGATGCTCGGGTTCGGTACCTGGCAACACGACGATCCGGATCGGTGCGTCGAGAGCGTCCGAACGGCCCTCGAAGCGGGCTACCGCCACATCGACACCGCCCAGGCCTACGAGAACGAGGCGGCCGTCGGCGAGGGTATCGCGGCGGCCGATGTCGATCGCGACGAGGTCTTCCTCGCGACCAAGGTCTGGCGCTCGAACCTCGCACACGACGACGTCCTCGAGACGGCTCGCGAGAGCATCGACCGGCTCGGCGTCGACTCCCTCGACATGCTGTACATCCACTGGCCGACCGGCGAGTACGACCCCGAGGGAACGCTGTCGGCGCTCTCGGAGCTGTATGACGAGGGACTGATCGAGAACGTCGGCATCAGCAACTTCCTCCCCGAGCAGGTCCAGGAGGCCGTCGACGTCTGCGACGCGCCGATCCTGGCCAACCAGGTCGAACTCCATCCGCTGCTCCCCCAGCCTGACCTCCGGGAAGCCTGCGAGAACGCCGGTGTCGAGGTCGTCGCCTACTCGCCGATCGCCCGCGGCGAGATCTTTGACCAGCCCGAGGTTCAGGACGTCGCGGAGAAACACGGCGTCAGTGAGGCGCAGGCCAGCCTCGCCTGGCTGCGCGAGAAGGGCGTCACCGCGATTCCGAAGGCGACCGGCGAGGAGCACATCCGCGATAACTGGGCATCCCTGACCCTCGAGCTGGATCGAGAGGACATCAACAAAATCGATAGTATCGACGAGACGCAGCGGCAGGTCGACCCCAGCTTCGCGCCCTGGAACTGAGACCTCTCGAGCAGCCGACACCGGCGAGAGACGCCGCCGACGCCGGTACGGTGGTCGATCGAGACATGTTTCTTTTGCGTGAAATTCAGGAAAGCTTACGGTACACCGGCTTTATGGCTCGCGTATGTCTACCCGCTCACGACAACGTGGCGGTGGTGGGTTTGTCGGCGCGATCAAGGCCGACGTACAGCGGTTACACGGTGCGTGGATGGAGCTCGTCTTTCCACGTCAGCGTGGCCGCGGCCACTCCGTCATGGGGAAGTGGAAGCCGGAGACGCTCCCACAGAAGATCGGTTACAACGGCTGGAGTATCCTCGGGCTATTCGGCTTACTGCTCCTCTACCCGCTGACCGTCATCGGACTCGCAACCCGCTACTACGCGGCGAAACTCGACTCGACGCGCACCCGCCTCGGCATCGTCGGCGTCACGGGTGTCGCGCTGCTCGGCTGGGGGCTCCTGACCGTCGCCTGGGGCGCGATGTCGTACATGGAACAGGTCGACATCCCGATGAATTCGGTCCTCGCCGTCGCGGCGGCGAGCGCGGTCGCGACGGTATCGACCGCGCTCGCAGCGGCGTGTACCAAGGCCGGCGGTCGCGCGGTGACGGTGATCTTCGCCTACCCGTTCGCGATGACGGCGCTGTTCCTCCCGCCGGTCGTCGCGGCACTCGTGACGCCGTCGCTGCACCCGTACATCTTAGACCCCAGCTACGAGTTCGCCGCCTGGGCGCTCGACAACGTGCTCGCCGTCGGCGGCGTCAACGAGTACCTGCGCTCGAACTACCAACTCGAAGGCGCAGCCTACGCGGCGATGTGGCTCGGCATCTCGATCCCGCTGGGCTGGTTCCTCGGGGTCGTCGTCGCGCTGGCGAACCTGGTTCGGCCGTCGCAGTAACCGGTTTCGTTTTCGATACCTCTTCGCGAACGGACTGCCGATTCCCGATACCATTAGGCGTCCGGTTCCCAAGAGCCGCACATGGAATTCGACCTTCCCACGACCGCGGCTGCGTTTATCGCCGTCATCGCGATCGGCGTCGTCGGCCTGATTGCCGCACCGATGATGACCATGGACACCGTGTTGATGAGGGTCGCGCCGTCGATGATCGTGTTCGGGCTGATCATGCTCGGTATCGGGATTAAATACGGCGAGCATCGTGTTACAGGCCGATAACGACGGTTGGGATCGGCGCTATCGCTACTGGTTCATCGCAACCGTTACGATTTCGACCGCGCCAGCGCCGCCGCTCGAGCGAACGAAACCGAAAAAATCGGCGGTGAGCAGTCAGTCAACGATCGACCGCGAGCGGCCTACATGTAGCCGAGGTCGCGCAGACGCTCCATCAGGTCCTCCTTGTCCTGGGCGCGGCCCGCGCGCTCGGTCGTTCCCTCGAGGTCCTGCAGCCACGCGGGGTCCTCGTCGCTCTTCTCGGTGCTGACCTCGCTACCCAGCGAGCGGAAGCCGGCGAAGTACTTCGGCGAGATCGGGATGTCCGCCTGTTCGACGCCCTCGGGGAGGTCGTCGTCGGCCTCGGGGACGTAGCCCTCCTCGGGGAAGTTCTCGACCGTGTCCGGCACCACGAAGTTCCAGAAGGCGTCCCAGACGGCGGCCTCGTCGAACTGCAGGATGGGCTGGATGCGGTCGTGGGGCGGGTAGATGTCGGGGTCGTGACGCGGCGAGAAGAACGTCTCGTCGGCGCGGGCCTCCTGCTCGTCCCAGCGGACGCCGGAGATAACGCCGTCGATGTCGTGTTCTTCGAGCGCGTCGTTAAGCGCGACCGTCTTCAGCAGGTGGTTGCCGACGTAGGTGTCGAGCAGGAACGGGAACTCGTCTTCCTCGTACTCGAGGATGTTCTCGACGTGGTGCTGGTTGTGCTCGGAGAGTTCGTCGATCTCGATGTCGTCGCCCGGCTCGAGGCCGTGCTCGTCGACGTACTCGCCGACGTCCTCGTTGCGCGCGTAGATGACTTCGAGGTCCCACTCGTCGGCCCAGTGGTCGACGAAGTCGTGGATCTCGTCGAAGTGCTGGTAGTGGTCGATGAAGACCGCCGGCGGTACCTCGAGGTCGAAGCGGTCGGCGACCTCTTTGATGAAGTACAGCGTGAGCGTGGAGTCCTTGCCGCCGGTCCACATCACGGCCGGGTTCTCGTACGCCTCGAGACCCTCGCGAGTGACCTCGATGGCCTTCTCGATCTTGTCCTGAATCTGGGGATAGTCCTCGGGATCCTCACCGTCGCCGTCCTCGTAGTCGACGTCGACGTAGTCGGGGAAGTTCTCGCTCATGTGGTGTAATTAGATATAATTAGGAGGGATAAACGCTTTGGGGGAGCGGAAACGTCTGTCGGAATCTGCGACGATCGGTCGGCGATGACGGTATCGCGCGTCGACGCGGATCTCGTTCGACGGAGTGAGTCAGGAACTGGACTTTCAGGCGCTTTCCTGTGCGAACGACGGCTTCCCGCCGTGATCGATGAGCGGCGGGTCAACCCTACCGATCCGTGTGGTGTGTTCACTCGAGGGCCGGGATGGCGGCGTGATCGCGTCGCCGTTCGTCCGACGGGGTGGCGCAATACTTGCCGCAACCGGTGGCCGTCGGGACCGCCGTCGACACCGACGAAAGCCGACGCTGTTCGGTACGCGGACCTCCGAACGTAGGTCGTAGAATCGTTCGTCGACGATACGGATTCGGCCCCCGGGTCGGCCGGGCTGTACAGTAGCGGCGCGCGGCCGGACCGGACGGCGAACTGGACGGCGTCGTCGCGGTTACTCCTCGTCTTCCTCGACGACTTCGGGATCGCTCATCGCGCTCTGGAGGCTGTCGAGCCCGTTGATCCACTCCGTGACGAGACCGTACTCGAGGTCCTCGGCGACGGACATGTCAAGTTCCTCGCCGTCGATGATGAGCGTACCCGCTTGTGCGGCGTAGCCGAGCGCGGCGTCGAGATCCTCCTCGGCCTCGGCGTCGGCCGCGGCGCCGAGGTAGTCGCCGACGCTGCCCTCTTCGGCGGGGCCGCCCGCGATGTACTCCTCGGCGGCGAAGAAGACGCAGACGAGGCTCGTCTGGACGCCGTCGACGAGGATCAGTTTCTCCTCGTCCTCGATGTCGACCTCGCCGAGAACGATCTCGCGTACGTCGTTGATCTCCTCGAGCGCTTCCTCCTCGCCGAGTTCCCCGTCGTCGTAGGCGGCGACGATCTTGGCGATCGCGATCGCCGTGTCGTCCTGCAGGTTCAACAGGAGCCGGGCCGAGTCTTCGTCCTCCGGATCGATGTCTTCGTCCTTGATGCGGCCGATCCAGTTCTGCCAGCGTTCCTCCGAGTAGAACTCGGTCGGGGGATTGCTCATACAGACACCTACACCGGCCGCTTGAAATGCCTTTCTCTACTCTACGCCGAGCTTACTGAACCGAAACGTCGGCTTTAGGCCCGCTCGAGTGTCCCTTCCGTGTCAATTCCGTACACGCGTTCCGGCGTCTCGACGTGGGCGATACGGACCGCATCCTCGTGGCCGTCCTCGAGCAGCCAGCGGACTCGCCGGGGCACCGTCTTCGGGCCGAGGACGGCGCCGGGGCGGTCCGGATCATCGATGTAGTCGGTCTCCATCAGGAACGGCTCGCCGCGCTCGGCGGCGGTCTCGAGGCGATCCTTCTCGCTCATCACGCTCGGGATCGGGCCCTCGAGGCGACCGCTCGCGTAGTGTTTGACTACCTTGTGCGCCGGGAGGCCGGCTTCCTCGGCCCAGTCGGCCACCTCGGTCATGTCCTCGCTGGCTTCGGCGTGTAACTGGACGGCGCAGTCCAGTTCGGCGCCGCGCTCGAAGGCCCGGCGCATGACCGCGTTCGAGGCCGCCCACACGTCGTCGTCGACCTCGTAGTGGGGGCGACCAGACTTCAGCGCCAGCGCCTCGCCGGACTCGACGTACTCCGCGGCGACGTCGATCCCCGCCTGCATCAGGTCCCGCGCGTCGTCAGGACTGAAGCCGCGGTCGTCGACGAGCCGCGTGATCAGTCCGGGGTGGACCCCCAGGACGGGCCAGGCCCGCCCGTCGAGTTCGCTCGAGGCCTCGTCGACGATCTCGATCGTCCGCTCGAAGACCGCACGGAAGTCCTCGCCGGTCTCGGCCTCGACGCCGAGGTGCCAGGAGGGTTTGTTTACGACCAGCAGGTGGGTGCCACCGAGGCGAGCGAAGTCGCGGACAGCGTCGATGCCGCGGTGGTTGTCCGGATCGAGGTGGAGGTGGTTGTCGAGGACCGGCGTCTCGTCGTCGAGCATGTGCGCTAGTGGGCCGACCGGGCGTGAAAAATCTCCGACTTCGCTCGAGTCGCCGGGCTCCCTCGAGGCTAAATCGCCCGGCGATACTTGCAGTGCGGGCAGTAAACCGTCCGCTGGCGAACGATCAGGAGCGACTTCCCGCATTTGCACAGGCCGCCGACGGAGATATCGTTGGTTTCCCGGACGATCCCTCGCAACGTGTTCTCCAGCCGGTCGATGTCCCGTTCGGCATCGTCGAGTCGCTCCTCGAGTTCGCGGAGCCGTCGAGAGTGCAGGTGGCGTCCTCTCATGGGGGTAGGGCTGGACCGGCTTCTGTGATCCATGGACTGAGTAACGACTCGCGAGCGATTAAGCGTATGGGGGTAACTGGCAAGCGAAGTACAGTGGCTACGCGTCGGACGCTGTCGCCGGGAGCGTCACGGTGAACGTCGTCCCCTCGCCCGGCTCGGAGTCGACGCCGATCTCCCCGCCGTGGTTGGTGACGATCCGCCGGCAGAGCGCGAGGCCGATTCCGGTGCCGGGAAACTCCCCGATCGCGTGGAGGCGGTTGAAGACGTCGAAGATCTGGTCGTGGTAGTCGGGATCGATCCCGATCCCGTCGTCCGCCACGGCGAGTCGCCACTTAGGGCCGCACTTCGTCGCGTCGACCTCGATGCGCGGCAATTCGTCGCCGCGGTACTTGATCGCGTTTCCGATCAGGTTTGAAAAGAGCTGCTCGAGTTGGGTCCGATCGCCCCTGACCGTCGGGAGCGCGCCGATCTCGACCGTCGCCCCGCTCTCCTCGATCTGTACCTGGTGGTCCGTGACGACGGTCTCGACGACGGCCTCGCAGTCGACCGGCTCGAGGGTCGTCTCGCCCGTCTCGATCCGGGAGAACTCGAGCAGCCCGTCGATCATCTCGCGCATGCGGTCGGCGCCGCCGACGGCGAAGTCGATATACTCGCACGCGTCCGCGTCGAGGTCGTCGCGATAGGTTCGCTCGAGCAACTGGAGGTAACTCGAGACCATCCGCAGCGGTTCCTGGAGATCGTGGGAGGCGATGTAGGCGAACCGCTGGAGCTGTTCGTTCGACTCTTCCAAGGCCTCGATTGTCTCGTCGCGCTCGACTTTCGCCGTCGTTCGCTCGTAGAGCGTGCCTAGCATGCGATCGACCTCGCGGTCCGGACGGTTAGGGCCGAAGAACTCCGCGGGCGGGATGTAGTAGAAGTTGTGACAGACGGCGCCGTCGTAGACGAGGTGGGGGTGGGTGCGGACGATGTCGCAGAGGACCTCCGCCGGGATCACGTTTCGGTCGTACTGGCAGAGCGCGATGCAGTCCTCGCCGTCGAAGAGGTCGTTGACCCGACTCTCATACTCCATGAACTGCTCGAGGCTCGTTCCCTTGTCTACGATCCAGGTCGTCTCGGCGCTGATGCGCAGTCCCGCGTAGTCGTCGCGAGCCGCCTCGATGGCGTCCCGGTAGCACTCGAGCATGTTGTCGGGATCGAACCGGCCGGTTCGGAGGTAGGTATCCCCGATCGTATGGAAGGTGAGCGCGCCGGATTCCGTCGCCGCGTCGACGTCGATGCCGCCGTCTTCCATCGCCGCCGTCATCTCGGCTCTCGTGTTCTCGTTGACCACGTACATGCAGCGTTCGCCCCGCTCGAGGCCCTGGCGCACGAACGGGACGACGGCCGCGAGCTGCTCGTCCCGGTCCTCGTAGATCACCGCGAGGTGTTCGTTCGGCTCGTGCTCGCCGAGGGACTCGACGGGACCGCGAAACTCCGGACTCGAGCGCAGGGCGTCGAGTCCGCTCTCCAGTCCGAGCGGGCCGCTGGACTCGCCGCTCCGGACGTCACCCGCGGTCTGCTCGTCGTGGCCGAAGGAACACATGCTGATCTCTTAAAAGAGGGGCGAGCATGAACGCTTCGGCACGGCGTATCAACCGTCGAGACGGTCGTTTCGCGTCAGTCACCGAGCGTGATCGCTTCGTCGGCTGCGTTCCGCAGGGCGTCCGAGCGGCCGTACGTGCCCGGCGCGATGGCGACCGTCTCGACGCCGACGGTGCCCGCGTACTCGAGGACGGGCTTGAAGTCGGTGTCACGGGAGCCGATCGCCAGCCGATCGATCGTGCCGTCGCCACAGAGGGCGGTTGCGTCGACGGCGAGTTTGACGTCGACGTCGCCGCTGGTGACGATCACCTCGAACCCGCGGGCCTCGGCGGCCTGGATGAGCCCCGGCGTCGCGTGTTCGTCGAGATAGAGCCGGATGACGCCGACGCGACCGAGTTCACGCGCGGCGTCCCGGAGGTCGTTCAGGTCGACGTCGAACTCGTCGCGGAAGACGTTCGGCCCGTCAACCAGCAGCCCCACCGTCGGCTCGGTTTCGGGTAGCGTGCCTGCGCGGCGAGCGAGACGGGCGCGAACGCGGTCGAACATACACTGGCCGTTTCAGCGGCCCCGAGATAGGTGTGACGGATCGACTCGAGGGGAAAACGCGTCGGTCGGTTGATCCAACGTCGACCGAGTTGTCCCAGGAGTTCGACCGGGCTCTAAACGGCTACCTTCACAGGTTCAGCACTTACTTGGATACCGTATTTCTGTCTGATACACTCACCCGGATACGATGTTGAATAAATCTCCGTTCGTTCGAGAAGCGTTTACTACGGGCCGTTAGTTGTGCTTTCCGTCAGATGAAACGGATTGGTCCCCGTGACGACGACGAGAGCGGTATCGCCTGCGATCGACGAACGTTCCTGGTCGGCGGCGGAGCGCTCGCGCTGGGCGGACTGCTGGGCTCGAACGCCCTCGGCACGCCGTCGGATCGCGGTCCGTGGCCGGAGACCGAGGAATTCGTCGTTGGCTTCTCGTCGACGGTTTCGGACGTCGCGGCGGCGGCGCACGCCGCGGTTCCCGACGCCGTCGACGTCCGTCACTCGAACGAGACGATCGGGTACGCGACCGTGTCGCTTCCGTCGGTGTCGGAGCGAGTCCGAGACGGAGCCCTCGAGGCGATCGCGGCGGCGGACGTCGTCGAGTACGTCGAACCGAACGCGTCCCTCCACGCGTCGGTCGTTCCGAACGACAGCGAGTACGACCGACAGAGCGCGCCCCAGCAGGTCGGTTGCGAGACGGCCTGGGAGACGACCGTCGGGAGCGAGGACGTGTCCGTCGCCGTCGTCGATCAGGGCGTCCAGTACGACCATCCCGACCTCGAGGGCGCGACGGGCGAGGCGGGCGCGAACTTCGTCGGGAGCGGCGACGATCCCTCCCCAGCTGATGCCGACGAGCGCCATGGCACCCACGTCGCCGGCATCGCCGCCGGCGCGACGGACAACGGCGTCGGGACGGCCGGGATCAGCGACTGTTCGCTGCTGACCGCCCGCGCGCTCGGCGGGAACGGACAGGGCTCGCTCTCGAACATCGTCGACGGGATCCAGTGGGCCGCCGACGCCGGCGCCGACGTCATCAACGTCTCGTTCGGCGCGCCCCAACACTACGAGACGCTGTCCTCGGCCTGCGAGTACGCCCTCGAGCAGGGAGCCCTGCTCGTCGGCGCCGCCGGCAACAAGGGGAGCGAGACCGTCGACTTTCCCGCGGCCTACGAGGACGTCGTCGCCGTCGCGGCCCTCGACGGCGACGGGATCGCGTCGTACTCCAACGTCGGCCAGGCGATCGACGTCGCCGCGCCGGGGACCGACCTCCTCTCGACGGTCCCCTGGGACGACTACGCGCGGATCTCGGGCACGTCGATGGCGGCACCGGTCGTCGCCGGCGTCGCGGGCCTCGCGCTGTCGGCCCATCCCGACCTCTCGCCGCTGGAACTCCGCGAGCACCTCCTGGCGACGGCGACCGATCTCGGCCTCGACGAAACCCGTCAGGGCGCGGGCCGGGTCGACGCGGCCGCGGCCGTCGAGACGGCGCCGTCTCCTGACGGTGCCAACGGGGACGCGACAGGCGAGTAAAGCGACGAACCTGTTCGTGTTAGCGCCGAGTGCCGCCTCGAGTCGGGGCACCGTTCCGACCCGCTGACAATCGCGGTATTGCGATCGGTGCCGATCGAGCATCAACTGCCGGGGCGTTGTTTTCGGCCGGCGACGGCCGCCTGAATGGCCGCCTCTACCAGTTCACGTTTTAATAACCGACTCGGTTCCGTTCTCGCTCACCCGAGCCGGAACAATCTCGAATAAACAATCTTCAGTTCGATAAGAGTTTACTAATTTCAGGTTTTGTTGACTGTCACCCCATGACACAAAACGGTCCCCGAGACAGAGACACGGACGGCGGCTACGAGAGACGACGGATTCTGACCGGTGCCGGCGCGCTCGCCGCGGGCGGGTTACTCGGTGCGAGCGGGGTGGCCAGCGCGACCCCGGAGCGCGAACCGGGGCCGAAGAAAGAGGAACTCGTCGTCGGTATCTCGGCGTCGGCGCCGGACGTCGCCCGCGAGGCGCGCGCGGTCGTTCCCGGCGACGCGGATGTCGTCCACGCCAACGAGACGATCGGGTACGCGACCGTCAGCTTCCCCTCCGAAGCGCCGGCCCACGCCCGCGAGCAGTTCATCGAGGCGATCGAGCGGGCCGAGCACGTCGAGTACGTCGAACGGAACGCGACAGTCCAGTCGTTCGGCGAACCCGACGACACGTACTACGGCTACCAGAGCGCCCCCCAGCAGATCAACTGCGAGGCGGCCTGGGAGACCACGACCGGGAGTGCGGACGTTCTCATCGCCACCGTCGACCAGGGCGTCCAGTACGACCACCCCGACCTCGAGGGCGCCGTCGACGACCGACCGGGCGAGAATATCGCCGGGCGCGGGAGCGATCCGTACCCGTCGGCCGGCGACGAACAGCACGGGACCCACGTCGCCGGCATCGCCGTCGCCGAGACGGACAACGGCCGGGGAACGGCGGGGATCAGCGACTGTTCGCTGCTGGCCGTGCGCGCTCTCGACGCGAGCGGGCAAGGGTCGCTCTCGGACATCGCCGACGGGATCCAGTGGGCCGCCGACGCCGGCGCCGACGTGATCAACCTCTCGCTGGGCGTCGCCGACGACTACCGGACGCTGGCCGCGGCCTGCGAGTACGCCCTCGAGCAGGGCGCCTTGATCGTCGGGGCCGCAGGCAACGCGGGCGCCGACGGCGTCGCCTACCCCGCCGCCTACGAGGACGTCATCGGCGTCTCGGCCCTCGAGGGCGAGTCGGTGGCCGACTTCTCCAACACGGGGCCGGAGATCGACCTCGCCGCGCCGGGGACCGGCCTCGTCTCGACGGTCCCGTGGGGCGACTACGGTCGCATGACCGGAACGTCGATGGCGACCCCCGTCGTCGCCGGCGTCGCGGGGCTCGCGCTATCGGCTCATCCCGACCTCTCGCCACTGGAACTCCGCGAGCACCTCACGACGACGGCGACCGACCTCGGCCTCGAGGCGACCGCACAGGGCGCCGGCCGGGTGGACGCGGCTGCAGCCGTCGAGGCGGATTCAAACGCGAACGAGAACGTCGACGGAACCGACGAGGACGACGCCGGTCAGTGCGGCGACGAGACCGTTCGTGCGAGGGCCGACGGCTCCCTCTCCGGCGGCTGGTGGGGCGAGAGCGATCGGTACGTGTACGCGCCCCGCACGAGCGATCCGTGTTCGGCGACGATCTCGCTCGAGGGGCCCGCCGGCGCCGATTTCGACCTCTATCTCAACGTCGACGGCGAGTCGCCGACGCGGTGGAACCACGACGAGTCGTCCGCAGGCGACGGCGCCAGCGAGGCGATCGACCTCGAACTCTCGGGCGACGAGGATCTGCGGATCCAGATCCACGCGAACGCCGGCAGCGGGTCGTACACGATGCGGATCGAAGAACTGGGTCGGTAGCAGTAGCTAGTAGCGCGGCTTTTTATTCAGTCCGGGCAGTGTAAATCGCGTTCAGTACAGCCCGCTTGCCTATCGATATCGTTGTACCAATCCGAAACTATCGGTGTACGGAACAGCTGCGACGACTTATGTTACCCGTGCACGATTCGTGAGGGAGATTCCCACCAGCACGACGGCGCCACCGAGAATCGTCACGGCTTCCGGAACCTCACCGAGCAAGACGAGCGCGAGGATCGTACTCCCGACGGGCTCGCCCAGTAACGAGACGCTCACAACGCTCGACTCGACGTACTTCAGCGCCCAGTTGATGACCGTGTGGCCGAACATGCCCGGGAACAAGGCCATCGCGAGGAAGAGCATCCACTCCGTCTGCGGGTAGCCGAGAAGCGGCGCATCGCTCCCGACGGCAAGGAAGCCGAGGGCGACGGCACACACGGCGTAGACGACGAACGTGTAGGTGAACAGTGGGAGCCGCTGGCGGAGCGAGCGGCCCGAGAGCGT
Organism: Haloterrigena salifodinae; assembly: GCF_003977755.1. Classification (NCBI taxonomy): domain Archaea; kingdom Methanobacteriati; phylum Methanobacteriota; class Halobacteria; order Halobacteriales; family Natrialbaceae; genus Haloterrigena; species Haloterrigena salifodinae. The sequence continues at coordinate 198,101 of NZ_RQWN01000001.1, forward strand.
GTAGACGGCGCCGACGACCGCGCCGGCGAGCGCGAGGGCGTTGCCGTACAGTTGGGTAGTACTCCCCGCGAACGCGGTCTCGAGCGCCGAGACGATGTCACCGCCGCCGAGCAGCGGGTCGACGACGAGCGGTCCTACCGACATCGCGAACGCACCCGCGAGCGCGACGGTCATCCCGCCGATCATCCGCGGCGTGAGCCGCTCGTTGAGGAGCGCCGCCGCAGCGACGCCGACGAATATCGGCTGGGTGGTGATCAGCGTCACCGACGCGGCCACCGTGGTCAGCTCCAGGCTCTCGAAAAAGCTCGCGAAGTGGGCGGCCAGCGCCAGCCCCGAGACGATCGCAAAGACGAGGTCACGCCTCGAGATCGCTCGGAGGGCGTTGACGTCGCGGAGCGCAAACGGCGCGACGGCGACCGCCATGAACAGCACCCGGTAGAACGCCTTCACGACGCTCGGCGCTCCGCTCCACCGAACGAGGATCGCACTCGTACTGATGGCGATGACTGCGACCACGACGCCGACCATCGGGTCAACCCGCTGTTCTAGAGCTGTTATCCACTGATTCATACCGGGTGTTCAACGAACTGGGACAGTTCTCTCATACCGGATTCGTCTTCGGGCAGAAATATCCTATCAAATCCGCGAGAGGGGTCCCCTCATCAGTCCTGTATAACTTCCATTCAATCTGTTGCACGGTAGCGATTTCGATCCCGCTCGAAGTTATCTCATTTCTGGACGCTATTCACGTCGGTGAAATTGTTTCACGAAAGACGAACGGGCGCGATCCTGTGAGTCAGGGAGCGAGCGGCTTTTTAGCGTAGGTTTTTGCACCGAGAGGTGAGTGAGCACAGCGAGCGACCGAGGCGAAAAAAGGTGCGTGTACACACGTACCGAACCAAGGTGAATCGGACGTTCCGGTTCCGGACTCGAGTCGAGCCGATTCAGGAGTACTCGTCGCCGGATCGCTATCGCAGGTTGCTCCCGCTCCGAGCGACGAAAAGACATTACTACTCCGCCGGCGAATCACTCGAGCATGCCGCTTCAGACGCCGCCGTTGCGTGGGCTCCACGACGAGCGTGGCGCGAAGTTCACGGAGTTTGGCGGCTGGGATATGCCGGTCGAGTTCGATTCAATCCGGACGGAACACGCGGCCGTCCGCGAGGCCGTCGGGATCTTCGACGTCTCCCACATGGGACAGATCCACGTTACCGGACCGGACGCGACCGAACTGATGCAACGACTTACGACCAACGACGTCAGCCGACTCGCCGTCGGCGACTCCCAGTACGCCGCGATCACCGACGAGGACGGCCTCATCATCGACGACACGGTCGTCTACCGGCTCCCCAACGAGACCGACGAGGGGGCCCGCACGGACGAGGACGGCGAGCCGACCTACCTCTTCGTCCCCAACGCCGGCACCGACGAGTCGACCCACGAGCGCTGGATCACCTACCGCAACGAGTGGGACCTCGAGGCGACCGTCGACAACCGGACCGACGAGTACGCCATGTTCGCCGTGCAGGGGCCCGACGCCGCCGAACTGGTCGACGACGCCACCGCGGAGTCGATCACCGCGCTGGATCGGTTCGAGGCCCAGTACGCGACGGTCGACGGCGTCGACTGCTGGATCGCCCGCACCGGGTACACCGGCGAGGACGGCTTCGAACTGATCGTTCCGTGGTCGGAGGCCGAGCACGTCTGGTCGCTGTTCGACTGCCAGCCCTGCGGACTGGGCGCTCGGGACACCCTCCGGATCGAAGCCGGTCTCCTGTTGGCCGGACAGGACTTTGATCGCGAGTCCGATCCGCGAACGCCCTACGAGGCCGGCATCGGCTTCACGGTCGCCCTCGAGACCGAGTTCGTCGGTCGGGACGCCCTCGCCGAACTCGAGCGGGAGGGCGTCGAGGAGAAACTGGTTGGCTTCCAGTTGATTGATCGGGGCGTCCCGCGACACGGCTACGACATCACGAACACCGACAGCCGCGTGATCGGCACCGTCACCAGCGGCACGATGAGTCCCTCGCTCGAGCACCCAATCGGACTGGGCTACGTGCCCGTCGAGTACGCTGAACCGGGGACGACCCTGCAAGTCGTCGTCCGCGGCCAGTCCAAAAAGGCAAGAGTTGAAACGACACCGTTCATCGACACCGTATAACCATGAGCTTCGAAATTCCCGACGACAGACGCTATCTGGAATCGCACGAGTGGGCACTCGAGACCGACGGCACCGTTCGGGTCGGCATCTCCGACTTCGCACAGGACGAACTCGGCGACGTGGTCTTCGTCGAACTCCCCGACGAGGGCGACACCGTCACGCAGGAAACGGAGTTTGGCGTAGTCGAGTCCATCAAGGCCGTCTCCGACCTCTACGCGCCGGTCAGCGGCGAGGTCACGGCCGTCAACGACGACCTGTTCGACGCGCCGGAACTGGTCAACGACGATCCCTTCGGCGACGGCTGGATGCTCGAGATCGAGGCCGACGACGCGAGCGAACTCGACGACCTGCTCACCGCAGACGAGTACGAAGACCAGATCGCCTGAGAAGCGCGCCGAAGGCTGTAGCGTTCCGTCTCCGGTCGCCACCGCAGTCTCTCTTCTCTCCGTAGCGCGTCAAACTGACGCGATCACTCGAGACCGACGAGATACTCGAGCATCCCGTCGAGATCGGTGTTCGTCACGGCCAGCGAGTAGCCGTCGATGCGAGCCAGATCAGCGGCGTGATCCCAGAGTTCCTCCTCCTCGATCCCGTGGAGGACGACCGCGTTGGGCGTCGGATTGACGACCCGCAGGGCGACCAGCGGCGACTCGCCGCGGGAGACACCCGTAAACACCAGCACGCGGTTCGTGCTCTGCCCGTAGAGCCGGAAGAACTCCTCGCTCGAGAGGCGCGTGATCGCTTGGATGCTGTCGATGACCGTGTGGCCGCTGATGCGGTCGGTGCTCCCGGTGGTGATCCGGGTCGCGTCGATGTCGTCGTACAGTTTCTCGAGCGGGATGGAGGTCGCATACTCCCGCAGATCGTGGACGACGTCGCTGTCGAAGCCGGCCGAGAGGACCCGTCCGTACTGCCGGATGCGGTCGCCGCCACGCCGTTCGTCGATCGAGAGCAGTCCGTCGACGAGCCGGCGGACGACGCCGATGCCGGGGCTCTCCCGGCGCCCGCTCTCGTAGTCGGAGATTACCGACGACGAGACGTCCAACTCGGTGGCGAGATCCGTCTGCGAGATGTCGAAATCGGTGCGCCACTTCCGCAAGGTCGCGCCGGGGTCGTCGCTCAGCGTGATTTCCCCGGCGATCTTCTCCGCGAGTTCCCGTTTTGGCCCACGTCCGCCCATACGCGAGGGGTCGCGCGGTCGACTCAAGTAGCTACTGGAGACGCCGCGGCCCGTAACCCTATCTCACGCCGTTGGTTCCCACGGTACCGCGTCCCGAAAAGTGAGTCCAGCGCGCGATTACGCGGTCCCGCTCCGGCCCGTGACGGTCGCGTATCCGACGCGCCAGCCGACCAGCAGGAGGAACCCGAACCCCGTGATCACGAGCGGGAACGGCCAGGTCGCCGAGTCGCCGAACAGCCCTTGCCGGAGGAGCAACCCGACGTTCGCCGCGCCGAGCCACACTACCGCCGTCAGCCGGGCCGCTCGAAACGGCGCCGCGGCGGCCGACCGCGTGTAGAGTCCGGCCAGCGCCGCGACGACGAGCCAACCGATCACGAACGGGACGATCGTCTCGAGCGTCGCGAGGGGCTGTGCGAGCGGATTCGCCTCGTGGCTGAGTTGGCCGTAGACCAGCAATCCGGTGACCAGGCCGACGTCGCCGACGCCGAGGGCGAGCGTCGTTCGGTCGACCGACTCAGTCCGACCGTCCGTTCGAACTGCGGTGTCCATACGTCCCTCTCGCGGCCGAACCACTATTGATTTCCCGGTTGCGGTGCGCCGTCGCGAAACGGGTCTCGCACTCTGCCCAGCTACACGGGAGCGACGGATTCGGCGGCGTCACTGACGCCGATCGGCCCGTTCGCCGGCGGTCTGTCAAAAGAAAACTAATTAAGGATGAATACAAAGGTTGCGCCAATGGCTGTGGCCGACGACCGTCAGGCTGGCTGCGAGGGGTGTGGCCGAACGGTGCCACTTGAGGACCTGACGACGGTGACGATGCCCGACGGGGAGCGGGTCGCGTGCTGTCCCCGCTGTGAGCCACACGCACGCGAGGCCGCGCGGAAGTGCTCGTCACTGGATCAGCGGCGGGCCGCCTGCGACGGCTGTACCGGAACCTACCTCGAGACCGAACTCGAGGACGTCGTCCTCGAGGACGGAACCGTGCTCGTGTGCTGTCCGTCCTGTGCGAGGGAGGCACCGGAGCCGGAGGGGGACGCCGGCGCGGCAAGCGCGGAAGACGGGGAGCGCGCGGCCGCCGACCGCGGTGACGAGGCCGAGGGGAGCGGCGAGGAAACCCTCTGTCTGCAGTGCAACGAGTGGGTTACCGCCGAACTGTTCCGCGTGACGACCATCGACGACCGAACCGAGAAGTTCTGTCTGACCTGTAAGGAACGCGCCGAAGCGGACGGCATCGTCAAGGACGTCGATATGCGGAAGACGAAAGCCCGGGAGGTCCTCGGCGTCGAGGCCGACGCGACCGACGACGAGATCAAGACGGCCTTCCACCGACAAGTCAAACGCGCCCATCCCGACCGGGAAAGCGGCAGCAAGTCGGCGTTCAAACTGGTCCGAGAGGCCTACGAGCGATTGACGGAAGACGACTGACGACCGTCGACCCGAGCGGCGCGGTCGGTCGCGTTATCCGGCGTCTCAGCGTCCCACTTTTCGCGTCTCGACTCGCATCACTGGACCTCAGTATCTGGCTCGAGCAAGCCGTTCTCGGTTTGATCGTGATAACACACTGCACGAAGCGTTTCCGACAGCGTTCGTGCCGGCCCTGTGATCTGTCTTACGTCGTGATTTTTTCATCTGTCTCCCCTACCGTGTTATAACTGTATATTCACCAAACTCCTATCGTGAATTGACCGACAGCGGCCGTTACGCTAATACGCTTTCGACCCGCCTCGGTAGGAGCGAAAAAATTCCGAAAGTTAAAGTCGTGCTATTATCTACGTGTAGGGAAGAACTTCATGACTGATAGTACGATGAACGCAAATTCGGGTGAGGGCGCGCTCGACGTCGGGGAAGCCGACGAGTTATTCGGCGACCTCGAGGAGGAATCGCTCGAGGAGGGAGCCAACGACGGGGAGGCGACCGACGAGACGGCCGAGGAGTCGTCGAACGGGGCGGACGAATCCGAGACCGTCGAAGATCGGACGGCTGCCGCGGTTTTCGGAGAACTACAGAACTCCGCGACCGACGCCGACGATATCGATGACGTGCTCGAGGACGAGAGTCCCGACGACATCATCGCGAGCGCGGACGAGCCGGAGCCCGAGGCTGAATCGGTCGACGACGACCTGCTCGTCGACGAGAGCGAACTCGCGGATCTCCTGTTGACCGATCGGACGAAAGACGAGGAGTTCCTCTGGGTCGAGACCGACGACGAAACCGACGAGTCGTCGTCCGAGACCGAAGCCGACGGCGGCGATGCTTCGGACGCCAAAGCGTCGGCCGCGGCGACCGACGCCGACCGGTCCTTCGAGGCGGACGACAGTTCCTCGGTTTCGGCCGACAACGGCGACGGCAACGGGAGCGACGCTGACGACGCTCGAGCTACCGTTTCGGGCTCGACGTCGTTGGCCGTCGACGCCGACGAGACGACGGCCGACGAGGCCGCAGCATCGGCGGATACCGAGACCGAGACCGAGACGGCGGCCGAACCCGCCGAGTCGACGGCCGCGGATGAAGCGGACGACGAGGCGGACGTCGAGGAGACCTCGCTCGACTCCGACGAGAACACGGACGTTCCCGCGACGACGGACGAGGACGGCGGCTCCGGCGGCCTGCTCGGCTGGCTGCGATCGAAGCTCGGTGGCCTGTTCTAAGTCCGATTTGCTCGGCCGGCTTCCCCCCACGACGCTGGCAGTACGGGGCGTGCTCTTCGATCCGGTCGGTGCTTCGTTCTCGACGTGATTCGCTCTCGAGTCGATCGCTCCGGACGCTTCGTTCGAGTTTCAACGACCGCGGACGCGCCGTTAACACTCCGGATGCCACACGACATCCTCCCGGCGGACCGTGAACGGGCGACTCCCGCACTCGGGACAGCCGGTCCCGCCGCGGTCCATATCCGGTCGTTCGGGGATCGTATGCGCGGTTCCACACTCGTCACACACGATGCTGACGGGCATGCCAGAACGGACGGTCGGCTCCCGCAAGGGAGTGCTGCCGGGATCTGCGCGTTCCGACGGGGAGACTGCGCTGCAACTGCGCGACTGCTCGGTCGACACGCGGCGGAACGCTCGAAAAAACGACGGCCGAAACCGACGACGGTCGGTCCTCGAGTCGCGACTCGAGAGGCGTCCGACCGGTCGCGGCGTTACGCGAGGAACTCTTCGATGTGGTCGGCGACTTCCTCGGGCGTGTCGCCGACGGGGACGCCCGCGTCGTTGAGGGCGCTAATTTTGCTCTCGGCGGTGCCGGTCCCGGAGCCGGAGACGATGGCGCCGGCGTGACCCATCCGCTTGCCTGGCGGCGCCGTGCGGCCGGCGATGAAGCCGGCGACCGGCGTGTCGACGTAGTCGTCGATGAACGCGGCGGCCTCCTCCTCGTCCTCGCCGCCGATCTCGCCGCACATGACGATGGCGTCGGTGTCGGGGTCGTCCTCGAACAGTTCGAGGGCGTCGACGAAGTCGGTGCCGATAATCGGGTCGCCACCGATACCGATGGCGGTGGTCTGGCCGATGCCGCGGTTCGTGAGGCTGTCGACGACCTGGTAGGTCAGCGTCCCCGAGCGGGAGACGAGCCCGACGTTCCCTTCGGCGAAGATGTTGCCGGGGAGAATGCCCAGTTTGGCCTCGCCGGGGGTGATGAGACCCGGACAGTTCGGACCGATGAGTCGGGTGTCGGTCTCGGTGAGGCGCTTGTTGACGCGGGCCATGTCCTGGGTCGGAATGCCCTCCGTGATCGCGACCGCGAGGTCGAGATCGGCGTCGAGCGACTCGAAGACGGCGTCGCCGGCGAACGCTGGCGGGACGAAGATCACCGAGGTGTCGGCGTTCTCCTCCTCGACGGCCTCGTGGACCGTATCGTAGACGGGGACGCCCTCGACTTCCTGGCCGCCCTTGCCGGGGACCGCGCCGGCAACGACGTTGGTGCCGTACTCCATCATCTGCTGGGCGTGGAACTTGCCTTCCCCGCCAGTGATGCCCTGTACCACGACGCGCGTGTCGTCGTCGACTAGAACGCTCATTATTCGTTCACCTCCCCAGCGTACTCGACGGCACGCTGTACCGCATCCTCGAGGGTCTGTTCGACCGTCACGAGGTCCTCGTTGAGAATTTCCATACCTTCCTCCCAGTTGGTGCCGGCCAGGCGGACGACGACCGGCTTGGGGATCTCGTCGAACTGCTCTAACGCCTCGTTGATCCCGCGGGCGACCTCGTCGCCGCGCGTGATCCCGCCGAAGATGTTGAAGACGACGCTGTCGACGTTGTCGTCCGAGAACACCATATCGAGCGCGTTCGCGATGCGCTCGGCCTTCGCGCCGCCGCCGACGTCGAGGAAGTTGGCGGGCTCGCCGCCGTAGTGATCGACGAGGTCGAGCGTCGTCATCACGAGACCGGCGCCGTTGCCGATGATGCCGACGTTACCGTCCAGACGGACGTAGTCAAAGTCATACTCGTCGGCCTTCTGCTCGAGTTCGTCGCCGCCCGCAGCCTCCTCTTCCATCTCGGCGAGTTCGGGCTGGCGGAACAGCGCGTCCTCGTCGATGTTCATCACGGCGTCGGCCGCGATGACCTCGTCGTCGCTGGTGACCATCAGCGGGTTGATCTCGGCATCGGAGCCGTCGCGGTCGTCCCAGAGCTGGTAGAGCGTAGTGAGGACGCTCGAGACGTCGCGTGCGATCGACTGGTCGACGCCCGCGTCGTAGACCGCCTTGCGGGCCTGGTACGGGTGCATTCCGAAGGCGGGATCGATGTGCTCGCGCGCGATGGCGTCGGGGTCCTCCTCGGCGACCTCCTCGATGTTGACGCCGCCTTTCGTCGAGACCATCGCGACGGGTTTGCCCTCGCCGCGGTCCATCGTGATCCCCACGTAGAGTTCGTTAGTGAAATCGACCGCTTCCTCGACGAGGACGCGATCGACGTGGTAGCCCTTGAGATCCATCCCCAGAATCTCGTCGGCCGCCTCGCGCGCTTCGTCCTCGTCCTCGACGAGTTTGATCCCGCCGGCCTTGCCGCGGCCGCCGACTTGTACCTGCGCCTTGATCGCGACTGGATACCCGATCTCCTCGGCCGCGGCGACCGCGCCGTCGACATCGGAGGCGAGTTCTGATGCCGGCGTCGGAATGCCGGCGTCGGCGAAGACCTGCTTCGCCTGGTACTCGTGCAATTTCATAGCCATTCGAACGGCCGTTCCGACCTTGCTTAAATCCTGTTAGTTTCCACTCGCGACGGAAAATCGATCGATGACCGGAAACTCCATCGCGTTCGTCCGGGCCGAACGTGTTTCCAGCCGACTCCTTTGTGGAGATTTTCAACTAGGGTCGGTAAACTGCTTTCCACTCGTCCGAACTTACCGGCACTTTCCTCCCTCGAGTACCCGATTTTGTAATCCGATCAATCGTCGGCGGACGTGGACTCGTCGACCGGGGACGCGCTGTGATTCCGGCCGTCTCCGTTCGCGTCCGCCTCCGGCGTCTCCAGCCGCGCGACGTCGACGATCAACACGTTGTCGGTCGGCTGGATGGCGTCGATCACGCCCGCCAGCAGCAGCTCCGTTCCGGGGGAGATCCCGACCGCGATCGTATCGCCCTCGTCGAACTCCTGGAGGGACTGCTGGAATTGGAGGTGCGCCCGACACAGGTCTGGGTGATGGACGTTCGTAAAGCGGACCTCGTCGACGACCGCGTCGGCGCGGTCGAAGTCGCGGGCCAGCACACTCGGTTCGGGATCCTCGTCCGGTTGTCGACCGAGCACCGAGTACGCGATATCGGTCGGCCGGTAGCCACCCTTCGGCCCCCTGACCCCCTCGACCAGATCCAGCTCTCGAAGGTGACCCATCTGTCGGCGGACGCTCTCGGTTTCGAGTCCGAGCTCCGCCGCGATAGTTTTCGCCCGAACGGGAGACTCGTCCGACTGATACTCGTTGACCAGCGCAGTCACCGCCCGCCGCTGCGCCGTCGTCAACGTAATCTCTGCCATACCGGGAGTAGTCAACGCCGCTACTTATCCCTGCGGGTGTACCGGGATATCGAGTGGAACGACCCCCTCGAGTCGCGCCGATCAATCCCATCTCGAGGGTCGTTCAGCCCGTACCAACGCAGCATTCAAGCGTCTTCCACCCCACGTTTTCCCACGGTCGTGGCCGAACTCGTGAGCAACTCGATCGCATCGCACCGGACCCGACGCTGGATGTCGTCGCTCGAGTCGGCCCTCCGCCTGTTCGTCCACAGCAACCTCTTCATCTCGCTGGCGACGACGAGCGTCGTCGTCACGACGATCCTGCTCGCGAATCTGCCCCTCGAGCCGCTTCCACTCTTTATCGTCTTCGCGGCCACGCTGTTCGTCTATACCGTCAACCGGTTCACCGACCTCGAGGAGGACGAGGAAAACGTTCCGGAGCGCGCCTCGTTTACGAAACGGTACGGCCGACTGCTGCTCGCCGCGGGCGTCGGCCTGTACGTCACCGCCATCGGCGTCGCTGTTATCCTCGGGCTCCCCGGCGCAGTCTACCTCCTCCTCCCGCCGGTCGCCATCCTTCTCTACTCGGTCGGCGGGATCAAGCAGGTGTTCCTCGTGAAGAACCTGTTCGTCGGGTTTGCCTGGGGCATCGTCCCGCTCGGCGTCGGCTACTACTACGGCCGACTCTGGACGCTTGAGATCCTCGCGTTCGCGGTGTATCTGACCGCGATGATCACCGTCGCGGCCGCCATCTTCGACATCAAGGACATCGAGGGCGACCGGCAGGAGGGGATCGCGACCGTTCCGAACCGGTTCGGGACGGCCGCGACCCGTCGGTACTCCCAGGCCGCGAACCTCGCGATCGCCGCGGCCGTCGTCGCCGTCGTCGCCGGGAGCGACCTCTCCCTCGAGTTCCTTTCCCTGCTCGCGATGAACGGCTACGTCGCCTGTTACATCCCCTTCGCGACGCCCGAACGCGGACCGCTGTACTACGGGTTCGTCGTCGACGGCGAGCACGTCTTTCTGGCGGCCGTCGTAGTGGGACTCGACTGGCTGGTCTGGTAAGCGGTGGCCTGGCCGCTGGCGCGGACCGACTCCTCCGGGTTTATGATCTATCGTGGTGTATGCTAACTCTTGTATCACCATGTCCGAACACGATCGCGAGCAAGAGCTGGAGGACTTCCTCATCCTCCGCGAGCTGGACGAACCGATCACCGGGGCGGAACTGGAGGCGGCCGGCGAGCAATCCGGGAAGACGCTGTCAAACCTCCGGGACGAGGGCGTCGACATCCGGTGGGTCGAATCCGAAGTCCTGACGAACGAGGAGGGCGACGTCACCGGGACGTTCTGTCACTACCGAGCCGAGAGCGAGGATGCCATCCGCGAACACGCGGATCGAGCCGGGCTGCCAGCGACGCACATCGATCGGCGCGGGGAGCCGCTCGAGGGTGAATAACCCGCACCGATCGCGGGAGAACCGCCGGTGACGCGCCCACGCCAATCGTCGTCTTCTTTGTCTGGCGCAGGGTGCGATACGCGCGTTTAGCACGGGAAGACACTTACCAGCGGTCGGGGAAGGATATCGTATGGCGAACAACCCATCACCGGCGTCTCTCGTCGCGACGATCGTCGCGGCGGTCTTGGGGGTTCTCGGAGTGTGGCTCCCGTGGGTTCGGAAGCGTCCGGCCGGCTACAGGGACGGCGGGGCGATCTACACCACAGAATACGTGTCGGGCATGGAGACCGGCCTTCGCGGTATCGACCCGTTCGTCATTTTGCTCGTCGTGATCGTTGTCGGCGTCGCCGTACTAGCCCGATACCGATCCTGGCGACCGGATATCGCACTCGTCGGTGTCGGCGGACTGTTGCTCTGGGTGTTCGGCACCATCTTTCGAAACTACTGGACGGTCGAGCAGTATACAGTCGAAATCGGATTGTACTTGCTGCTCGCCAGCGGGTTCCTCTTCGTTCTCGTCGGCGCCGGTGGCGTTCTCAAGCGACGCCTCGAATCCGGTACGGATCACGGCCGTGACCCACGAATCGGGTAATTCGAGCACGCGATGGTCGAACCGCCACACGTTCTCAGGGACGTTCCGCGGAAGTAAACGGTGCTACTAGCTACCGCTCATCGATCGAAAACGCGGTCGCTGCTCGAGCCGCCTGCGACCGACGACGGACCGCTCAGTCTCGGTCGGCTTCGCTCCAGTCGCAGTCCTGGCACTTCCAGCCGGTGACGAGCTCGGTGACCGACGGCATGTAGGTCACCTCGAGGACGTTGCCGCCGCAGTCCGGACACTCTCGGTCGGCTTCTTGGATGGAGTCGACCTCCATGACGGAGTCGCCCTCGACCAGCTCTGCGAGTTTCTCGGCCGTAACCATTCGCCCCTGAACGACGCGGTTCTCGCTCACGGTCGGCGCTACCGGGTGCGGGACCCTAAGCGTTTTCAACGCCGGTCGCGCTCCGCGTGCGAATCGGACGATTTAACCCGGAGAGGGGACAATCCGCCACTGCGTGCGAGGGTAGCCAAGCGGCCAACGGCGGCGGACTCAAGATCCGCTCGTGTAGACGTTCAAGGGTTCGATTCCCTTCCCTCGCATCGTATGCGGTGCGAAAGCACCGATAAAGATGCGGAAGATCAACACGGAGCGATCTTCCCTCGCAAACTTCTCCGCGTCGCTCGAAACGACCAGCCGCGACTCTGACTGTAGGGACTCGTCCGACGTGCCTCTTCGGAATAGATATGTCTATTGGTAACGTAGCTCACTCATGAGCGACCACGTTCTCGTCCCGTTCGACGGATCGGCGCCCGCCCGTCACGCGCTGGAACACGCGCTCGAGAACTTTCCGGGCGCGGAGATCACGGTGCTGACGGTCATCGACGAGGTCGGGCACGAGTCGGAGTACGCGGAGGCCGAAGAGACGGGGCAACTGTTCGCGAGCGCGAAGCGGCGGCTGGAAACCGCCGACGCGATCGCCGAGGAGTGTGGCGGTTCGATCCGCCGCGTCGCCGATATCGGCCCGACCTGCGAAACGATCACCGAGTACGCGGAGACCGCGGACGTCGATCACGTCGTTATCGGGACCCACGGCCGAACGGGGATCGCCAGAATCGTCGTCGGGAGCGTTGCCGAAACCGTCGTCCGGCAGAGTTCGTCGCCCGTCACGGCCGTCAAGTAGCGGTTCGACGCTCGGCCTCGAGCGAACCGCGGGTATATACGTCCAAGGGTCGACTGTACGGACGACCGAAAGACGCGCTGTCTTTCACACACTGCGTCGGGAGCGGGAACGAACGCGTCGTTCGCGCTCGCCGACGGAGTCGCACGGCAGTCGAGTTCGACTACCGCATCTGTGACAGGCCGCTATGATCGGCGTTTCCTATGGAAATCGAAATCGCAACAATCGGCGGCTACGAGGAAGTCGGACGGCAGATGACTGCCGTCCGCGCGGGAACCGACATCGTCATCTTCGACATGGGGCTGAACCTGTCGAAGGTACTGATCCACGACAACCTCCGCACGGAGGGGATGCACAGCCTGGACCTGATCGACATGGGGGCGATCCCCGACGATCGGATCATGAGCGACCTCGAGGGCGACGTGAAAGCGATCGTCCCGACCCACGGCCACTTGGACCACATCGGCGCCATCTCGAAGCTGGCCCACCGGTACGACGCGCCGGTCGTCGCGTCGCCGTTCACGATCGAACTCGTCAAGGGCGAACTCGCGGACGAACAGAAGTTCGACAGCGGGAATGACCTCGTGAAGATGGAGGCCGGCGAGACGATGTCGATCGGCGACTCCGGTAAGGTCGAACTCGAGTTCGTCAACGTCACCCACTCGATCATCGACGCGATCAATCCGGTCCTCCACACGCCCGAGGGCGCAATCGTCTACGGGCTGGACAAGCGGATGGACCACACGCCCGTCATCGGCGATCCGATCGACATGAAGCGGTTCCGCGAGATCGGTCGCGAAGGCGAGGGCGTCCTCTGTTACATCGAGGACTGCACCAACGCCAACAAGAAGGGCCGCACCCAGTCCGAGCGGGTCGCCCGGGAGCACCTCCGGGACGTCCTCTACAGCGTCGAGGACTACGACGGCGGCATCGTCGCCACCACGTTCTCGAGTCACATCGCCCGCGTGAAGAGCCTCGTCGAGTTCGCCAAGGATATCGGCCGCCAGCCCGTCCTGCTGGGCCGCTCGATGGAACAGTACTCGGGCACCGCCGAACGCATGGGCTTCGCCGAGTTCCCGGACGACCTCGGCATGTTCGGCCACCGAAACTCCGTCGACCGCACGTTCGAGCGTATCATGAACGAGGGGAAGGAGGACTACCTGCCGGTCGTCACCGGCCACCAGGGCGAACCCCGCGCGATGCTCACTCGGATGGGCCGCGGCGAGACGCCCTACGAACTGGACGACGGCGACAAGGTCGTCTTCTCGGCCGGAATCATTCCGGAGCCGACCAACGAGGGCCAGCGCTACCAGGCCGAGAAGCTGCTCGGCATGCAGGGCGCGCGGATCTACTCCGATATCCACGTGTCGGGCCACCTCCGCCAGGAGGGCCACTACGAGATGCTCGATGCCCTCCAGCCCCAGCACGTCATCCCGGCTCACCAGAACATGAAGGGGTTCTCGGGGTACGTCGACCTCGCCTCGAACCAGGGGTACAAACTCGGACGGGACCTCCACGTCACGTGTAACGGCAACCTCATCCAGCTCGTCTGATCAGGGCCGCCGCGCTCTCGATCGCGAGACGTTCTCGAATCGCGCTTCGGAACCTCCCGCTCGAGCGACGCGAACTCGTCCGCTCGGACGAGCCGCCGTAGCGACCCCCTCCATCGCGGATGTAAACACCGGGTTCTACCGGCAGTCGGTCGGTACAACGCCGGTTTGTCTTCGAAATTACACGACTCAAGAGCGTCTTCTCTGTCGGTCGGACGGGCCGTATCATTTACCAGTTGGTGGCGTCAATCGGGAGGGCAATGGGTGAGAGAGCCGAAATCGTCGAGCTGGTCGGGAGCTCGACCGAATCGTGGGAGGACGCCGTACAGAACGCGATGGACGCCGCCGACGGAACGATCGGCCACATCAGCGGGGTCGAGATCGACTCGGAGCCGACCGAGACCGGTCGCGAGGGCGGGGAGACCGAACGGTACGTGGTCACGCTCGAGGCCTCGTTCGACCCGGAGGGGAGCTGAAGGCGTCGTCGTCGGTCGCTCGGCGTCGCCGCGTTCCGTGCGCCGTCGGCTCGTTTTCGATCGCTTCGGAGCGCGGAAACCGGTTCGGACCGACCGTGGGCGGCTCCGCGACCGCGTTTAATCGTCCCGCGGCGGCGGCGAGTAATCGCCGCGGGCGAACCTGCCGAAGCATAGTTCGCGGAACGTGAGCTGATAGTGTTGCTCCTGGTACTCGCGTTCGACCGCCTGAAAGTAGTTGACGACCGTCACGAGCAACACGCCGCCGACGGCGTTTCCGAGGAGCACGGGGAGGGCGAAGTCGATCGCGCCGGTCGCGAGCGCCAGTTCATCGCGGAAGACGAGAAACAGCACTTCGGTCGCCGAGACCACGCCGTGGTAGAGGTTCCCCAGCGGGATCGCGAGGAAGGCGACGTACACCAGCACCAGCCGCGCGGTCGTGTCCTGGGACGCGTAGTCGAGCCAGACGACGCCCGCGACGATCAGGCCGGCGAACACCCCCTTGAAAAACAGGCTCGACCACGGCATTGCGACCCCCTGTTCGGCGATACCGACCGCGGTGGACATGACGGACGGGGAGAAGACTCCCGTGTTCGCCAGCACGTACGCGCCCAGCGCGCCGCCGAGCAGGTTGCCGAACAGCACGATCGTCCAGACGGTCAGCAACGCCGGCACACTCGCCAGTCGCTCGAGGACGAGCGCGACCGGCGGCAGCGTGTTCTCGGTGAACAGCTGGTAGTCGCCGATGATGATGTAGACGAAGCCCAGCGGATAGAGGAGCGCGCCGACAATCGGCGCGCCGCCGGTCCCGTCGGTCAGCGACGCGTAGAGCATGAACGTCAGCGTGATCGCAAAGCCCGCCGCCAGCGCACTGAAGAACAGCTCCCGGATCCCGGTCGTGATCTCGTCGTCGGCCGCGGCGACGATCCGGTGGAAGATCTCGTCCGCCGAGAATCGGTCGCGGACGACGGCTCCGGCGGCTGGAACCCCGCGCGAGGACTGCTCGACGGCCTCTCGGATCGTCTCGTCGTCGAGTGCCTCCTGCGCTTCCGACTCGTCTCGCCCCCGCTTCTCGCGGGACCGCTCATCGGCGCTCATGGTGGCGAGTACGCGATGGACCGAATAAAGCTGTCGTCACACGGGTGAAATGAACAGTCCTGTCCATCGAGAGCGGCGAACTCGAGTCGGTCACCGAGGCGGCGCGCTCGTCGTGGCGCCGGCGGCTCGAGCCAGACCCAAAGGGCAACGCCTTTTGACGCCGTCGCCCCGACGAACACCATGAGCAAACACGACGGGGCTGCCGGGCGCGCGAGCGTCGCGGTCCACGCCGCCCGCGCCGGGGCAGATGTCGCCGCGGGCTCCTTTCGCGGCGAACTCGAGGTCGACCGGAAGGACGGCAAGACCGACGTCGTCACGCAGGCCGACCGCGAGGCCCAGCAACGTGTGATCGACGTGATCGAGGCCTCCTACCCGGACGATCCGATCGTCGGCGAGGAGGACGACGCGCTGAAGGCGGTTCCCGAGACGGGGCCGGCCTGGATCGTCGACCCCATCGACGGAACGAACAACTACGTCAACGGGATCCGCGCGTTCGGGACGGCCGTCGCGGCGGTCCGCGACGGCGACCCCGTCGCCGCGGCCACCGTCTGTCCCGCGCTGGGGGACACCTACCGCGTCGGGCCGACGGGCGCCGTTCGCAACGACGAGCCCCTCTCGGTCAGCGACTGCGCCGATCCCGAGGCTGCGACCGTCTGCCCCACCTACTGGTGGAACTTCGACCAGCGCGACCAGTACGCCGCGGCGGTCAGCGGCCTCACCGACCGCTTCGGCGACGTTCGCCGCTTCGGCTGCGCCCAGCTCGAGCTCGCGATGGTCGCGTCGGGCGCGCTCGAAGGGACGATCACGAACCTGCGGGCCAACCCGTGGGACACCGTCGCGGGCGTCGCGCTGATCCGGGCGGCCGGCGGGACCGTGACGGACCTCGAGGGGAACCATTGGTGCCACGACAGCGAGGGGCTGGTCGCCTCGAACGGAGCGCTCCACGACGAACTCCGCGCCGCCGCGCGGACGATCGACGAAGGCGGCGACTGACGGCGGTCGGGATCCGACCGACCGCCGATGCAAAAAAATCGGAAACGGTAAGCGGCCCCCGTACAGCTACTCTCGCATGGACGAGTTCATCGAACGGTACGGGGCCGAGCGAGTCTGGGCCGCGACCGTCGTTCTCCTCGCCGCCGGCGTGGCGCTCGCTGCCTCCCTCTTTTATCAGCCCGTCTACGTCGATCTGATCTGGCAGTACTATTGGGGGCCAGTGGTCGCAGACGCTCACGGCTGGAGCTGTGTCGCCTGGGCGGACGGGAATCCGGTCCACTGTAGCGAGGTCGGTCCGAACGCCGGACCGACCGCCGAGCCCGGCTACACGTTCGTCTCCTACGCGGGCTACATTCCGACGCTCGTTCTGATGGCGATCGGGATCCTCTTCCTGGTTCGCCGCCTCGAGATCGAGCGCTACCGCGCGGGCTTCTTCGCGCTGTTCCCGTTCATGCTCTTCGGCGGCGCCCTGCGGGTCGTTGAGGACACGAGCGTCGCCGCCTACCGACAGACGGGCGAACTCATGATGGAGTTGCCGTGGATCGGCTTCCTGATTAGTCCGCTGATCTACTTCACCGTCGCCCTCCTCACGGTGATCGCCGTCGTCGTGTCGGTCTGGCTCGACCGAACCGACCGCGTCTCGGGCTACGAGTACCCGCTCGCGGCGATCGGCACGACCTACCTGACGGTCACGCTCGCCTATCTGGTGTACGCGTCGACGCAACCGTACGCGGACTTCCATCCGCTGCTCCTGCTGACGACGCTCGTCGGCGCGACCCTCGCCACGGCCGTCACCTGGCTCCTCATCGGGACGTTCGTTCCCGAGATCAACCGAGGAACGGAGTACATGGGAGTGGTCGTCATCTGGGCCCATGCGGTCGACGGCGTCGCGAACGTCATCGGCCTCGACTGGGCGACCGCCTTCGGCCTCGAACACAACCTCTCGCCGAAACACCCCATCAACGGGGCGATCGTCGACATCACCGGCTCGGTGTTGCCTCCCAACGTCGTCGACACGATCGGCGCTGCCTGGCCGTTCCTGCTCGTGAAACTCGTCGCGGCCACGTTCGTCGTCTGGGTCTTCAACGAGGAGATCTTCGACGAACAGCCGCGATTCGCCGTCCTGATGCTGATCACCGTCGTCGCCGTCGGCCTCGGTCCCGGGACGCGGGACATGCTCCGAGCGACGTTCGGAGTCTAGGCGCCGCGGCGGCGACTCGACCCCTTTCTCGACGAGCGACGAAACGGAAACAGCTACGGCACTACCTGACAACAGTTCGAGTAGTGATGCAGGCCTACTTGTTCGTCCACTTCAGGGAGAAGCGGACGCCGGACGGTGAGCAGGTGTACTTCGGAATCAGCGAAGACGGGTTCCACTGGGAGACGGTAAACGGCGGCGACCCCGTCCTCTGGAGTTACAAGGGCGATAAGGGGGTCAGGGATTGTACGATCACCAGAACGGCGGACGAGCGGTTCGTGATACTGGGCACGGACCTCAGCCTGGCCTACGGGATGCCCAATCAGTACGGCGGCTCGTGGGAGGAGATCACGCGCAACGGGAGTAACTCGCTGGTGATGTGGGAATCCAAGAACTTGACCGACTGGTCCGAACAGCGGATGGTCGAACTTGGAGGCGAGGCGTTCGGCTGTCTCTGGGCGCCGGATATCACCTACGACAGCGAGAACGCCGAGTACGTCGTCCACTGGTCGTCGGCCCACCGCAGCGACGATTTCGAGGAGAAGGCGATCTATTACGCGCGAACCGAGTCGTTCGAGGAGTTCTCGGAGCCAGAACTGCTGTACCGGAAACCGGACAGCGGCGTCATCGACTCCGCGATGTACGAGGAGAACGGATCGTACTACTGCTTCCTGAAAAGCGAAGCGAACCCCGCCGGGATCATCCTGCTGAAGGCCCAGCGTCCGACCGGACCGTTCACCCGAGTGACGGCGTTCGACCGCACCATGGAGGGACTGGAGGGCGAGCGGTACGAGGCGCCAACCGCCGTAAAACTCGAGGACGGCCGGTGGTGTCTGTTCGTCGATTACTTCGGCGGCAGTCCGGAGACGCAGGGCTATGTTCCGTTCGTAGCCGAGTCGCTGGAGGACGAGTTCGTGCGCGCCGACGACGAGTTCTCGTTTCCCTACGGATTCAAACACGGCACGGTGCTTCCGATCACGGGCGAGGAGTACGACCGCCTGAAAGCCTACGAGAAGGATCCGTCGGAGCGGTAGGCGACGCCCTCGACGGTCACTGTCACCGCCGCCAGAACGCGCCGGTGAAGATGACGAGCGCTGGAATGATTTCGAGGCGGCCGATCCACATCAGGAAGATCATCACGAGTTTCGAGGAGTCAGGGAACTCGCGGTAGCTGCCGAAGGGACCGAGTTCGCCGAAGCCCGGTCCGATGTTCCCGATCGTCGCGATGCTGGCGCTGATCGCGTCGATCGGTTCAAGCGAGACCGCGCCGCGGGTCGAGTCGACGGCGATGAACACTGTCGCGACCACGAAGATGAATAGGTACAGCAGGGTGAAGCCGAGGACGCCGCGGATGACGTCCTCGTCGACGACGTAGCCGCCGAGGCGGATCGGTTTGACCGCTTCGGGGTGGGCCGCGGTAAACAGCTCTCGGCGGGTGACCTTCAGGACGACTAGCCAGCGGATGATCTTGACGCCGCCGCCGGTCGAGCCGGCGCAGCCGCCGATGAACATCGCGACGAGGAGGACGGTCTGGGCGACCGGTCCCCACTCCGCGAAGTCGCTCGTCGCGTACCCCGTCGAGTTCAACAGCGAGACGGTCTGGAAGGCCGCGTGGCGCAAGGCGCTCTCCCCGTACCCCTCCGTCGCGCCGCCGAGTTCACCCAGCGGCGGGGCGCTGCCGCTGTAGAGCAACGCGGCGACGATCGCGGTCACGACGGCGATCGCACCCGCGTAGGCTCGAAACTCGGTGTTCTGGAAGAGCCGCCCGGGCTCGCCGTCTAACACGTACCAGAACAGCGCGAAGTTGGTGCCGGCGATCGCCATGAAGGGGATGACGACCCACTGCACGGCGGCGGAGAACGCGGCGACGCTGTTCGCCTCGGGCGAGAACCCGCCGGTCGGGAGCGTCGTGAAGCCGTGGGCGACCGCGTTGTAGAAGCCCATGTTCGGCGCCACCCCCGCCAGGTGGAGGCCGTACAGCAGGGCAATGTAGACGATCGTGAATCCGAAGTAGACGAGCCAGAGGATGCGGGCCGTCTCGGCGATCTTCGGCGTCAGCTTCTGGAGCTCCGGTCCCGGCGCCTCCGAGCGGATCAGCTGCGCGCCGTTGACCGCCAACTCCGGCAGGATCGCGATCATCAACACGATGATCCCCATCCCACCGAGCCACTGGGTCAGCTGGCGCCACATCATGAGGGCGTGGGAGTGTTGCTCGACGGAAATCTCGGCCATCACGGTCGCCCCGGTCGTCGTGAACCCGGACATCGACTCGAACAGCGCGTTCACCGGGTGTCTGAGCGCCGAATCAGTTCCGTAGCCGGCGATGACGTACGGGATCGCTCCGACAACCGCGACGGCCAGCCACGAGAGCGCGACCAGCAACAACGCCTCTCGCGGCTGCAGATCGGGGTCCGGATCGAGCCGCTCGAGGCCGAACCCGATCGCGACGGTGAGCACGATCGTCGCCGCGAACACGAGGAAGTGTTCCCCGTAGATGATGGCGACGACGACCGGGACGAACAGCGTGAGGGCGAGATACTTGAGAACGGTTCCAGTCAGCGCGACGCTCGCCTGCCAATCGACACGTATATTCATACTCTCAGATCTGGCTTCGCTCGAGCCGGAATCGTGGTCGGGGAAACTCGACGTCGGTACATAATTCCACTGAAGTGGTCCGTCGCCGAGACCGACGGCGTCGCCGGACGTCGCTACTCGACGCCGCGACCGGGACGCGAGCCGCCGACTATGTCAACCGACCATCTATATGCACGGGTCGCGTAGGTTCACCCGGCATGTCTCGACTTCCAAGCATCCGGCACCCGGTCTCGTTCTTCGACGTCTTTACCGTTACCGCCGTATCGATCGTCGTCGTCGCCGCGGTGCTGACGGTCTGGCACGGGACGTTCGTCCGCACGGAGATGGCCGTCTTCACCGTGCTCGTCTTCGGCTGGGTCGCCTGGGCCATCAACCGGATCCTCGAGGAATCGGTCCACAGTTCCCAGCGGGATCGGCGACGCAACTGGAGACGGTAACGATCCGTGACGCGCCGGTGCTGCTCGATGGCGAAGCGCTCGCTCCGTCCCCGTTAGCGGCGATCGGTTTCGAACGCGTCGAACGTGGAATCGGTGAACTCGCCTCGAGAGAGGACGGTCAGGATGTCGCCGGCCCGGATCTCGCTTTCGCCGGTCGGCGTCAGCACGGCGTCGTCGCGTTCGATCGAGACGACGAGCACGCCGTCCTCGAGGACGTCCTCCTCCCCAGCGCGTTCCAGGGTCATGCCGGCGACCGGCGCGTCGTCGTCGACGGTCAGTTCGACGACCTCGTTGCCGCCGGTGAGGCTGACGTAGTCCGAGAACTGCTGGTGAGTCTCGGCCGGGCCGAAGGGCTGGTAGGACTGAAACTGGTCCGTTCGGACCATCTTCTCGTCGTCGATCTCGAGGCCCAGAGCCGCGAGCTCCCGGCCGACGTCGTTGATCGCGTCGACGTCGTCGCCGACGGCGAGGACGTGGAGGTTCTCCTGGCCGGCGACGAACTCCCGAACGTTGACGACGCCGGCGATCGTCCGCGACTGCTGGGCGAGGCGTGCGCGCTCTTCGACGGGCGCCGTCGCCACGTACAGCGTCGTGAGCATGCCGTCGGCGGCGTCGAAGTTCACGTTCGCGTGATAGCCGCTGATGATTCCGGCGTCCTCGAGCTGATTGATCCGGTTTCGAATCGTCGCCGGCGAGACGCCCACCTCCTCGGCGATCATCGGGGCGGACGTGTTCCGCGCGTCGTCCATCAGCGCGTGGATGATCCGTTTGTTCACTTCGTCGAGACGAACGCTCATACCCCCGACTACGGCCACGGGACTGAAGGCTCCTGCTTTTTGATCGCTCGCCCGGACACTACTAGTGACGTGACTGCACTCCGGCCGAGTCGGGAGGTAGCGCTATCGAGGGGGACCGTCCGATCCCTGATCGCCGGCGGCCCCGTGGTGTCCGTGAACACTGCACTGGTGAAGGACAAACCGCTCGAGTCGGCCGGGCTCTGTTCGGAACCGAGTCGGACAGACTATAACCGAGAACGAACAAGCTGTTGTCATACTCTCGAATTGCGTCACGAACGATTCCCCGAGGGATACTGAAGATGTATATCGTCATCATCGGCGCCGGAAGCATCGGCTCGAATCTGATCGATCTCGCGGTCCGCGACGGCAACGACGTCGTCGTTATCGAGACCGACGAACAGCGAGCGAACGACGTGGCTTCGACGTACGACTGTCTCGTTCTCAACGCCGACGCGACCAACCACGACACGCTCCGAGACGCGGACATCGACCGAGCGGACGCGGTCATCTCGACGACCGACATTGACGCGGTCAACATCATGGTGATGTTGCTCGCCCAGGAACACGACGTCCCGAACCTCGTCAGCGTCGTCCACGATCCCGAAAACCTGCCCGTCTTCGAGAAGATTGGCGTCAACTTAATCGAGAACCCCCAGCGGCTGATCGCCGACTACCTCTATCACTCCGTGCGATACCCCGACGTCAGCGACTTCATCGACCTCGACGACGAGACCGAACTCGTCGAACTCACCGTCACTAAGGACGCCCCGATGCACAACCAACTGCTTTCGACGGCGAAGGAAGCCGGCACGCTTCCCGAGGGCTGTCTCGTCGTCGCCCTCCAGCGGAACGGTGAGATCCGGGCCCCGAGGGGCGAGACGACGATCCGAGCCGGCGACAAGGTGACGGTGTTCACCGACGACGCCACGCTGGCCGACGCGGTCGCGGCGTTCACCGGCGACCATCCATGAGAGTCCGGTATTCGGCGGTGGGGCGAGACCTCGGCCGAATCGTGCAGGTCGTCTCCCTGATGTTGCTCGTCTCGATCCCGATCGCCGCCATTCACCGCGAGTTCTACGCGATCCCCGCCTTCGTCGGCTCCGCCCTTCTGATGGGCGGAATCGGGCTCGGTCTCACGCGGCGATACCAGGACGTGTCCGACACCGGTCGACTCGAGGCGATGGTCACGGCCGCGGCCGCGTGGGGGACTGTCGGCGTGTTCGGCAGCCTCCCCTTCCTGCTGATCGCGTGGACGATCGCGGTCGACCCGTATCCGGCATGGGCGAACACGCCCGAGATGTCCGAAACAGTCGCCGTCTTCCGGTATCCGTTGAACGGAATCTTCGAGAGCGTGAGCGGCTTCACCAGCACCGGACTGACGATGGCCGTCGTCGAGGAGCAACTGCCCCGGTCGCTGCACTGGTGGCGCTCCTTTACCGAGTGGATCGGCGGCGTCGGCGTCATCGTGTTGACGGTCGCCATCCTGGCGCGGCCGGGCAGCGGCTCGCTCACTCTCTATAAGAGCGAGGCCCGGTCGGAGAAGATCCACCCCAGTATCGTCTCGACGGTGATGGAGATCTGGAAGATCTACGTCGGATTCACCCTCGCCGGCATCGTCCTGTTCCTCCTCGCCGGGATGCCCCTGTGGGACGCGATCAACCACGCGATGACGGCCATCGCGACCGGTGGGTTCTCCGTCCACGCCGACTCGATCGGCCACTACGGCAGTCCCGTTATCGAGTACGCAGTCATCCCGATGATGGTCGCGGGCAGCATCGCCTTCCCCGTTCACTACCTGCTACTCAAAGGGGAACTCAAGAACTTCTACAAAGACGTCCAGACCCGCTGGGTGTTCATCTGGTTTGCCGTCGGCTCGCTCGTCCTGATGGCGCTGCTCTTGATTGGAGACCAGTACGAGGCGCTCGAGGAGACGTTCCGAGTCGCGCTGTTCCAGTTCGTCTCCGCGACGTCCAACGCCGGGTTCGGTACGGTGGCGATCGGAAGCGGTACCGAACGCGTCTGGACGGCCGGCCCGACGCTGTTGCTCTGTGTGGGTATGCTTACCGGCGCCGCGGCCGGGTCGACCGTCGGCGGGCTCAAGATCATCCGCGTCATCACGCTCATCAAGGGGACGGTCTGGCAGATCCGGAGCGTCTTTACGCCCGCCAGCGCGATCCGACGGCTCCGGATCGGCGAGCGGAGCCTCGATCAGTCCCAGGCCCAGCGCGAGTACACCGAGGCGACCGTCGTCTTCGTTCTCTGGATCGTCGGCCTCGCGGTCGGTGTCGCGGTCTTTCTCTGGACGCTGCCGCCCGAGTACCCCCTCGAGTACGTCATTTTCGAGGTGATGAGCGCACAGAGTACCGTCGGTTTGGACGCGGGAATTACCGGCCCGGCGATGCCGATCGCCGCCAAGACGGTACTGATCTTCAACATGTGGATCGGCCGCCTCGAGATCATCCCCGTCGCCGTGTTGCTGGGTGCGTTCTTCCAGCAACTCGATCTCTACCGGTAGCAGCATCCGGTCGTCTTCGAATCGACCGGTCGACGATGTCGACGGACACTCGCCCTCGAGCCGAGGGGAGACCCCGCCGACGGCCGCTCATTCCTGCGTCGTGCGGTATCGTCGTCGGCCGCGTTTGGCGGAATTCGATCGATCTGGCCCATCACGAACGCGACGAGCGGCGGGTCCGTCGACCGCGACCGGCGGAGTGTGGACGCTCGAGGCGACGGTCGACGCCGGGGACGCTCATCGAAATTCATGCTCTTAACCCAGGTCCGGAATGCGTAAATGTGCTAGGTTTATATTATCGAATCCGAAACGAGGTCAATGATGCACCGATGTCGACAGCGACGACGGGACTGCGGCGCCGCGGGCGCCCGGTCCGGTCGCGGCGGTGACCCGACGACTGACTCGAGCACGAGGCACGCGGACGTTCTCGCGCTCGAGGACGCCGTCGACGAAAGCGTCGCCGCGGCCGTCGGGATTCGACCACGGCCCGGCGGTCACCGCCGCCGACTGCTGTCGGGATCCGATTCGTACAGACTGTTCACCGAGAGCGAACGTCCGGTCGTCGTTTTCTCGCGACCGGGTTCGCAGGAGACCTAGATTCAACGATGTATATTGTCATTATCGGCGCCGGAAGTATCGGTTCGAACCTGATCGATCTCGCGGTCCGCGACGGCAACGACGTCGTCGTCATCGAGACCGACGAACAGCGAGCGAACGACGTGGCTTCGACGTACGACTGTCTCGTACTCAACGACGACGCGACCAACCACGACACGCTCCGAGACGCGGACATCGACCGGGCGGACGCGGTCATCTCGACGACCGACGTCGACGCGGTCAACATCATGGTGATGTTGCTCGCCCAGGAACACGACGTCCCGAACCTCGTCAGCGTCGTCCACGACCCCGAAAACCTGCCCGTCTTCGAGAAGATCGGCGTCAACTTAATCGAGAACCCCCAGCGGCTGATCGCCGACTACCTCTATCACTCCGTGCGGTATCCGGGCGTCACCGACTTCATCGACCTCGACGATCACACCGAACTCGTCGAACTCACCGTCACCGAGAATGCCCCGATGGCCGGCCAACCGCTCTCCTCGGCGAAGGAAGCCGGCGCGCTCCCCGAGGGCTGTCTCGTCGTCGCCCTCCAGCGCGACGGCGACATTCGCGCGCCTCGCGGCGGGACGACCGTCCGCGCCGGCGATCACGTGACCGTCTTCACCGACGACGCCGCCTTGGATGACGCCGTCCGGGCGTTTACCGGCGAGCAGCCATGAAGGCCCGCTACCCGGTAATCGGGCGGGACGTCGGCCGGATCCTTCAGGTGGTCTCCCTGATGCTGCTGGTCTCGATCCCGATCGCCGCCATCCACCGCGAGTTCTACGCGATCCCCGCGTTCCTCCTCTCGGCGGTCGTGATGGCCGGGCTCGGAGTTGCGCTCGCTCGCCGATACCGCGGCGCGGCCGACCCCGGAAAGCTCGAGGCGATGATCACCGCGGCCGGTTCCTGGGCAGCGGTCGGCATCCTCGGCGGGCTCCCGTTCCTGCTGATCGCGTGGACAATCGCGATCGATCCGTACCCCGCGTGGGCGAACACGCCGCCGCTGGACAACACGACGGACATCTTCCTGAACCCGCTCGACGCGGTGTTCGAGAGCATGAGCGGCTTCACCGGGACGGGGCTGACCGTCGCCGCGGTCGAGGAGAAGTTACCGCGGTCGTTACACTGGTGGCGCTCCTTTACCGAGTGGATCGGCGGCGTGGGCGTCATCGTACTGACGGTCGCCATCCTCGCGCGGCCGGGCAGCGGCTCGCTGACGCTCTACCAGAGCGAGGCCCGATCGGAGAAGATCCACCCGAGCATCGTCAATACGGTCACGGAAATCTGGAAGATCTACCTCGGGCTGACGCTCGGCTCGATCGCGCTGTTCCTCCTCGTCGGCATGCCGGCCTGGGACGCGATCAACCACGCGATGACGGGGATCGCCACCGGCGGGTTCTCCGTCCACGCCGACTCGATCGGCCACTACGGCAGCCCCCTCATCGAGTATGCAGTCGTCCCGGTGATGGTCGCGGGCAGCATCGCGTTCCCGATCCACTACCTGATTTTCAAGGGCGAACTCGAGAACTTCTACACGGATGTCCAGACGCGCTGGGTCTTCCTCTGGTTCGGGATCGGTTCGCTGGCCCTGACCGCGATCCTCTGGGCCAACGGACAGTACGAGACGTTCGAGGAGACGTTCCGGATCTCGCTGTTCCAGTTCGTCTCCGCGACGTCGAACACCGGTTTCGGTACGGCGACGGTCGGCGAGGGCACGGAATCGGTCTGGTCGGCCGGAGCGACGTTCGTGACGTGTCTGGGAATGCTGACCGGCGCCGCGGCGGGGTCGACGGTCAGCGGTCTCAAACTCGTCCGCGTCATCACGCTCGTCAAGGGGACGGTCTGGCAGATCGGTTCGGTCTTCCAGCCGGACAGCGCGATTCGTCAATTCCGGATCGGCAAACGGAGTCTCAGCGAGGACCAGTTCCAGCGGGAGTACACCGAAGCGGCGGTCGTCTTCCTGCTCTGGATCACGTTCCTCGCCGTCGGCGTGACCGTCCTCCTGCGGACGCTCTCGCCGGCTCATCCCGTCGAGTACGTCATCTTCGACGTGATGAGCGCCCAGAGCAACGTCGGGCTCGACTCGGGGATTACCGGACCGGGAATGCCCGACACCGCGAAGGCGATGTTGATAATTAACATGTGGGTCGGCCGCCTCGAGATCATCCCCGTCGCCGTGTTGCTGAGCGCGGTCTTCCGACGGATCGGCCTCTACCGCTGACTCACAGCGCGGCCGACACTTCGCTGAGGGCGGTCGCGTCGACGAACAACACGACGTGGTCGCCGGCGCGGGGAACCGTCGTCCCGCGGGGCGTGACGAGGTCGCCGCCGCGAGAGATCGCGCCGATGACGACGCAGTCGGGGAGCCCCTCCATCGACTTCGCGATCTCCCGGCCCGCCAGGGCACTGTCGTCGTCGAGTTCGACCTCGATGACCTCGGCGCGGTCGTGTTCTAACATCGCGATCTTCTCGGTCTGATCCGTCCGCGTAAAGCGGACGATCTCCTCGGCGGTCTCCTCTCGAGGGTTGATCGCGACGTCGATCCCAACGGCCTCGAAGAGGTCGGTGTACTCGGTGTTCTCGATGATCGCGACGGTCCGGTCGACGCCGACCCGCTGGGCCAGCAGCGAGACGAGCAGGTTCTTCTCGTCGCTGTCGAGGGCGGCGACCACGATGTCGGCCTCGTCGACGTGCTCGCGGGTGAGGAAGTCGGTGTCGGTCGCGTCGCTTTGCATGACGAACGTGTCCGGCAGCGCCTCGGCCATCTCGCGGGCGCGCTCCTGGTCCCGCTCGATTAGCCGCGGCTCGAAGCCGTGGGCCTCGAACTCCCGGGCGGCCTGGAACCCGATCTCGCTGCCGCCGACGATGACCACGTCGTCGGTGCTCGAGGTCGTGTCCGGAACCATCGCCATGGCGAACTCCTTGACGGAATTGGGGCTCCCGATGACGACGATCCGGTCGCCGGCACGGAACTCGGTGTCACCGCGGGCGACGATCAGTTGCTCCTCCCGAAAGACGGCGGCGAACGTCATCGAGTCGTACCGGTCGGCTTCCTCGACGCGCTTGCCGACCAGCGGGCTCTCCGGGCCGATCTCGAACTCGGCCATCCTGACGAGGCCACCGGCGAACGTTTCGACGTCCTGGGCCCGCGGGAAACCGGAGATCCTGAAGATCGTCTGGGCGACCAGCAGATCCGTACAGACCATGAAATCCACACCGAAGGCGCCCCGGGACCCCTCCCAGGTGTTCAACAGCGTCCGGCGTCGGACGCGCGCGATGGTGAACGTCTCGCTGGCGGTCTTGGCGGTGCCACAGACGACGATGTTGGTCTCGTCGCTGTCGGTACAGGCGACGACCAGATCCGCCCGCTCGAGGCCAGCGTCCCGGAGTGTCTCGAGTTCCGTCCCGTCGCCCTGAACCGAGAGCACGTCGTACGTGTACGTGATCTCGTCGGCGAGCGCGGGATCGCGTTCGACAACCGCGACGTCGTGGGTATCCGCTAAGTTCGCGGCGATCATCTGGCCGACCTGTCCCGCGCCAACGATCAGTACATACATGGCTGGGACCTCCGTCGCTTGTACATCTTTCCCGGACGTTTTGGGGGCGGACCGATAGGCGTTTCGACGATCGGTCACCGCTCTAGAACGTCGCCAGCGCGGTCGAAAGCCTCCGCTCGAGGGATCGCGACGCGCCGTCTCCGCTCGCGTATTGCTCAGGCGCGCGTGCCAGCCGGCATCGTTCGAGAACGCATATACGACCGCGGCCTCCAAGGGAGAGACATGACTGACAGTACCGGAGCGGACGACGGCTGGTTCGGGGCTCTCGCATCCGACGGTCCCGAGGCGGCCGCGACGGCAGTTCGCGAGGGGTCCGCTGACGATCCCCACGACTGGCCCGCGCTCGCGGTCGAGGCGGGGGTCGTCGACGACGAGGAGGAGTACTACGACGCCCTGCGGGCCGCGACGACGGCGGCGACGAGGGCAGCGGTGACCGAGCGCGAGGCGGCCGACGACCGCCAGCTCGTCCACGCGGTGCGGGCGATGGACGACTGCACGCGGACCGCGAACGAGCTCGCCGAACGGCTGGCCGAGTGGGCGGGGACCGTCGACCCCGACGCCGGCACGGGCGTCGACTACGCCCGCGAACTGGCGAGTCGAGACGAAACGCCCGACGCCGCGCCGGACGCGCTCGTCTCGCTGGCCGAGCGCGTCGCCGGTCTCGCCGACGAGGCCGACGAACTGCGCGAGTACGTCGAGCGGACGGCGCCGACGGTGGCGCCCAACCTCGCCGCGATGGCCGGCCCCGTCCTCGCGGCGCGGCTGCTCTCGCTGGCCGGCGGCCTCGAGAGTCTGGCCAAGAAACCCAGCGGCACGGTTCAGGTGCTGGGCGCCGAGGACGCGCTCTTCGCCCACCTGCGCGGGCACGCGCCCTCGCCCAAACACGGGATCATCTACACGCACGACGCGGTCCGGGGCACCCACCCCGACGAGCGCGGCTCGGCGGCCCGCGCGGTGGCCGGGAAACTCGCCATCGCCGCCCGCGTCGACCACTACTCGGGCGAGTTGAAGCCCGAACTCGAGGCCGAACTCGAGGAGCGTATCGAGACGATTCAGGCGCGGACGGACGACGGCGCTGGCGACGAAAACGGAGGTTCCGACGATGAGTGAACAGCTTCCGGACGGCGTCGAGCGCCGCGCGTTCGACGGGAGCGAGCGACTCGCGACGCGGGGAGAGCCGGTCTACGGCGAACCGACCGAGGGCGAGTGGCGCGCGTGGAACCCGAACCGCTCGAAGCTCGGGGCGATGCTCGAGTTGGGGATGGACACCAGCCTCGATGGCGGCGAGACGGTCCTCTATCTGGGCGCAGCCAGCGGAACGACCGTGAGTCACGTCGCGGACTTCGCTGGCCCGACCTACGCCGTCGAGTTCGCCGCGCGACCGGCGAGGGATCTGCTCGAGGCGGCGGAGAGCCGACCGCGGCTCTTCCCGCTACTCAAGGACGCCCGAAAGCCCGAGACGTACGCCCACGTCGTCGAGTCGGACGTCGACGTGCTCGTTCAGGACGTCGCGACCCGAGGGCAGGCGCGGGTGGCCCTCGAGAACCGGCGCTTCCTGGCCGACGACGGGCGATTGTTGCTGGCCGTGAAGGCCAGAAGCGAGGACGTCACGCGCGATCCCGACGACGTCTTCGCGGACGTGCGCGAGGAGCTCGAGGAAGGATACGAGATCGTGGAGACCGAACGGCTCGAGGACTATCACACGGACCATCTCGGGGTCGTCGCGCGACCGCGATGAGAGTCGTCCCGGCTGTGATCGGAGCAACTCGCAATGTGAAGCGACCGTCCGATCGGCTGAACCGCTATCGCGTCCGCTCACCACGCCAGTAGAGAACGAAAGCGAACGAGGAGTAGCGATCCCCTCGTCTCGTTCACTCGGACGTCTCGTTCATCTCGTCCTCGAGCGTGATCAGTGCGTCATCGATCACCGGCTCCTCGTCACTTGTGTAGGGATCGTCGGCCTCGGGGAACTCGTACGTCTCGTTGCCGTTAGTGTCCTGATGGGCCATCGCGATCAACACCTGGCTCTCCTCGAGGGATTCGTTGAGTTCGACGGTCACGTTCTCGTGCTCGCCAGGGTCAAGGTAGGTGGAATTACCCAGGACGTCTCCGGGTGCGTACTCCGCGGACAGATTCGTAACGGTCTCGTTCCCGTCGTCGGGTGCGGCTGCGTGAATGACGGCGAAGCCGCCCTCGGGCAGCGTCGTGTTGTTGACCACGACTGCCGTCCCGTTCGACGTCTGGTTCTCGAACGTCACCGTGGCCGTTTCGTTCTCCGTCTCGTTCTCTTGGATCGTGCCGGCGTCGGTCGCGACGACCGCGAGGCTCGCCCCCGAGAGGAGGACGAGCGCCGCGACGACTGCGACGCCGATCGTTCTCGTACGTGGCATCGGAACCATCGATGGCACCGTCACAATTCGACAAAAACCGGACGTTTCGTTCGAGCGTTTCGGGAGTAGAAACAGCCGGATTCGACGGACGGACCGATCAGGGTAAGAGCGCTATTCCGCCCGTTAGTCTCGCAATCAATAGCGTAACCTCGGGTTCTGCTTCGAGTCAGGGGCGCCTTGCGGATGTCGCCGACTCCATAGTAGCGTTCGCGACGGTACCACGTCCTCGACCAGCGTGCTCCGGCTAGGGCGGCGAACGGAGGTGTCCTCGATAACAAATATAAGATCCTTCGTGGTACGCAGTCGTGGTATGTCAGAACACCCCACAATCGGCGACACCCTCGAGCAGACGGTCGAGCGCTATCCCGAGCGGGACGCGATCGTCTATCCGCGGAAGGATCAGCGGTGGACCTACGCCGAGTTCAACGAGCGCGTCGACCGGCTGGCGAACGCGATGCGCGACCTCGGGATCGAGAAGGGCGACAGGGTCGCAACGGTCCTGTACAACGGGTCCGAGATGGCACTTACCGTCTACGCGTGCGCGAAGCTCGGCGCCGTCTTCACCCCGCTGAACTTCCGCCTGCCGGCGGGCGAGATCGAGTACATCGTCAACGACGCCGAAGCCGAGATAGTCCTGTTCGAGTCCGAGACGCGGGAGGCGGTCGAGGGAGCGCGGCCGAGCCTCGAAACCGTCGACGACTACGTGTTCATCGACGACGACCGCGACGATCCGCCGGCGTACGCGCGGGGATTCTACGACCTCCTCGAGTCGGGGGCCGCCGACCCGCCCGCAGTGGCCGTCGAGGAGGACGACGTCTACGCCTTCATCTACACTTCAGGGACCACGGGGCGGCCGAAGGGCGTCGTCCACGAGCACCGCAGCATGGTCGAACACGATCTACTGTGTATCGCGGAACTGGACCTCACCCGCGACGACGTCGGGCTGTCGGTGATGCCGCTGTACCACTGCGCCGAGCTCCACTGTAGCCTGTTCGCGCGGGTCCACCGCGGCGCGGCGAACGTCATCCACCACGAGTTCGACCCGGAGGCGGCCCTCGAGGCGATCGAAGACCACCGCGTCACGGTCCTGTTCGCGGCGCCGACCGCGTGGAACGCGCTGTCGCTGACCGCCGCCGAGGCCGACGTCGACGTCTCGTCGCTCCGGATCGGCCTCTACGGCGCGGCGCCGATGCCCGAACGGGTACTCGAGAACTGCATGGACCACCTCTGCGAGGCGTACGTCCAGGCCTACGGGATGACCGAGCTCGGGCCGGCGGCGGTCTTCCAGCCGCCGGAGGACCAGATTCCGAAGCAGGGGTCGGCCGGCCTGCCCGCGCTCAACCACCGCGTCCGCGTGGTCGAACCTGACGCCGATCCGGACGCCGAAGTCGACGAGGGCGAGATCGGCGAGATCCTGCTTTCGAGTCCGTGTACGATGCGCGAGTACTGGAACCGACCCGAGGCGACCGCTGAATCCCTGCGCGAGGCCGACGGGACGACGTGGTACTACACCGGCGATCTGGGCTACCGCGACGGCGACGGCTACCCCTTCGTCGTCGACCGGAAGGACGACATGATCGTCTCGGGCGGTGAAAACGTCTACCCGGCCGAGGTCGAGGACGTGCTGTTCGATCACGACGCCGTCGAGGAGGCGGCCGTCGTCGGCGAACCCGACGAGGAGTGGGGCGAACGGGTCGTCGCGTACGTCGTCGCCGGCGGCGTCGACGCGGCCGGCCTCAACGAGTTCGTCCTCGAGAGCGATCGGCTCGCGGACTTCAAGCGCCCGCGGACGTACTACTTCGTCGACGAACTGCCCAAGAACCCCAGTGGCAAGATCCAGAAGTTCAAACTGCGGGAGGACGAGACCGACGTCGACCCCGAGGCCGAGCACGTCGCGTCCTGATCGGCGTTCGACGGCGCGCTCGAGGCGATGTTCCAAACGAAGTCGAGACGGACCGCCTGATCCGCGGTCCGTCTCGGGGATCAGACGACCAGCAACAGCCCCAGGACGACGGCCGAGACGTACAGCGTGACGATCGCTGCATACGTCGCGAACTCCCGCCAGTCGAAGCCGCGGATCGAGAGGATGCCGGCGAACAGGAACGCGAGCCAGAGGTTCGAGACGCCCGCGCCGTACATCGTCGCGATCAGTGAGACGGCGAGATCGACGTCGGCGGCCGCCAGCGCCGGGCCCTGAAGGACCCAGACGGAGGCGGGATCCGGGACGAGCAAGCCCAGGACGAAGGCGACGACGTACGACGCCGCGCCGGGAACGCCCGTGCTCGCGATCGCGTCGCCGATCGGCCCGTACAGGTCGGCTTCGGTCAGCAACGCGACGACCGAGGCGTACAGCAGGAACGGGATCGCTACGTGGTTGGCCCACCGCGTCGCGTCCTCCGTTTTCTCCCGGAAGGCCATCGGCGGTCCCTGGACCAACAAGCCGAGCACGACCAACGTGAACGCGAGCCACGGCAGCGTCAGCGCGCCGCCGGTTCCGAAGTGCCACCCCGCGGACGCGAGGCCGACGGCGACCGTCGCCAGGCTGATGAGCCGGCTGTTCTCGAGCCGATCGCCGAGTTGCCAGTCATCGTGGTCCCGCGCCGGCACGTAGTGCGACAGGGTCTCGGCGATCGACCCCTCGAGAACGCGGTTGCGCTCCGCGAGCGGTTCGATCTCGGACTCCTCGTCCGGTGCGAGCCAGACCAGTAAGAGCGGCAGCGTGGCGACGAAGACTGCAGTCGAGACGAGGTTCACCGGGTGGAGCACGAACGACGACATCGAAACGCTCCCGGCGTCCTCAGCCACGACGTTCGCGACGCCGCTCCCGTCGGCCATCAGCAACGCGCCGGGACTCGAGAGCCCCTGGTTCGTGACGACCAGCGCCAGTAGGGCGCCGGTCAGCACGAGCGGGTAGTGGACCGCGGTCCCCTCGGCGCGAGCGCGCCGACAGAGCTTCTGGCCGACGAGGACGCCGGCGATCAGCCCGAGCGCCCAGTTGACCCAGCCCAGCGCCAGCGAGGGGGCGCCCGTCGAGAAGACGATCCCCCGCTGGCTCGTCGGGAGGACGTCGGCGACCCCGTCGAGAACGGCGCCGACGCGCGGCGCTTCGACGACCGCGGCGCTGAGCACCCAGAAGAGAATCAGGAACATCTGCAGCGCGAACAGGTCGTAGAAGCCGGTCGCAAACACCTCGAGTTGAGTCAGCGGCTCGAGGAACGGAGCCGTCGCGACGAGCGCTAGTCCCGCGAGGAAGACTGCACCGACGAGCGACTCAGGGAAGTACTGACCGAATGCGGGAACAAATCCCGTTCGACCGGCGTCGTCGGCGACCGACTGGTCCGTCCGTTCGGCGTCGTGAGTGGGTGTTTCGCCGCTCATAGCGATCACCCGACGACCCCCATCAGGACTGCCCCGGCTCCCATCACGATGCCGGAGAAGACGAACAGCACGACGACGTAGCCCATCATGTCCCGAATGGTCAGTCCGGCGATGCCGAGCACCGGGATGGCCCAGAACGGCTGGACCATGTTGGTCCACTGGTCGCCCATCGCGAAGGCGATCATCATGTGGTTCATCTGCGTTCCCGGGATCGACTGGGTGGCCGAGGCGTAGATCTCGCCCATCACCGTCCACTGGCCGCCGCCGGAGGGGACGAAGAAGTTGACGATGCCGCCGGAGACGAACACCATCAGATACCACGTCGTCTCCGTCGCGTAGGCGGCGGCCGTCTCGGCGATCAACTCGGCCAGCCCGGAGAAGACCATGATGCTCATGATCCCGCCGTAGAACTGGAACTGGATGATGATTTGGCTGGCCCCGCGGATCGCCTCGTGGAAGACCTCGATGTAGCTGCGAAGCGACGCGTGCGCGAGGAAGCCGAGGCCGAACATCGCCGAAATGAGGATGTTGATGTTCAGGACGTCCATGAACGGCTCCGTCACGAACAGGTAGCCCAGATACGTCCAGATCAGCAGTCCGACTCCGACGCAGAGCGCCGTGCTATCGAGCAGAAGTTCCTTCGGTCGCGATTCGTGCAGGCGGTGTGGCCGCGCGTCGGTGGTCGCGGTCATCCCACCGTCGGAACGGTATTCCGACGTTCGCCTCGTTTCACTCGGCTCACCTACATCAGAACGAGGTTCTGATGAGCTTCGACTCGCTTCGCTCGCCTCAACTACGTCAGACCGTCGGTCTGACGAGGATCGAGATCCTTCGGATCTCTCACCCCCATCAGTCATCACCTCGCCGCGCGCCTGCCGCAGCTTCTCCTCGGGGACCGTCTTGATATGTTCCTCGTCGGGCGCCATCAGCGGCATGAGCACCACGACGACGGCGACGGTCGCCGTGACCAGCGCGAGGTTGAATGGGTGGAAGATCGTCTCGGAGACGGGGATGACGCCCATGCTCTCCTCGGCGAAGTGGCCGTCCGTCGCGACGAGCAACAGCGAGGCCGCGGAGAGGCCCTGGTGCCATGGGAGCAGCCCCGCGTAGGCGGCCGCGACCAGCAGCGGATAGTGGACGTCGACGTCCTTCTCGGCCATCGCGATGCCGACCTCGCGGGCGAGGATCGCGCCGGCGATCAACACGACGCCCCAGTGAAACAGCCCGAGCAACTGACTGCAAAATGCGACGACGACGATTGCTCCCGTCTGGCTGCTCGGGATCGCCGCGACCCGCCGAAGTCCGCGTTTGACCGGCGGGGAATCCGCCAGCGCCCAGCCGGTCAAAAGCGCTAGCGTCGCCTGCGTCGAGAACGTGACGACCTCCCAGAAGCCCGCTCCCCAGTGGGTCGCGACGTCGGCGGGTCCCGTATCGGTGACCAGGACCGCGATACCCATCGTCAGAAACGTCAACAGGAGCGCGAAGATGAACGCGTCGGGGAGATAGCGCCGGACGAGCCTGCTCGAGAATTCGCCGAGTCCGGTGAAAAAGCGACGGACCGCGCCCTTCTCGCTCGAGGCCACGCTCATGATCCCCCTCCGCTCGGGGACAGCGATTGCGGTCCCAGACGGTGCACCCGAACCGGTCGCTGCGGCGGACCGTTCGCTTTCGGTACCATAGCTGTCTACAGGGAGACCAGAACCAGACCGATAAGTGAACTGCCAAAACAACTTGAGACCATCACGAAAACCGACTGCTTTGGTCGGATACCGGCCGTCGAAAACTGTCCTAATCTGCGAGACGTCCGGTCGGATTTCGACTACCGATCGGGTGCTCGAGCCTGCGACGACGACCGTTCGATCCGGTCGCCGTCACCGCGCTGCCGAGTCCAAACGGTATTTACCGTCGCGGTCGAAAACGGCAGACGATGGAACGCGGGTCCCGGGATTCGTTTACGCGCATGGGCACGCTGGGGATTGAAGAGGAGTGTTTCGTCGTCGACGACGACGGTCGCCCCACGAGCGGCACCGACGATCTCGTCTACGAGTACGACCCGCCCGAGATCCTCGAGGGACGGCTCGATCACGAACTGTTCAAGTTCGTCATCGAGACCCAGACGCCGCTGATCGAGGATCCCGCCGACGCCCGAGAGACGCTGCTCGAGATTCGACGGGCGCTGGTCGATCACGCAACCGACCACGGCTACCGGATCGCCGCGGCGGGGCTGCATCCGCTGGCAAAGTGGCAGGAACTCGAACACGCCGAAAAGCCGCGGTACCGGTCGCAACTCGACCGCATCCAGTACCCGCAACACCGGAACACGACGGCGGGTGTCCACGTCCACGTCGGCGTCGACGACGCCGATAAGGCGGTCTGGATCGCCAACGAACTGCGCTGGTTCGTCCCGATCATCCTCGCGCTCTCCGCGAACTCGCCGTACTGGAACGGGTACGACACCGGGCTCCAGTCGGCTCGCGCGAAGATCTTCGAGGCGCTGCCGAACACGGGGATGCCGACCTACTTCGAGGACTACGAGGCCTTCGACCGGTTCGAACGCCGGATGCTCGAGACCGAGTCGATCCGCGACCGCGGCGAACTCTGGTACGACGTGCGGCCCCACACCGCCCACGGGACCGTCGAACTGCGGACGCCCGACGGACAGGCCGATCCCGAAATCATCCTCGCGTTCGTCGAGTACGCCCACGCCCTCGTGGAAGCGCTTGCCGAGGAGTACGAGGACGGCGCCGACGGCTACGGCCGGGACCACCGGCGCGAACTGCTCGACGAGAACAAGTGGCGGGCGATCCGCCACGGCCACGAGGCCAGCCTCATCGACCGCGAGATGGAGGGGACGATCGATCTCGGCGAACTCGTCGACCGCGAGTGCGAGCGCCTGGGGATCAACGGCATCAAGCGCGTCTACGAGCGCGACAGCGGCGCCGAA
Source organism: Haloterrigena salifodinae (assembly GCF_003977755.1). Lineage (NCBI taxonomy): Archaea > Methanobacteriati > Methanobacteriota > Halobacteria > Halobacteriales > Natrialbaceae > Haloterrigena > Haloterrigena salifodinae. The sequence continues at coordinate 235,084 of NZ_RQWN01000001.1, forward strand.
CGACAGCGGCGCCTGCTCGAGGAGGAGGGTCCCGACGCCCTCTGCGAGTCGCTGCTGCTCGGAACCGAGTGAGTGCGCCGCCGCCAGTCTTTGCCTGATTCGGCCGTTCGTATCGACCGGAAACAGTTCGTGATACTGATTCCCGCAAAGGTTTACCCCTGTGGGAAGCCTCGTCCCGGACGAGAGGATATATGGCTTCAGATGACACCGACGAGCGTCGGGGAGGCGACGGGAGCGGCCGCCCGCAGCGCGACGAATCGGACGATCAGTTCGACGAATCGCCCCTCGAGTCCGGCGCGGACGATCCGGCTGAGCCTCGAGACGAGGGCGATCGAACGGCCGCCGTCGAGGAGGTCGACGGCCGGATCGTCGATCTGCTCTCGTGGATCCTCGATACGGAGACCCGCGCGAAGATCTACGTCTACCTGCTGGCCAATCCGGGCAGCACCTCCGAGGAGGTCGCCACGGGGACCGGCCTCTATCCGAGCACGGTTCGAGAGGCTCTCGCAGAACTCCACGAGGAGGAGCGCGTGAACCGGGAGAAACGCGCCAGCGAGGGCGCCGGCAACAACCCCTACGAGTACACGGCCATTCAGCCGAGCGAACTCGTCGGCGGCGTCGTCGATCAGGTCCAACAGGAACTGAACACCATCTTCACACTCGATCGACTCCTCGATCGCCACGGTGCGTCCGATCCCGGTCTCGAGGGCGGCAACGAACCGGTGACGATCACCGTCGACGACACCGAACCGCCGGAGCCCGCCGCGAACGGCGCGTCCGAGACGTCGCGCTCGGGTTCCGACGACACCACCGCCGCGGGACGCGACGCCGACTCGGCCGACCCAGCCGACGAGGATGACGCGACCGAGTCGTCGTCTGATCCCGGCCCCGAGGAGTAACGTCGCCGCGAAACCGTCGCCGGCCACTCGTCGCCCCAGTTCTCTCGATTTCTCGGCTCAGTCCTCGAGCGTCAGCACGGCCGGCCGCTCGAGTTCCAGTTCGAACTCGACGGCGCTGGCGGTCGTCGTCGGCCAGTTGTCCGTGTCCGTCAGCGACTCGACCTCGTCGGCGGTAACGAGGTGGGTATCCTCGCTTTTCGCGCCCTCGACGGTCGGATTCCAGGCGTAGGCCATCGGCGACGTCACCGGGGCCTCGTGGTCGGGCGTCGCGATCCACTCCCGGCCGGCGAAGCCGGCGGCGCCGCCCTGATGGTGCTTCTCCCACTCGCCCGCGTAGCCGAGCGCGTCGTAGGCGTCCCGAATCGCCGCGAAGACGTCGCCGGCCGTCCCCGCGTTTCCGTCGCCAGCCGCCGCTCGCGTCGCCGCCAGCGCCGTCGTCTCGACGCGGGCCGCGGTCGCGTGTCGCTCCTCGAGCCACGACGGCGGGTCGAAGGCGACTGTCCGAGTACAGCTCGCGTGGAGGCCGGCCCGCTGGGTCGTCACCGAGACGAGCGCGTAGTCGCCGAGTTCGGCCTCGGTCGGCGTGTAGTGGCGGTACTGCTGGGCGCGTTCGGCACCGCCGACGAGGACAACGGGCGCCTCGACATCGCGGGCCGAGAGGGCGACCCGTAGGGCCGACGCGACCTCGTGTTCCGTGTCCACGGCCCGGAGTTCCCGACAGACCGACTCGACGGCGGCGGCCGTCTCCTGTCCCAGCCGCCGGTAGCGCTCGCGGTCCTGTTTCGTCAACGGCTGCCGGAGCGGCGTCGGATCGACGCGCTCTACGCCCGGCACGTCGACGTCCGCGGCGGCCCGTTCGTCGGAGCCGACGCGGGCCGCGATGGCCGCTTCGAGCGACGAGTCGTGCCACGGGAACTGTTCGATCGAGATTTCGTCGGCGTCGAGATCCGGCAACTCCTCGTCGGTGATCCGATCGGCTTCGATGGTGTCCGTCACGATTCGGAGGGTCGTCCCGTCGTAGCCGACGGCGGCGACGCCGGCGTCGGTCTCGCGGTCGACGACGTTGTTCCCCCCGGTCAGCCAGGCGAACGAGTTCGGCCGGGCGAACCAGACTGAATCGAGGTCGTTCGACTCGAGGTAGGTCTCGAGGCGCTCGCGTTTCTCCATGTCGAGTGCTGGCGTGGCCGACTCTTGAATGCGGCGAACGCGAAGCCGTCGGCTGCGGCGAACGTCCTTCGGCTGGCGCCGTAAATCGGATGGGGTCGGGGGTCAGCGGCCCGATTCCAGCGCGGTAAGAACGACTCGGGTAACCTAAGTACGGGCCGTCCTAAGCCATCGTCGAACGTCCGTGTCGACCAACAGTCAGACCTCTCGTCCGGTAGTTCGTCCGCTGATCGAACGGTTCGGCTTTCCGCATCTGCTCGCGGTGACGCTCGTGATGGTCGCGGCGACGATCCTGCTCGGCATCGCCGCGAAGGCGACCGGGTCGGGGCTAGCCTGCCAGGCTAACTGGCCCCAGTGTGACGCCGGCCCGTACAACCTGTTCCCGGCGAACCTCCCGAGTTTCTACGAGTGGTTCCACCGCTTCGTCGCCATGTTCGCCGGCTTCGCGATCATCGGGACGGCCATCGCCGCCGTGCGCTTGCCGGACGTCGACCGCCGCGTCGCCGGGCTCGTCGTCGCTGGACTGGTGCTGACGCCGATTCAGGTCATCCTCGGTCGCGAAACCGTCACGACGTACACGATGGACATTCTCGGACTCCACTTCTGGACCGCGATCTCGATCTTCGTGGTGTTTACCGTCGCGACCGTCCTCGTCTGGGCGCCGCGGCTGACGGCGGATCACGTCACCGGCGCGCTCGTGGTGGGTGCCGTCGCGCTCCCGGCCCACGTGGTGATCAGTCCGACGGTGATCAGCGACGTCACGACGTATGGACCGTCGATGCAGATGTTCCAGTACGGCGTCACGCTCGTCATCCTCGCGTCCGTCATCGTCGCCACGATCATCGGTCGCCGCCGGTTCGACGAGAGGCGGCTGACCGCGTTCCTGAGCGCGACGGCGGTGCTCGCACTCGCCGTCGCCTACCTTGGCCGACAGGCCGTCAACCCCGCGTTCGAAACCCTCTACACCGTCGGCGCCGGACTGCTCTTCGTCGCGTTCCTCGCGGGCGTCGGTCTGACGCGCCGCGCCTCGAGGACGTCGCGGACGCCGGCGTCCCGATAACGGCGTTCACAATTCGTTCTGCCGTTCGTCGCCTCACTACGCCGTCAGCCGAGCGTCGCGACGATTCCCGTGCCCGCGAGTACCGCCGCGACCCCGAGGCTCAACAGAACGTAGTTGGCCAGCGGGTTCGCCGTCCGGGTCACCGCGAGCGTGTAGCGGCGACTCGAGAGGGGCCAGAGGGGACGGATCCCCATCGGCGTCAGCGCGTCCGCGAAGAGGTGCGAGCAGATCGAGAGCGCGCCGACGAGGAAGGCGAAGCCGACGAGGCCGGCGCCGAGAAGGGGGGAACCGGCGCCGGCGAACGTCGCGGCGATCCCGGCGAGCCCGGCGCCGACTAACAGGGCGAACGCCAGCGAGTGGGTCGGGCCGCGGTGCTCGACGAGCGGCACTTTCTGGTCGCAATCAGGGAGCGTCGAGAGCGCGACACAGGCGAGCGCGCCGAGTATCGCCGCCGTCTCGTGTCCGCCGAGGGCGACGGCGGTGCCAAGCGGCGCGTACGCCAGCAGCGCCGTCCCGTAATGGCCGACCTGATACATATATTCAGTGACATTCCGTGACGAACAATAAACACACCGCTGCGGGGGCTCCCGTCCGCTGTTTTCGGACAGGTTCGATCGCGACCGACGGATTCGTCCGCTAATCGCCTCGAGCCGCCATCAGATAGCTGCCGTCACTTAAACTACTTCGATAGCAAACCCGCCAATTCTTGTAAGCACCTGTGGATGTTTCACCGACGATCCCTCCATGTACCCTGCTACCGGACGGACGGCGAGCGCATCGAGGCAGCCGAATCGAGTTCGACGACGGGACCGTACCGGCCGCGTCGGCCCGCCGGTAACGGTGCGGAGCGAACGATGAGTCTCGTCGCGACGGTCGTGGTCCCGGCGGCGGAGTTCCCCCTCGGGTCGCTGCTCGACATGGACGAGGACGTGACGCTGACCGTCGAGACGACGGTCCCGACCAGCGAGTCGGTCGTCCCGTACTTCTGGGCGCCGGCCGACGTCGCCGACTCGATCGTCGCCACCCTCGAGTCCGAACGGACGGTCGCCGCCGTCTCGATCGTCGACGAAATCGACGATCACGTCCTCGTCAAGATCGCGTGGAACGATCGGGTCGACGGCGTCCTCGAGACGATCTGCGAGCGCGACGTGATCGTCACGAGCGCTGTCGGCACGGAGACCCGCTGGACGTTCCGCCTCTGGTTTCCGTCCTCCGAGGACCTATCGGCCTTCTATAGCAGTTGCCTCGAGCGGGATATCTCGATCGAACTCGTCCGCCTCCACGAGACGGACGAACCGAGCGTCGACCGCGGGTTCGGATTGACGACGGCCCAGCGGGAACTGCTGGTCGCCGCCTACGAGGCCGGCTACTTCGACGTCCCGCGGCGAACCACGCTGGTCGAACTGGGCGACCGGCTCGACGTGTCCGACTCGGCGGTCTCACAGCGGCTGCGTCGCGGCCTCGCGGCGCTCATCGGCTCGACAATCGCCGTCGATACCGACGACGAAACGGCGTCTCTCTCGCGTCGATTGGACGACGAACTCGAGGTCGAAACGCAGTCGGATCCGTGACTCGCAACTCGAGCGGGCGGCGGCCGTCTCGCCGCCGCTGTCGCATCGGCGGAACGCGGGTTCTTCGGTTCGGATCGTCGTGAAGCAGGCGTTCAGGGACGTCCACATCCGCGTCTGCAGGGGTGCAGCGGTCTCCGATCTCCTCTCGAGTTCCTCGTCGCTGCGGCCGGCGGGAGGACGAACGTTTATCCACGGTATGATGGACGTGATCCCATGCGGCTCGTGGAAGTACTTATTCCGAAGCAACAGCGCGAAACCGTCGAGGAGACGCTCGAGAACGAAGGTCTCGATTTCACTCTCGTCGAGGAGCAGAGCCGCGACGAACCCTCGGTCGTCATCACGTTCCCGTTACCCGCGCCCGCGGTCGAATCCGTCCTCGATGAACTCCGGGACGCGGGACTCGACGAGGATTCCTACACCGTGATCGTCGAGGCGGAAACCGTCGTCTCCGAACGGTACGACGAACTCGAACAGCGATACGCCCAGAACACCGCACGGATCTCTCGCGAGGAGCTGCAGTCCCAAGCGAAGGACCTCACCCCTCGGTTCAGCACGTATCTCGTCATGACGATTATGAGCGTGCTCGTCGCGACCGCCGGTCTGCTACTCGATTCGCCGGCGGTTGTCGTCGGATCGATGGTGATCGCACCGCTGATCGGTCCCGCGCTCGGCGCGAGCGTCGGCACGGTCATCAACGACCGCGCGCTGTTCCGGCGCGGGATCAAGCTTCAGGCGCTCGGGCTCGGCGTCGGCGTCGTCACCGCCGCCGCCTTCGCGTTCGTCGCTCGGACGACCGGACTTGTCTCACCGATGCTCGACATCTTCGAAATATCGGAGATTCAGGGCCGTCTCACCCCCGATATGCTCTCGCTCGTCATCGCGGCCGGTGCCGGCGTCGCGGGGGCGTGGACGCTCACCGCCGGCACGTCAGCCGCCCTCGTCGGCGTCATGATCGCTGCAGCGCTCGTTCCGCCACTGGGTGTCGTCGGCATCGGTCTCGCATGGGGGCTCCCGGAGGTCGCGCTCGCCGCGGGCGTCCTCGTCCTCGTCAACATCTTCACGATCAACATCACCAGTCTCGCCGTGCTCTGGTACAAGGGGTATCGGCCGGACAGCTGGTTCCAACAGGACGAAGCTCGCGTCGCCACGAGGAAACGCGCCGTCGCACTCGCGGTTACGATCGTCGTCCTTTCGGGATTTCTCGGCGCCGTGACCTACGACACCTACCGGACTGGGGTCTACGAGAAGAACATCAACGAGGACGTGGCGGCCGTTCTTGATTCGCCCGAATACGCCGAACTCACGCTCATCGACGTCACGGTCGAGTACACCGATCCGGTCCCGCTCCGCCAGCCGGAACGCGTCGTCGTTCGGGTCGGCTATCCGGTCGGCACCGAGCCGCCGCGGATCGGCAACGAGATCGAATCCCGAGGGAGCATCCGCGCCGAGTCGGCGTTTCACCTGCCGACCGGGCCGCTCGTCGACGCCCACCGCGCCGAGGTGGTCGTCTACTACATTCCGCGGGGATAGATTCGATGCGCTCGCGCCGCGAGGAACGCTCGCTCCCGAGATCGAGCCTGCGGCATCGACTGCGAGTAATCGGGGCGGTTAAGCCTCTCGATGAGCTTTCGATAGGCGTGAAGAACGTCACAGAGCGGACGAGCAACCCGTTCGGACTACGACCGCCGTTCGATCGGACCGGGCCCGACGAGCGGACCGCCGTCTTCGGCTACGGCGACGCCAACGCCGACTTCCACCTAATCGGCGACCACCCCGATGTCCACGGCGGGCGGTCGACCGGCGTGCCGTTCACCGAAACCGAGTCCGGCGTCGCGATTCAGGAGGTCGCTCGCGCGGTCGACTTCGCCGGCGGCCCGTTCGATCGACCCGACCTCGAGAACCTCTACTGCAGCTACATCCACATGTGCTGTCTGCCGCCCGGAGAGACGCCGAGCGACGAATCCTACGCCGACCTCGAGCGGTTCTTCGACGCCGAACTCCGGGCGATCAACGCCCACATTCTGCTGCCGGTCGGCGAGCGGGCGACCGATCACGTCCTCCGGGAGTACACCACGCAACGGCACCGGATCGACCTCGATATGGCCGTCCTCCACGCCACCGAGATCCGCGGCCGCGGCTTCCTGATCGTCCCGATTCGGGAGCCGACCGAGTGGGAAGACACCGACGACGAAGCGATCGTCGCGCGGCTCGAGGCGATCCTGGGACGCGATTACCGCCAGACGAAGGGCGTCGCGACGCTGGTCGGCTGAGGCAGACCTTCGGGCGCTTGCGAATTCGGACCAGGACATCCTCGAAAACGGTGTTCGCTGCAGTTTCGCTGTTGCTCCTTGCGTTAGCAGTAGTTGGGAATACGATTTCGTTATTCAACGTCGACCGTGAAAATCGCGGTCAGTATAGGGAACTCATGCATCGGTCAATGTAGGGCAAATCCAGCACAGAGATATTGATAATATTGACGTATTGATTGTTGGACATATTTTATGGAGTCTTATCCTTAGCTGCAATATACACCACAATCATTGGAAGTGACCAAACAAAACCAGATATTGCATAGAATTCGAGAAACGGAGGAGTAATTGGTTGGTCAACTCGTCCTATCAGACTGAAGAATATCTCAAAAATGGAGAACCAAACTGTCATACTAACGATTACAGCGCCGATTTTCCTTTGGTCGGTCTGAGTCAGATTCAGTCTATTCATAGGACTCGATACAATATTTCAATTTTATAATTACAAATAATTACTCTTTCTGATAATAGACAATAGGTAACTTGAATTCGAGAATAAGGGATACCGCAGCCCGTGCTCAGTAAGCATACGTAGTTACCGGCCGATTGAGCTTCAGTTGTATTGCTGCATAACGAAAATCGCGCTATATCCACTGTTAGTAATTCCATCTCTCCGTCCGGCGATTGACCGACGCTCTCGGACCGAATCGCTGTCCCAGCACCTCGTGCGAAAGCGACTGCAACAAAATCGACCGAGGAACGGAACGGTTCGCACGTCGGTACTCGAGCGAACGGATCGACCGCTCGAGTCACCAGCCGAAGTGCTTCCGGATCGTCGCCCGCAGCGGCAGTCCCAGGCCGCCGACGATCGGCAGGACGACGAGCACCGCGAGATCGCTCCCTAGCGTCGCCGCGTCCGCGGCCGCGAGCCCGAAGCCGACCAGCGGGGCGAGCACGGGAACGACGTACAGGTACGACGGTTTCCAGCCGGGACCACGCCGGGTGTGGCGGACGATCACGGCGAACAGCATCGGCATGAGCACCGCGCCGGCCAGCAGCGGCCCGCCGACGAGGACGGTCGTCGCGGTGACCGCGAGCGCGACCACGATCGTCTCGTCGATCGACACCGGCCCCCACGTGTCGCCGTCCCGGTAGGCGCGCACGCCGAGCAACGTCAGGAGCGTCAGGCCGACCGCACCGGCCAGCGCGGCGTACCACAGCGGCTCCACGAGCGGCGGTGCGACGAGCTCGAACGCCATCAGATACGCGACGCTCGAGTCGATCCCGTAGCGCCCGCTCGAGAGCGTCGTCACGAGGGCGTCGGGATCGGTGCCGGCGGCGGCCAGTTTGGCTCGCAGGGTCTCGAGGGCCGACCGGTTGGCGGACGCGAAGTGGCCGAGTCCGGAGAGGTAGACGAAGACCGACAGCCAGATCAGCGGCAGGGAAAAGTTCTGGCGGCGCCACCAGCGGACGACAGCGTTGTCGCCGAACCCGCCGGGTTCGGACTCCGCGGTCGCGTCGGCGTTCGATTGAGACGTTCCCGCGGTCCTCGTCGTTCCCGTCGTCGTTCGGCCCGCTGTTCTCGTCCCGGTCGAACCGGTTCCGGTCGTCCCGCTCGTTCCCGCGGTGCTCGAACTCGACGTCGCGCCCGCGCTCGCGGTCGATCCAGTCGCGCTCGAGGCGGTGCCCGAACTCGAGCCGGTGCTCGAGCGCGAGTTCGTCGTCGACGTCGATCCGCTCGTTCCGGCCGTCGACGCGCCCGCACCCGCAGTCGCCGTCGCCCGCTCCGGTTCCTCGTCGGCGTCTGACGTCCCGTCGTCCGAGTCGCTCGACCGCCAGACGTCCGCCGAGGGGAGGCCGCTGGTTCGTTTCGCGACGTAGTCCTCGTGACCGAGGCGGTCGTAGGCCTGGCGCTCGACTGGATCCCCGAGGATGTCGTGGGCTTTCTTGACCGCCGTGAACTGCGCTCGAGCCCGGTCGTCATCGTTGTGGTCAGGGTGGTAGACGCGCACCTGCTCGCGGTAGGCGGTCTTGATCTCGTCCTGGGAGGCGTCGTCAGGAATATCGAGAAGGTCGTAGAAATCCTCAGTCATGTGAGAGTCACGGGATCGTGTTATCTGATGTGAGTTGTCGGCTCGGCATATAATTATCGTGTCGTTCGGTGCAGGATGGTATCTCTCGTCGCTCCACCTAATTGATTATTTCGGCTGCGGTGACCTATCTGAACTGGTGACGTTCACCGATTCGCGAAATCGGTCAGCGAGGACTGTCCGTCTTCGAGGTCTCGGGAGGCGTCCGGCGGCGCCGGTTCGTCGCCGTCGTTCGAATCGGGCGTCGATTCGGATTCGTCGCTCGAGTCGTCGTCGGTCGCCCCGCCGCCGTCGGTGCGCTGCTCGTCGGCGCGTCGCTCCCAGCCGTCGAGGCTGGCCTGATCGGCGGCCGCGAACTCGAGGTTGGCGACGCGGACGCCGACCTTACGGACGGGATCGGTTTCGAACTCGGCGAAGAGATCGCGAGCGATTCGTTCGACGAGGTCGGGGTCGTCGACCGGCCCGGAGAGGGACTTCGCGCGCGTGTTGACGTCGTACGGCGGCAGGACGGCCTTGATGCCGACGGTGCGGTACAGCGCCCCCTCGCGCCGTGCGCGGTCGGCGACCGCCGACGCGAGCGTCTCGATCTGCTCGTACTTCGGCTCGGGTTCCGAGACGGGATCGGCAAAGGCCGATTCCCGCGAGAAGCTCTTGGGTTCGCCCTTCGGCTTGACCCGGCGGTCGTCGTCGCCGCGGGCGCGGTCGTACAGCTCTCGACCGCGCTCGCCGAACGCCTCGACCAGCGGCTCCGGATCGGCCGCGGCGACGTCGGCCGCGGTCTCGAGGCCCATCTCCCGTAACTTGCGGGCCGTGACGGGGCCGACGCCGTGGAGCAGGTCGACCTCGAGCGGGGCCAGAAACTCCCGTACCTCCCCGGGGCGGACGGCCGTAAGGCCGTCGGGCTTGTCGAAGTCGCTGGCGATCTTGGCCGCGCTCATCGTCGGCGCGACGCCGACGCTGACGGTGACGCCGACCTCCCGGCGGATTCGGTCCGTAACGTGGCGGGCGAAGCCGTCGGCGACCTCCCAGGCAGTGCGCTCGGTGACGTCGAGGTAGGCCTCGTCGATGCTCACCTCCCGGACGACGTCGGCGCAGTCGTGGAGGATCTCGCGGACCTCGCTCGCGACCGACTCGTAGTAGTCCATATCGACGGGGCGGTAGAACCCGGTTTCCTCGCGGGTGAGATCGGGGTCGTGGTCCGCGGCGTCCGCCTCGAGCGCTGCTCGACGGGGCAGGTTCTCGAGGGCCGTCGAGATGGCCTGGGCGCTCTCGACGCCGAATTCGCGGGCCTCGTAGCTGGCGGTGGCGACGGCGCCGATGGTCTCGCCGGGTTCGTAGCCCATGCCGACGACGACGGGTTCGCCCCGTAGTTCGGGCTCGCGCAGTCGCTCGCAGGAGGCGTAGAAGCAGTCGGCGTCGACGTGACAGACGATGCGGTCCTCCTCGTCCTCGTCCGCCTCGACGCCTGGCAGCCGCGGCCCATCGGACATTCGTCTACTGGGGGGTTCGCGCGAATCGTTGTGAACGTTGTGTCCGCGCTCGGCCGTCGTCCGATCGGCGACCCGCAGTCGCCGGTCGCGGTTACTCGTCCTGGATCTCCTCCCTCGGCGCCCAAAGCGCACACCAGTCCGCCGACCGGACCTCGCCCGCAACTTCGGTACACGCCCCGACTGCGTCGCCGTCGCGGTCGTCGATGTAGTACGTACAGGTGCCGCAGTGGTTCCCGTCCGCGGGCCCGCACTGGTAGCTCGCTTCCTCCTTCGACGTCAACTCGCCCTCCGACTTCCGCTCGACCCCGTCGATACTCACCGCGTTCGCCTCCACGTCCGGGACGGTATCGTCTAACCGGTCGAAACACCAGTCGGCCGGTCGGTCGCGCGCCGGTTCACCGGCTTCCTGACTGGTGTCTTCGCCCACGGACACGCACCCGGCGAGCGCGATCGCCGACCCGCATCCCGTGGCCCGAAGCACCCGGCGTCGCGACTCCCCTGATTCCTCATCTGCCATACTATTTGCTATGTGTTACCACATCAAAAGTCCGGTGTGCGGCGATTCAGACATTCCGTCGCGCCGGACGGTTCCGACCCTTCGGGTCCGACACCGCGCTCGAGACGGACCCGAACCCCGTGCGATACCGTCCCCTCCCTCGAACAAATCGCCGCCCCGTCTCGACGCCCCGGCGAGTACAAGGGCGTCCATTATTCCATCGCGAGTCGTTATTTGTGTTATTAGCTAGCACGGGACGTGATCGAAATTCACCAACGGTGGGTGGCTACGATGGGTGACAACGAGAACGCAACCGACGACAGGCCGAGCCGATGGCCCGAGGGTGACCGACGGACGGAGCTCGAACGGATGCTCGAGGACGCCGAGCACGATACGGAACTCGGGCTCGAGATGGCGCGGGACGCCCAACGAGTCACGGCGGGAGAGCTCTCGGAAGCCGAGTTCTACGATCGGTACCACGAGGCCGTGGTCGCGGAGTTCGGCGAGGACGATCGACCGCTCGAGCGGCCGGACGACGGGCGCGACGCGGGGACGGATTCGCCGTTCGGCGTCGACGAAGAATCGCGTCGCAGCGTGATGCGCAAGGTCGGCGCCGGGGCGGGAGCCGTCGGACTCAGTGCGTGGGCCGCGACGGCGGACGACGATCCGGCGCCGTCGGCGACCGAGGCGGAAGCACCCGAGGGTGACGACGCGGGGACGCAGTGGGGGATGGTGCTCGACCTCGAGCAGTGCGACGGCTGCCTCTCCTGCGTCGTCGCCTGCGCCGAGGAACACAACTGGGAACGGGGGGCCAACTGGATGTACATCCTCGACTACGAGGACAGTGCGTCCGACGGCCACAACCGGCTCATTCGACCCTGCCAGCACTGTACGGACGCGCCGTGCGAGAAGGTCTGTCCGACGACCGCCCGTCACACCCGGGACAGCGACGGCCTCGTGCTGACCGACTACGACGTCTGCATCGGTTGTCGGTACTGTCAGGTCGCCTGTCCCTACGGCGTCAACTACTTCCAGTGGGACGATCCGGGCGTCTCGGCGGACGAACTCGAGGACGATCACGTCTACGACGCTCGCGGTCGGCCGGTCGGGAGCCGCGCGCCGCGGGGCGTCATGGAGAAGTGTACGTTCTGTGCGACCCGCCAGGACGGCACCAAGGGCGAGGAATTCGTCGGCAGGACCGCCTGCGAGGACGCCTGTCCGCCCGAGGCGATCCAGTTCGGCGATATGAATGATCCCGAAAGCGACACGCGACAGTACCTCGAGGATCCCGAACTGGCTCGCGTGCGAGCGCAGAACCCGCCCGAGGACGAACTGCAGGAAGCGATCGCCGTCCTCACCGGCGAGACGGATCCGTCCGAAGGCGACGACGGGCTGACCGAACGGGAGGCGCGAACGCTCGTTCGGGCGGAGGCCGGCACCGCCGAGTCGACGTTCCGGCTCCTCGAGGACGTCGGGACCGACCCGAACGTCGTTTATATCGGAGACGAACCGGGCGCCGATGCCCACCAGGTCGACGGACCGATCGACTACGAAGCGGTCGGCCACGTGGACACCCGAAAGGACGTCCTCGAGCAGGGGACCGTCGGGTTCGAGCTGCCCGACTGAGCGGCGCTCGAAGCGCACTCGAGCGGTGAAATAGACGGGACGAGCCGCGGCGGGACGGCGCGATACCGGCCCGGTATCGCGTCTCGAGTCGACTACTCTCCGTCTTCGGGGAACTCGAGCAGCACCTCTTTGCTCTCCGGAGCGAGCTCGTCCCAGCTCACGCTCCCCCGCTCTGCGATCGTCGACGGCTCCAACAGCGGATCCTCATACACCAGCCCCGCGGTGAGTGCCGGCGGTCGAAGCTCGATTTCCTCGCCACCCATTTCGACCGGCCCCGACGGACCAAACGCCGGTTCGGCCGGCGGGTCGCCGACGACGATCCGCGCGACCATCCCGAAGATCTCGTGGGGCGCACACAGGACGTCGTAGACGCCCGGCTGATCGAAGCGGTAGAGCCAGAACGTTCCCGTGCCCAGCACCGGCGACGAGAACGCCGGGACCCCTTCGGGAACGCGGCGTTGCCGGCCGAGCTGCGGATGATACGCGGTGACGGTGTGGTCGGGCGTTTCCAGATTGAAGCGCACCACGTCGCCGGGCTCGACGGCCAGCCCGGTCGGCTGGAAGAAGAACTCCGGCAGCGGCCGCTCCGATTCCGCATTCGGTGGTCTCGTGATCAGATCGACCTCGTACTGGGGTTGTAGCGGCGCCGGCACCTGCTCTTCGCCCTCGAGGCCCGAGTAGCCGAGCACCGGGTGGATACACTGCGGTTGAGCGCACTCCCGTCGCGCCTGTCCGCGGTCGGAACCGTCGGCCTTCTCGTGCTCACCACTGCGCGCGGCGCCGAGTCCGGACGCGAGGGGAATCGTCGACGTTACACCAGCCGCCTTGAGGATCTGTCTGCGATCCATAGCGGCCACCTGCCCCCATTCCGGATTAGTTATGAGGTGATATTGCGCTGACAAACGGTTCTTGTGGAGAAACCGTCATCGCCAGTTGGAGATTACTCCCGCGTCGGTTCGCGGGTCGAAATCCGCACCCGGCGGGCGGTCCGACGGGGTCGTCGAGCGGCGCGACCGCGGGTCCGCGCTCGAACCCCCGCGATCGTATCGTCGGCGAACACTTTTTGTCTCAGCAACAGTATCGCGCGGTATGGACTCCGACACGCCGCCACCGATCGACACCTACGGGACGGACTCGGACGCGAGCTCGGATTCGAACCGGATCGTCAACGCCCTGCTCGGCGGCGGCGTCGGGATCGTGCTGTCGTTCCTCCCGGGATCGACCGTTCTCGGCGGGGCCGTCGCCGGCTACCTCGAGGGCGGCGGGACCGACGAGGGACTTCGGGTCGGCGCGCTCGCGGGGCTCGTCATGCTCGTCCCGAAACTGCTGTTCGGGCTGGTCGCGCTCTGGTTTCTCGGGATTCTGGGACCGGGCGGCTTCGGGGCCGTGATCGTCCTCTTCCTGCTGGGCATCGCGGCGTACACCCTCGCCCTGAGTATCGTCGGCGCGGTGATCGGGACCGTCCTCGAGAGCGAATTCGGATCGCGGACTCAGTTGTAGCCGCGCCAGCGGTGCCCGCACTCGGTACACTTGAAAAAGCGCGTCGGCGGTTCGTCGGCCGAGGCGGTCTGTTTGAGGGTGTACCACGCCTCCTGGTTCTCGCACTCGTCGCAGACCACGTCCGTCGCCTTCGGCTTCCCCTCGAAGTTGGCGTTCTCGTCGGACTCGATCACGTCGTCGTCGGTCTGGGACTCGGTGGTGATGAACGCGTCCTCCTGCTCGTGGTCGCGTTCGCTCGCGGCGCCGCAGTCGTCGTTCGTACAGACCATGCGATCGCCCTGAGCTTTCATCATCGAGCCGCAATCGTCGCAGAACTGCATAACCGGGTGTAGCGGATCGAGCAGGAAAAGTGCACCTCTCGCGGGCCCGCGGGCGATTACTCGCGACCCTCGAGCGCTTCGTCCTCCAAGACGACCGGGCAGTCGGCAACCCGGAACCGATCCAGCGCAGGCATATCGAGGATGTCGGTTCCCTCGCGGGTACACGCGACGGTCGGCGGCGACGCGAAGTGTTCGCACTGATGGCAGTAGCCGTCCGTCTCGATTTCGCGGATCTCTCGCTCCTCGTCGCGAGGGGACGCTGCTGGAGCATCGTCGTTCTCGAGGCGCTCCCAGAGTCGGTCGCGGTCGAGCGCCGCGACGTTCTCGCGGTCGAACAGTTCGTCGAAGTCGATCCCGTCGGGGTCGGCGTCGTCTCCGGCCGCGCCCTGCCGCTCGTCGACCGCGGTGGCCAAGTCGCCGAGGGGACCGGTTCGGTTGGTGTCGTCGGATTCAGAGGAGGTCGAACCGCCCGCGGCGTCCGCCTCGAATTCGATCGACCGGTCGGACTCGAGTTCGTCTAGCCGGATCGGCTCGAGGTCGTCCGTCCGACTCGAGTCGGCCCGCTCCGTCTCGTCCGCCTTGTCGTCCGGCGTATCGTCGGTCATCGGACCGTTTCCTCCGACTCGAAGTCGAGGACGGATGTCGTGTCCGAGTCGTCGCGGTCCGTCGGATCCGCCTCGAGCGCGTCGAAGATCGGTTCCGCCGACGACGGCGCGTCGTCGCCGGCGTCGACCCGTCCCTCGAGAGCCGGCGGTTCGCCGGTCACGAGCGTATGGGAGCCGAAGAACGAGGTCTTCTCGGCGACGTCCGTGATCGCCGTCGAGCAGTGGGGACAGGCCGGCTCGGTCAACAGCGCGAGGTCGACCGCGGCGTCGCAGGCGTCGCAGACGGCGGTGCGAATTCCGAGCTGGTTGGCCGCTCGTTTGAGCCGATCGGCCGCCGCCCGGTGACGCTCCCGTTCGGCGACGGCGTCCCGGCGGTCGCGGAGGTCCAGCACGGCGTTGGCCAGCGCGGTCGTCCGGTCGTCGAGCGCCGCCGTCTCGTCGACGAGGGACTCGAGGACGGCCTCGAAGTTCTCGAAGCCATCGTCGACGATCGCCTCGAGGGTCTCGAGTTCCTCCCGGATGGCTGCGAACTCGTCCTCGCCGACGTGGTCGGCGTGGTCGTGGTCGGCGGGCGCCTTGGCGTCGGTCTCACGTTTGACCTGGACGACGCGACTCCGGACGTCCTCGAGTAATTCCATAAACTCGTCGCGCTGGGCGTCGATCCGGGCCTGGACGGCAGTGAGGTCGTCGAGATCGCTCGGCTCGATGTCGTCGTCGGTCGCGACGGCGTGGGCCGCCGTAACCAGACGACGGCAGACGTCGTCGCGGCTCTCGCCGCGCCGGCTGGCCTCCCGGGCGAGCCAGTCATCGACCTCGCCGGGTGGGGCGAACGAGATGCCGCCGTCGTCTTCGCTCGACATTTGTTCGATCTACGGTTCGGTCGAAGCGGGCTTAAGGGTTGGTTCGGACTCACCGTTCGATACGCACGGTAGAGGGTCTATTAGCGGATTTTTCGAACGTTACTGATGTCGAATCCGCTGTCGTTGATCGCCGTCTCGAACCGGACGATGTCCTCGTCCTCGAGTCGCGAGAGAACCCCGCGGAACTGTTCGACGACGAGGGTTCGCGCGCGCTCGGAGCCGCCGCTCTCCCACTCGAACAGCAGGGTCCCGTCAGTGGCCTCCTTCAGGCGCCCCAGCTCAGTTGGTTCGAGGGCCTCCGCGTTGACCAGCAGCAGGATGACGCCGCCCCAGCGGTGGGCGGCGCGTTTGAGCCCCTTCAGCAGGACCGTCAGATCGGCCCAGGCCAGCCGGTCGTCGGCCGTCGCGACGAGGTCGGTCACGGAGTCGACGACGACGAGGCTCCCCGCCGCGTGCTCGGTCAGGTACTCGCCCAGCGCCTCGAGGACGCCGCTGCGATCGGTCCGCTTCCCGAGTTCGGTGATGTCGGTCGCGCGCTCGGCGTACCAGTCCGTCGGTACCGGCGTCAGCTGGAAGTACGACTCCGCGAGTTCGACGACGGAGACGCCGTCCATCCCCGCGTCGACGAGGTCGCCGTCCATGACCAGCCCCATCTCGTCGGTGATCGCGGCCCGTTCGTCCGTAAACGAGATGTAGTGGACCGCGTCGGGGAGTTCGGTCCCCGACTCGAGGTCGCCGTAGTAACGATCGAACTCGCCGGGCGCCGAGCCCGCGAGACCGTTCAACACCGCGCTCGTGTAGGCGAACTCCCGCGCGCCGGCCCCGGCCTCACCCGCGAGCAACACGACGCTGCCGGCGGGTGCGCCCCCGCTGATCATCCGGTCGAGCCTCGAGATTCCGAGGGGCAGCCGTTTCATACCCGTTCCGTTGGAACGGACCCGCTTACGCGTTGTGGCAGTTCGTCAGGCTGCCCTCGACGGCGTGACTTCGGAGAGAACGCTGCCTGGGGAGTGGCCACTCCCCCCAACCGATTCGCTCGTTTTACTCGCTCATCCCTCGCACGACGGTATCGATCAGCCCTCACTATCGTCACGGGTCACTCCGTTCCCCGTCTACTCACGGGCGCTCCGCGCCCGTTCGTATGGTTCGCGGGACCGTCGGTCCCGCGCTATTCACAGTCGGGGTGCTCCCGTCGGTCACACCTCGCGTCGCTCGGCCATGATCGACAGCGTGCGCCGCTGCAGAACTACTCGAGCGGGTTACAATCGCTTGCTATCGGACAGCACTCGAGCCCCCTCTGAAGCCGGCTTCGACAGAATAACGCGCCCCTCGAGTCCGTTATCGTCCAGCGCGTCTCGAGCCGCCAATTCGGCCTCGGCGGCGTGGCTGCGGTCGGTCACGCCGTAGACGACGGGGCCCCACGACGACTGGCCGATGCCCGACAGCACCGGGCAGTCCTCGAGCGCCTCGACGAGCGTGCCCGCTGGCGGGCGGAAGACGCCGCCCTGTGCGTCGGCGTACCAGGCGCCGTTCTTGCGGCCGATCTCGGCGACCGCCTCGCCGAAGGACTCGAGGCGGCCCTCCGCGGCGGCGGGCAGCAATTTGCGGGTGACGACGCCGGCGATCTCGTCCGCGACGGCGGGGTCGGCGCGCTCGACGACGGCGCGCATGCTCGCGTCCTCGTCGTCGCCGCTGCGGCCGGGGTCGGCGTCGGGAACCGCGACGAGGAAGCGCCAATCCTCGGGGAGGTCGTGGCGGGCGACGACCGGGGGCACCGTCCAGTCGCCTTCCGCCGGTGGTTCGGTGGTAAAGCGGTTGGTCGGATGGCCGGCGTCGACGACGAAGCCGCCGTCCTCGAAGGTCGCGACGCCGACGCCGCTGCGTCCGCCCCGTCCCATCGCCGGCGCGAGGGCTCGAGTCGAGGGCGCGAGGCCGTGGGCCCGCGCCGTCGCGGCGAGGACCGAGAGGGCCAGTTGGGTCCCGCTGCCGAGGCCGACGTGGCGGGGCAGCCGCTCCTCGAGCGTGACCGCGACTCCCGGAACGTCGAGGGCCTCGACGGCGCGGGCGGCGTACTCCCGGCCCAGCGGATCGTCGCTCTCGACGCTGTCGGCAGGTTCGGCGGTGACCGTCACGCGGGGCTCCTCGAGTCCGACGCCGATCCCACCGTAGAGTCGTCTGCGAGCGAGCGAGAGGTTCTGGAAGCCGACGTGGAGTCGCGCTCCAGCGCTGACGGTCGCGGTCGTCATGCCCGGCCGTAGGAAGGCCCCCGGGAAGGGGGTTTCGACGCTGGCAACGACTGTCGTCGCAGGCGGTATTGACAGACAGTAACACTGATTCATTCTTCAATGTCTCTGGTGAATGTGGCGCTCAGTACAGGGAATATAGTGACCGCGAGTCTATCAAATAAAGACGGGTGTCATTCATTACCACTCGTGACGTAGAGTACATGATCAGTGCTGATGCAAATCCAAGAAACTCGAGAAGTCGCGTGTCCGAAATGCGGGGAGAACAGTAGCGTTCCAGTCCCAGAACAGGACGTGGAGCTGAAAGTTAGTCCGTATGTCGCCGCGTTCGGCGAGCACACGGAAATCGACTGTTCGAACGAACATACATTCTGGGTCTACTACTGCTAGCCAAACTCTCCTTCTATCGGTCGTTCAGTTCGTATGACACGGTCTATGGTCTATACCGTTCAGTACTGATATAGACCAATACACAATCCTCCTAGAAGCAGACATATGACTAAGCTCCAAGTGTGATAATGATGTCCCAGTCTTCCGGTGAAACCACGAATTCTGGACTACTACTGAGTTCAGAATCATCCGAAGTAAGGATGCCCAATCAACAAGAGTACACCTGCCCGAGCTGTGAATTCGTAGCCCCTCATAGAGAAGAACTCACACTTCATCTTCGAATAATCCATTCACAGGGTGTATCATACACGAGTCCCCAACCCCCATAATTCGGATCTTCTTTTGTGAATAAAACCAACGGCTGGTGAAGTTACTCTATCACTGGAAAAAGAAAACAGGAGGGTGTCATAGAATGGCCCGCGTACCGATTATGTTGACCTCGGCGAGTATTACATACAGGTCAAGTAGGTAACGGAGCGGCGACTGATCTGTCTGGAAGATAGCAGAAATTGCGTGCTGAATATAGAGGATCTCTACACCAAACGGACGTTGTTTATTCCTCACAGTTGGTAGAGAATCAACTACCTGTAGAACCTGACACCTCTATATGGGATCTCGAAACCCTAGCATCGTATGGAGTGACCGCTGAGGCGAGTATCATCATCATCCTTCATCAATTCGTTATGGAGACAAATGTCGTCTCGAATTCCACGGATATATGGGCTAAAACGCTGGAATGTGCATTTCTAATGTCTGAAAAAGGAACGAATTAGTTGTTATAATAGTACTTCCCCCATATATCAACAATTCATTTACCGTCTGGAGGTGTAGTCGCAGCTATCTATGGCCGAAGCTGCTGGGATTGATCTCCTCAACCTTCTGTTGGTAATCACGCTCGCGTGGATATTTGGGACCCTAGTAGAACGTATCGGCTATCCCGCACTCATGGGAGAAGTCCTCGCGGGAATCCTTTTCGGACCCGCGTTATTAGGCATACTGCAGCCCAGTGAAACACTTGAACTTTTCGCGGAGTTTGGAGTGTTTCTGCTAATGATCTACGTTGGTATGGAAGTCGATATTCATGATTTGTTTAAGCTTGGTCCCCAATCACTGATGGTCGCGTTCGGGGGTTTTGTTGTCCCATTCGGTCTTGGTTATTTAGTCGGAGAAAACATCGGCGTGACGATCGACCAAGCACTGTTCATCGGTATCGCGATGGCTGCTACTTCACTAGCAACAAAATCCAGAATTTTAGTTGATTTAGATGTCCTCGACACACGGGTTGCAGGTGTTCTCCTTGGGGGTGTGCTACTGTCCGACGTTGGAGTGATGGTCGTGTTTACCGGCGTCATGGGATTTGTCGAAACAGGGGATGTGATTCCTCTGGGTCTTGGTCTGGTCGCTGGTGAAGCGCTTCTGTATTTTACAGCGGCACTCCTCTTCGGCGATAGGTTTTTGCCCTATCTCTGGGGTCAGTTAGAAGATTGGATGGAACGGCACGAATATGTTGACAAAACGTCTGTATTCACAGTCGCACTTGTTGTCGCACTTATCTTCGCCTTTTTCGCAGCGGTCGTCGATCTTCATGTGATAATCGGGGGATTTATTGCAGGCCTGTTTCTTCGGCAGGCCCAGCTTGAACAAGATATCTATAACCATATGTACGACGTGATTTACGACTTGGCGATGGGTCTGTTCGCACCGATCTTCTTCGTTACTGTCGCATTCGACCTTACACTTGATGTTTTTATGGAAAGTCTGGGACTTCTCGTACTGATCGTGATAACTGCATTCGTGAGCAAGATTCTTGGAAGCTGGCTGTTCACCCTTCCAACGAAACTCTCCTCAAAGGAAGGACTTGTTATCGGCCTTGGAATGAATGGGCGGGGAACTGTCGAAATCGTCATTGTTTCCGTTGCCCTCTCAGCAGGCGTTATCGAGTCAGAACTGTTCTCAATTCTCGTCTTCACGGCGATTTTCACCACAGCGCTTGTTCCGCCAACTGTGAAATGGGGAATCGACTGGCTCGAGCAGGCAGGCGAACTCGTCCTCATGAGTGATCCAGAACTCGAATTCGATTAAGTGAAAATGAGGGGCAAAACCTCCAAATACCACATGAAATCAATATATTATTTTGATTCCAAAATATAACCATACAAAAGCATGGAGGTATGGTTATTCGCTCTCATTCCTGCTGGAAGTCTCTTTCTCAGTAGCATTTCCATTGTCTGATTGCAACTCGTCCTTCTTATTGATCATCTTGGGAAGCCGTTCTGTGACCAAATACCTGTGGAACCTGAAAAGAAGGTAGGAGCCAACACTAAATAAGATCAACTCGATAATATACAGCTCAATTAATTCGACTATTGACAGTTCACCGAGGGCCAATCCCCCTACAAGCATTAGAAATCCAATTGTGAACCAGAGTATCACGGCTGGGACAATCACGAGGAATAATCCAATAAGTATTATTTCTGCCTTATTTATGCCTTCTTTCAACCTCATACGGAACCTTTGTGTTCAGAATACAAAGAGATACTGCAACCAAGATGCTTGGGTCCACCTGATAAGAATCCAAATTGACGGTTATAAAGTTATATTCCTATTGAATACCACACCTGTTACGGATGCAATTTCTACAAAATTAAAATTATATAAACTGGACATTAGGTTAATGGTGGATCTTATCCTAATGCGCGAAGGGTGAGGTAGAGATCATACGGTTTCCCTAGAGACTGTCCGACCCGAGACACACTGACCCTCACCGAATTCCGAGACCGTCGTAGCGTGGGACAAGCTGCCATATTATCATCGCATCTCCCCATCACGATTGACATATCGATTCCAGGGGACTTTAACGCTGACCAGAAGCCAGCGTTTTCTTAGGGCTCAAAGGTAGAATGGCCGGGGATAAAAGGGACACCTCCTTCGCAGATCAAGCCAAATCTCGTGCGACATTCGCGCTTTGTATTCAGCACGACTCTTTGAAGAGATACGCTGATTGGTAGGAATCCCAGCGATCGATAAGCATCCACACTTAACGAATTACGTAGACTCGAGGACCACGATATGATCGAAGTGAGCGGGTCGACGAATTTGAAAACGTACGATGCCGTCGATCCTGGATTAGAAGCATCTGTCGAGTTCGACCCGCGAGATACTGCAAAACTGGAGTAGCAGGAGAGCGTAACGGGATTTCTTTCTTTAACCATACAAGAGTCCTATGATAAGTATGGGGAGCTAACCGAACAGAGTAACTCTGAAAAATTATATCATCCCACCCTCTATTTTAGAGGTATGAGAGCCGACCAGAATGTGGTGAATTCACGATTATTGATATCGATTGGAGGACTAGCTTTGGTAATTCAGTCGATAGTATTTCAAGGCACCTTTGGAATTGTGGAAAATCCCGGAGTTTCCGGAGTCCTTAGAGACGTGCTGAGCGGTGGTCTATTGCTGGTGGCAACAATTTTCCTTTTCAGTGGAGTGTATCTACGCCTACGCGATTCTCGATAAATATGCAGACGTAGTTATCGAATCTGGAGACTCACTCTCACTTCAGATCTCGAGTAAAGAGCACTGTTATATCAATCGCGTCGACAGTCGCTACGCATGGACACCGCCTCGGTCGTCGTCGCCGCCCGCGAGGAAGGGGAGCGCCTCGAGCGCACGCTGACGTCGCTCGCCCGGCAGTCGTTCGACGGGCAACTTGAGGTAATCGTCGTCGCCAGCGGAACGGCGACCTGCAGGGTCGCTCGCGAACACGGGGCGGTCGACCGCGTGCTCACCGACGACCGCTGCGACGGTCCCGGCGCGGCGCGCAACCGGGGCGCTGCGGCCGCGACCGGCGACGTCCTGCTTTTTACCGACGCCGACACGGTCGTCCCGCCGACGTGGGTGCGACGCCACTGGCGCCACTACGCGACGACGGCGGTCGTCGGCGTCGGCGGCCCGCTCCGGCCGCTCGCCGACGGGCTGGCTCACCGCATCCGCTTTCGGCTCCTCTCGGACTGGTGGTACCGGGCCAGCTGGCCCGTCGGATTCGTCCAGCAGCCGGGGCCGAACTGCAGCGTGCGCCGGTCGGCGTTCGAGACGGTCGACGGCTTCGACGAGTCGCTTTCTTTCCTCGAGGATACCGACCTCTCCCTACGATTGTGCGAGGCGGGATCCGTCGTCTACGATTCAGACTGTCCGGTCCGGACGTCGGTTCGACGCCACGAGCGGGAGGGGTATCTCCCGCTCCTGCTGGCGTACCTCGTCGGCTACCTCGAGTACGCGCTGCCAGGGCGGTCGCCGACGCGGGATCACTTTTCGTAGCGCGACCGACCGTCGGCTCTTTCTCGTCGGCCGTCGTACCGACGGCTATGGATTCGGATCTCGTCGACGCCCTCGCGGCCGACGCCTCGCTCACCTGCGTCGTCGGCGCCGGAGGCAAGAAATCGACGCTGTACGAACTCGCCGGTCGCCTCGAGCGCACCGTCGTGACGGCGACCGTCCGCATTCCGATCTTCGACCGGCAGGTCGCCGCGGTGCGAGTCACCGAGGACCCGATCGAGCTGCTCGAGCGGACCGCCGCTGGCGAGCCCGACGGCGCTGCGAACGGCCTCGAGTGGCCCCTGGGCCTGGTCCCGGAACAGGAGCGAGACGATCGCTACCTGGGGTACGACACGGCCGTCGTCGACCGGATCGCGGCGGCAACGAGCGTCGATCACGTTCTCGTCAAGGCCGACGGGGCGCGAACGCGGCTGCTGAAGGCGCCGAACGAGCGCGAGCCGCAGCTTCCGGAGACGGTCGAAACGGTGCTCGCGATCGCCAGCGTCGACGCGGTCGGCCGACCCCTCGACGAGGGGGCCGTCCACCGGCCGGAGCGCGTCGCGGCCGTTACCGGACGCGATCTCGGCGACCCGATTCGGCCGGACGACGTCGCGACGATCCTCACCAGCCCCGACGGCGGGTTGAAGGACGTGCCGCCGGACGCGACGTACGTGCCGGTGCTCAACATGGTCGACGACGCCGATGACCGTGCGATCGGCCGCGAGGTCGCGACTCGGATCCTCGAGCGGAGCGCGGACGCCGATGCGGATGCCCACGGACGAATCTCGCGCGTCGTCCTGACGAGCATGATCGCTGACAAGCCGTTGGTCGACGTCATCGAGTGACGCCGCCGATCCCGACCCGTCTCGAGGTCCCAAATGCGATGGAATGAGGGCGTAGTTTATGGGATAGCTGGTCCTATCGTCGTCCGTGACCAGCGAACGCTCGCTCGGCGGCGTCGTCCTCGCCGGCGGCTACTCCACGCGCTTCGGCGAGTCGGACAAGGCCGTCGCCAACCTCGCGGGAACGCCCATGATCCGCCGGGTCGTCGACCGACTCGCGACCGTGACCGACGACCTCGTGGTCAACTGTCGCGACGATCAGCTCGAGGCGATTCAAGACGCGCTCGCGGGCAGCGACCTTGAGCCCCGGTACGCGACCGATCCCGTCCCGGACAGGGGACCGCTGGCCGGCATTCAGATCGGCCTTGAAGCGGTCGACCGCGAGTACGCGGCCGTCGTCGCTTGCGACATGCCCTTCGTCGATCCCGCGCTGCTCGAGACGCTCCACGAGCGCGCCCGCGGCCGCGACGGCGCCGTCGTCCGCCTCGGGGACGGCTGGTACCAGACGACCCAGGCCGTCTACCGAGCCGACGCGATGGCCGAAGCCTGCGCGGAGACGCTCGACTCGGAAGACAAGCGGATCGTCGCCGCGCTCGAGCGCATCGACGTCGCGGAAGTCGGCGAGGACGCCCTCGAGGGGGTCTCCGAGCGGACGTTCGAGGGGATCGACACGCAGGAGGCGCTCGCGGAAGCCGAGCGACTGCTCGAGGAGTGAAAACGGACGACCGTTCGGGTCGATTGCGGTTCTGTCCCGTCGATCAATCGTCGTCTGCGGGCTCGTACGTGAAGATATCCTCGATCCGACAATCGAAGTGCCGCGCCAGTTCGAAAGCGAGCTCGAGGCTCGGATCGTACCGCCCGCGCTCGATGGCGTTGATCGTCTGCCGGGAGACGTCTACCTCGTCTGCGAGTTCGGCCTGCGTGACGTCGGCTTTCGCCCGCCAGACCTTGAGATCATTTTCCATGGGTCCTCAAAACTGCCGTTTATACCACACTCTCGTCGCGATCATGGAGACGGTCCCGAGTACCCAGGCCGTCAGCACGAGCTGAGAGGTCCCCATCGGTAGCTCGTAGCTCATACCGCCGCTCTCGCTCGAGTTGATTCCGGCCATTGCGAAGACGGTGACGAACCAGTACAGCGCCCAGAACGAAACGTATCCGGCGCGATAGTGGATCGCCATCTGTCGCTCGTCGTTTTCGCGATCGGCACTCACGTGTTGATACAAGCCGAGGGCAGTTGCTCCGACGAGGCCGCCGCTCAGCGCGAGCAGCGCGTTGCCCTCGCTAACCCCGACGATCCCGACGATCAGTCCGAACAGTCCGACGGCGAACGCCGCGTACCGTTTCACTGCTGACATTTTGTGTAAAGTATATGCGACAAAATGGACTAATAAGTTTCCATAATGACGTGGAATGATACTCGAAACGTCGTCTGTATTTGACAGCATACTGAGAACGAAGTGCGGATCGCGACGCTGACCGTGCAGCGTCGCAGATCGCTCGAGTCACGCTCCGCTATCGGTCGACGACGAACGCTATCAACGAAGCAAACAGACGGTCCCGGGCGATCCGGTACTTCTCGACGGAAACAGGCGACTCGATTACTCGTCTTTAGCGCCGGGATTCGTCACGGCACCGTTCGCCGCCGAGCCGAACACCTGGCTGTCCACCGTTTCTCCTCGGGAGGCTCGGAGGCTCGCCACCCCTCGTCGAAAACCGTGGGCGAAAAAGCCGCTACCTCACTCCGTTCGGCGGCGGTGAAACCGCGCCTTCGGCGCGGGACGCTGCCAACTCGTTAGTCCTGCTTCGCGCCGGGGTTCGTCACGGCGCCGTTGGCCGCCGAGCCGAACATCTGGCCGTACTTCGCCAGCACGCCCGTCGTGTAGTTCGGTTCGGGCAGGTCGTGTTCCTCGAGTCGCTGTTCGAGTTCCTCGTCGGTGAGGTCTACGGAGAGCTCGTGGTCATCGATGTCGATGGTGATCATGTCGCCGTCCTCGAGGGCCGCGATGGGGCCGCCGACGGCGGCCTCCGGCGCGACGTGGCCGATGGAAAAGCCGCGGGTGGCACCGGAGAACCGACCGTCGGTAAAGAGCGCGACGTCCTCGGCGTGGCCCTGGCCGGCGACCGCGCTCGTGACGCCGAGCATCTCGCGCATGCCGGGGCCGCCCTGGGGGCCCTCGTTGCGGATCCCGATGACGTCGCCGCTCTCGACGCGTCCCTCTTGGACGTACGCCATCG
The DNA here is from genome assembly GCF_003977755.1 of Haloterrigena salifodinae. Lineage (NCBI taxonomy): Archaea > Methanobacteriati > Methanobacteriota > Halobacteria > Halobacteriales > Natrialbaceae > Haloterrigena > Haloterrigena salifodinae. Next base: position 261,041 of record NZ_RQWN01000001.1, read on the forward strand.
CGTTCTCCTCCTCCTCGAAGATCCGGACGGGACCCTCGTGGTGGAGGTGGTCCTCGCCGGTGATCTTGATGACGGCGCCGTCGGGCGCGAGGTTGCCCGTCAGGATGCGGATCGCGCCGCGCTCGTGGATCGGCTCGTCGACGGTGTTGAGGAAGTCCGCGTCGACTGTTTCTCGCGGCTCATCACCGCTCGAACTATCCGAGGCGCTGCGCGCCTCGCCGTCCTCGATGGCCGGCGGATCGATGCGCTCGAGTCCCTCGGCGATCGTCTCGCCGGTGACGGTCAGCGCGTCGCCGTGGAGCAGGTCCGCCTCGAGCAGTTCGCGGAGGACGACGGGGACGCCGCCGACCTCGTGGAGGTCCTTCATGACGCGCTCGCCGCCGGGCTGGAGGTCGGCGATCTTGGGCGTGCGGGCACTGATCTCGTTGAACTCCTCGATGTCGAGGTCGATGCCGGCCTCGGCGGCCATCGCCAGCAGGTGGAGGACGGCGTTGGTCGAACCGCCGACGGCGACCTGAAGCGCGATGGCGTTCTCGAAGGATTCCTTGGTGAGGAAGTCCGAGGGCTTGCGTCGCTCCTCGACGGCCTCGACGGCGAGCTCGCCGCTCTCGCGGGCGACCTCGTAGCGATCCTCGTCCTCGGCGAGCGGCGAGGACGACCCCAGCGGCGCGAAGCCGATGGTCTCGGAGATCGACGCCATCGTGTTGGCGGTGAACATCCCGCCGCAGGAGCCGGCGCCGGGGCAGGCGTTGCGCTCCATCTCGTCGAGTTCGTCCCGGGACATCTCGCCGTCGGCGACGGCGCCGACGCCCTCGAAGAGGTTCTGGACCGTGATCTCGCGGCCCTCGTGTTCGCCGGGCATAATCGAGCCGCCGTAGAGGAAGACGCTGGGCAGATCAGTTCGGATGGCGGCCATCATCATCCCGGGCATGTTCTTGTCGCAGCCGCCGATGGTGACTAGCCCGTCCATGCGCTCGCCGAAAGCGACGAGTTCGACGGAGTCGGCGATGACCTCCCGGGAGATGAGGGAGGCCTTCATCCCCTCGGTCCCCATCGAGATGGCGTCGGAGATGGTGATGGTCCCGAACTCGATGGGCATCCCGCCGGCCTCGTCGACGGCGTCGTAGGCCGATTGCGCGACGTCGTCTAGGTGAACGTTACAGGGCGTGATGTCCGCGGCCGGGTTCGCGACGCCGATCATCGGCGAGTCGAAGTCCTCGTCGTCGTACCCCATCGCGCGGAACATTGCACGGTGGGGCGCGCGTTCGACCCCTTCCGTGACCTCGTTGCTCGGCAGGTCGTCCGGTTTGCCCTCCGCGGGCGACCGCTGCTCGGGCTGTTGGCTCATACCGGGAGATTGCTACCTCGGCGCTTAAAGTCCTCGGATACCGGTATCGGCCACTATCACGCTCGTAGCGAACACCTTCGGGCGATCGGTGGCGGTCCGATTGACGACCGTTGCGACTGATACCAACAGTAAACGAAGCTGTCAGAACTGCCGAAAACCGGTTCTGATTCACTCACTTGCACACAACAGCTGAATGCGAACACTGGTGTTCTCGGCCCTGCATACGCTCGCGCCCTTCGATTTCCTGCACGAACCTTTCCCGCCGCTGTCACAGAGTGACTGACAGAGCCACGAATGTATAAGTACTGTCTGAAGTGTGATTGGCAGGCCAGCACCGCTGGGGGCACGACCGAGGCGGAGGTCTCGGAGCAGGCCATCGAACACTTTGTCGAGACGGGCCACACGATCGATTCGATGCGGCTCCCCCCGCCGGTTATCCTGGAAAACTGACGGGAGCGCCCGCAGTTCGGCCCTCAGCCGCGGCGCTCAAGGATCCGATCGATGATTAGCCGCGTCGAGAGGATCTCGTCTTCGCGTTCGGGGTCGCGGGCGCTCGCGCGTTCGACGGTGCAGTCGATTCCGCGGCGCTCGAGTTCGGCCTCGATCGCGTCGTCGTCGTGGTGCTGGTCGTGGCCCAGCGCGATCACGTCGGGGTCGATTTCCTCGATGGGCGCGAAGATATCCTCCTCGTGGCCGACGATCGCGTCGTCGACGACCTCGAGGGCGGCGACGACGTCCCGGCGCTGCGCCGCCGGACAGATCGGCTTCTCCTTGTGGTCGACGTTCGACTTCCGGGCGACGATGACGAGCAGTTCGTCGCCCATCGCCGCAGCTTCCTCGAGGTAGTGGACGTGTCCGGGGTGGAGGATGTCGAAAGTCCCCTGGGCGACGACCGTCCGCGTCATTGCGCCCCCCGAAGCCCCGTCGCGGCTCCCTCGGTTGTCGGTCGATCGGTTCGTCGTCTCGGGTTCGCAGTCGGTCCGCGGACCGGACCGGGAGTCGTCTCGAGCATCATACTATCGAAGTTCGTCGTCGATATCCGCCTGCGTGAAATCGAAGAAGTCCTCGGTTTCGGGCAGTTCCACGTCGATCACGTTCAGCTGGGTCGGCTCGCCCCCCGAATCGAAGGCCCGCCAGTCCGAGCGTCGGTACGGCGCGCCGATGATGATGTGGACGCTGCCCCGACCGAACGTCTCCAGATCCGCGCTGCTCGGGCTGATAACGCCGTTCGGGTGCGAGTGAACGCTGCCGAGGGCCTTCACGTCGTTCGGGATCTGGCTCGTCTTGACGGTCGCGCTGACGCTGTTCGACTCGGTGCCGGGAATCACGAGAATATCCGTGATGACGAGTCCGTCCCGGTCGATTCCGAGTCGCTCCGCCTCGGTTCCCCGGAGAAATCCCATGTACTCGTCGGGATGGGCGGCTTCGGAGGACTCGAGGGCGAACTCGAGGGTTTCCTCGGCGATGCCGAGGATCGAACTCGAGCGAAACAGCGCGTCGAACAGCCCCATGACACGACCTGCGTGCTTGCGGTTGCTAAACGTTCCGATGGTCGTTTCGGCGACGGCTCCGCGGTGAGCGGCGGGCCGGCGGCTGCGGCTTCGCCGCGTAATCGTCCCGATCATCCGTGATATCTGTCGATCGTCAACTAGGTGTGTATATATTATCTATCCCTACTAGCATACTGTTTTTCCGGCGGCTCTCCGTATTCGCATTTATGTCACTAGACGACGATTCGCTCGAGTACCACCGCGAAGAGCCCCCCGGCAAGATCGAGATCCGCACGACGAAGTCGACGACTACCCAGCGCGACCTCTCGCTGGCGTACTCGCCCGGGGTCGCCGCGCCGTGTCGCGAGATCGCCGATCGTGAAGACGACGCCTACCAATACACGGCCAAAGGGAATCTCGTCGGTGTCGTCTCGAACGGCTCGGCGGTACTCGGGCTGGGCGACATCGGCGCTCAGGCGTCGAAACCCGTCATGGAGGGGAAGGGCGTGCTGTTCAAGCGCTTCGCCGACATCGACGTCTTCGACATCGAACTCGATCACGACAACGTCGACGCCTTCGTCGAATCGGTCGCGGCGATGGAGCCGACGTTCGGCGGCGTCAACATCGAGGACATTGCCGCGCCCGCCTGCTTCACGATCGAGGAGCGACTGCGCGAGCGAATGGACGTCCCGGTCTTTCACGACGACCAGCACGGCACCGCGATCATCTCTGGTGCGGCCTTGCTCAACGCCGTCGACATCGCCGGCAAGGATATGGAAGAGCTCTCGGTTACCTTCTCCGGCGCGGGCGCGGCGGCCATCGCGACCGCCCGGTTTTTCGTCTCGCTGGGCGTCCCGAAGGAGAACATCACGATGGTCGACATCGACGGCATCCTGACGACCAAACGGGCCGAAAGCGGCGACCTCGATCCCTACAGCCGCGAGTTCGCCCGCGACGTTCCTCAGGGCGACGTCGCCGACGCGATGGTCGACGCGGACGTCTTCGTCGGCCTCTCCGTCGGCGGGATTGTCGACCCGGAAATGGTGCGGTCCATGGCCGAGGACCCAATCATCTTTGCGATGGCCAACCCCGACCCGGAAATCGACTACGAGACGGCCAAGAACGCCCGGGACGACACGGTCATCATGGCCACTGGGCGCTCGGACTACCCGAACCAGGTCAACAACGTCCTCGGGTTCCCCTTCATCTTCCGGGGCGCGCTCGACGTCCGGGCCAGCGAGATCAACGAGGAGATGAAGGTCGCCGCCGCGGAGGCCATCGCCGACCTCGCGCGGACCGACGTCCCCGACGCTGTCCGCAAGGCCTACGGCGACCAGCCGCTGCAGTTCGGCCCCGAGTACATCATTCCGAAACCCCTCGATCCGCGCGTGCTCTTCGAGGTCGCGCCCGCCGTCGCCCGCGCCGCGGTCGAAAGCGGCGCCGCCCGCACCGACCTCGACTTAGAGACCTACGTCGAGGACCTCGAGGCCCGCCTGGGCAAGTCCCGCGAGATGATGCGAACCGTGTTCAACAAGGCCAAGACCGACCCGAAGCGGCTCGCGCTGGCCGAAGGGACCAACGAGAAGATCATCCGGGCGGCGGCCCAGCTCGAGGACCGCGACCTCGCGCGGCCGGTGCTGATCGGCGACGCCGAAGAGATCCGGGCCACCGTCGCCGATCTCAACCTCGAGCTCGACCCTGAGATCGTCGACCCGTCGACTGGCGACTACGAGGAATACGCCGAGGCGCTCTACGAGCGCCGCCGGCGCAAGGGCGTGACGAGGACCGAGGCGCGAGAGCGGATCCGGGACAGCGACTACTTCGCGTCGGTGATGGTCGACCAGGGCGACGCCGACGCAATGCTCACCGGGCTCACGAACCACTATCCCTCGGCGCTGCGTCCGCCACTGCAGGTGGTCGGCACGGCGCCCGACACCGACTACGCCGCGGGCGTCTACATGCTGACGTTCAAGAACCGCGTTGTCTTCCTCGCCGACGCGACGGTCAACCAGGACCCCGACGAGGACGTGTTAGCAGAGATCACACGCCACACGGCCGACCTCGCGCGGCGGTTCAACGTCGAGCCGCGGGCCGCCCTCCTGTCGTACTCGGACTTCGGCAGCGTCGACAACCAGGGAACGCGCAAACCCCGCCGGGCGGCACAGCGGCTCCGGGCGGATCCCGACGTCGACTTCCCCGTCGACGGCGAGATGCAGGCCGACACCGCCGTCGTCGAGGAACTGCTCGAGGACAACTACGAGTTCGCCGACCTCGACGAACCTGCGAACGTGCTCGTCCTCCCCAACCTCGAGGCGGGCAACGTCTGCTACAAGTTGCTCCAGCGGCTGGGCGGCGCCGAGGCGATCGGGCCGATGCTGGTCGGCATGGACCGCCCGGTTCACGTCCTCCAGCGGGACGACGAGGTCAGCGACATCGTGAACCTCGCGGCCGTCGCGACCGTCGACGCGCAAGGCGAGTAGCGGAACCGACCCGACTCCGGCGCTGATCTCCGGTCCCACCGCGTCGATTCGTACTCCGGCGGACCATCCGTTCGCATCGCGTCTGACGGATCAATCGTCAGCGTCGTCCCGGCCGCGTTCCGCCCGTCCAGTATCGTGATTCCGTTTCTCCGTAACAGGTATCTTCGGTATGCGAACCTGTGGTAGCAACTGCGCCCCGCAACGCCGGTATACCGTATACAAAGTGCGATCAACCCGAGTATCGGAACGAGAATGGAGAACAGGAACATACTGACGGTCCAGTGGTATGGGCGGTCACTATCCGTCCTCGGTTCGCGATGAATATCGACCGTTGGGCCCGCTACTATCGGTCTCCCTGCCAAATACCCAGTACCAAGAACTCGGTTGTAATGTCTCTAAGCGGAACTCCATCTAAACACTATTGGTAACATCACACTCGATAGAATCACACGATGTACTAACGTATCGTTGCGTTCGGTAAGCGTTTGCCAGCGGTCTGGCACTGACCGAGATCTTCATGGCCATCTAAATACCGAACCTGTGCAACGACTTACTGTTACTAACTGATCCGGATATAGCTAGTAAGTCCTGTGTAATAAACCGCAGTATATAGCAGCTGGTTTAATAAGAAGAGCGTCTCAAGGCCGGAACACAATGACCGATCACGAGTCGGTCCACGGGCACGACCACTCGGACGGCTCGCACGACCACGGCCACGACACGTCCTCGGCGAGCAGTCGGAAACTGGCCGCGGTCTCCGCCATCAATCTCCTCGGATTCCTCGCCGAGCTCGCGGGCGGCCTGTTGTTCGGGTCGGTCGCCCTGCTCAGCGACGCGTTCCACATGCTGTTCGACGCGCTCGCCTATGTGATGGCGTTCGCCGCCGCCTACGTCGCCGCCCGCCACGACGGCGGCGATCGGTGGTCGTACGGCCTCCACCGCCTCGAGCCGTTCGCCGCGTTCCTCAACGGCCTTCTACTGTTGCCGATGGTCGGATTCATCCTCTGGGAGTCCTATCAGCGATTCCTCCAGCCCGTCGCGATTGGGACCGGACCGACGCTCGCCATCGCGACGGGCGGGCTGCTGGTCAACATCGGGTCGGTCTACGTCCTGCACGGCGGCGAGATGAGCCTCAACGAGCGGGGGGCGTTCTACCACCTCCTCGGCGATGCCGGGGGCTCGGTCGCCGTCATCGTCTCCACGGCCGTCATCGAGGTGACCGGCGTCCACGTCATCGACCCCGTCATCGCGGCGCTCATCGCCGTCGTCATCACGTGGTCGGCGGTGACGGTGCTGCGCGGCAGCGGAGCGATCTTCTTCCACCGGATGCCCCTCGACGGCGAGGCTGTCAGGACGGCCCTCGTGGGTATCGACGGAGTCGAGCGTGTCGCGGATTTTCACGCCTGGCAGGTCTGCAGCCAGCTCACCGTCGCCACCGCACACCTCGAGACCAACGTCGAGACGCTCGCGGAGGCCGAGGCGGTGACGCGGCGCGTCCACGACCAACTCGAACGGTACGAGGTCGACCACGCGACCGTCGAACTCTGTCCCGCAGCCAGCGATCAGATCGTCCATCTCGACACGCACGGTCACTGACTCCGGCTTCCGGTCCGATAGTCGATACGTCTCGGCGAGCGATGATTCGGCGGAGATGTTCTCGAGCCGGCGTATCGCTTCTTGACAAGGGTTATACGCGACCGGCTCAAACTACGGTTCAAGATGACACGTGAGTCCGCCGGGGAACCCGGCGCAGATGACGGGGATTCCGTCGTCTACGATCTCGCTGCCGAGTGTACGGCAGAGGATGTAGAGCGAAACCGACCGTATCTCGCCGAAATTAACGGTATCGTCGATTACGGCGTCTTCGTCGATCTCTCCGAGTCCGTCTCCGGGCTCGTCCACGAATCGGTCCTCGAGGGCACCTTCGCCGTTGGCGACGAGCTCGTCGTCGAACTCGAGAGCGTCCGCGACAATGGCGACATGGCCTTCGAGCCGGTCGACATCGCGGAGTACACCCTCGAGAACATTGCCCACGACTACGCCCTGACCGGCACCGACCGGCTCAAGGCGAACATCGGCGACCAGATCCACCTCGAGGGGAAGGTCGTCCAGGTCAAACAGACCGCCGGCCCGACGATCTTCCACGTCGCCGACGAGTACGGCGTCGTCCCCTGCGCCGCCTTCGAGGAGGCCGGCGTCCGCGCCTACCCCGCCACCGAGGTCGGCGACGTCGTCCGCGTAACCGGCACGCCCGAGCGTCGCGAGGGCTCGATCCAGATCGAGGTCGACGGCCTCTCGAAACTCGAGGACGAGGACGCCGACGAGGCCAGCGACCGCCTCGAGGACGCCCTCGAAGAGCGCGCCGAACCCCACGACGTCGAGCCGCTGATCGACTGGCCCGCCTTCGAGAAGCTGCGGCCGAACCTGCGGGAGGTCGCGAAGTTGCTTCGCCGGACCGTCCTCGAGGGACGGCCCATCCGCGTCCGCCACCACGCCGACGGCGACGGCATGTGCGCTGCCGTCCCCGTCCAGATCGCTCTCGAGCGATTCATCGCGGACGTCCACGAGGACGAGAACGCCCCGCGCCACCTCATCAAGCGCCTGCCCGCCAAGGCGCCGTTCTACGAGATGGAAGACGCAACGCGGGACTTGAACTTCGCCCTCGAGGACCGCGAGAAACACGGCCAGCAGCTCCCCCTGCTTCTTATGCTGGACAACGGCTCGACGGCCGAGGACGTTCCGGCCTACGAGACGCTGGCCCACTACGACATCCCGATCGCGGTCGTCGACCACCACCACCCCGATCCCGACGCCGTCGAGGACCTGCTCGACGCCCACGTGAACCCCTACCTCCACGACGAGGACTACCGGATCACGACGGGGATGTGCTGCGTCGAACTCGCGCGGATGATCTACCCCGACCTCGGCGACGAACTCCAACACGTCCCCGCCGTCGCGGGCCTCTCGGACCGCTCGAAGGCCGACGCGATGGACGACTATCTCGAGCTCGCTTCCGAGGAGGGCTACGACGAGGATCGACTTCAGGATCTCAGTGAAGCGCTGGATTACGCCGCCTTCTGGCTGCGCTACAACTCCGGCGACCAGCTGATCCAGGACCTGCTCCAGATCGATTCGGCCGACGAGGACCGCCACCGCGAACTCGTCTCCTTCTTCGCTGACCGGGCCCGCGAGGAGGTCGACGAGCAACTCGACGCAGCGATGCCCCATCTCGAGCACGAGGACCTGGACAACGGCGCCCACCTCTACCGGATCGACGTCGAGAACTACGCCCACCGCTTTACCTACCCCGCGCCGGGCAAGACCACGGGCGAAATCCACGACCGGAAGATCGAAGAGACCGGCGACCCCGTGATCACGGTCGGTTACGGGCCAGACTTCGCCGTCCTCCGGAGCGACGGTGTGCGGCTGGACATTCCGAACATGGTCTCGGAACTCGAGGAGGAGGTTCCCGGCGGCGGCGTCTCCGGCGGCGGCCACCTCGTCGTCGGCTCGATCAAGTTCGTGAAGGGCAAACGCGAGGACGTCATCGACGCCTTAGTCGAGAAGATGGAGGACGCGGAGATCGACGAAGCGCTCTCGAGCGCGGCGCCGATCGACGACTAACGGTGACTCGCGACTCGAGTCCGACTGTCGCCAGCGGGCGTCGACCGGACTCGAACCGAGACGGACGCGGTTCCGAGCAGCGGCCATCGATGAACTGTATCATAACTCTCCCGACACGAATCGACGTACACCGGGTGACTGACAGTCACAACCGGGGACGAGATACTGCTCTCGAGCGCCCGGTCTCGCCGACGGTCGAGAGCGAGCCCCGAGACGGGCGATGGGACCGAGGTGACCGGATTCGATGATCGATCGAAGCGAATCAGCGGAACCGGCCGACGTGTTACTCGTCGAACCGTCCGAGGAGCGCGCTCGCCACACGAGAGACGGGTTTTCGGACACGGGGGCGACGACCATGCACGTGGTCTCGGACGGTGACGAGGCGCTGGCGTTTCTCGAGGGGCGCGACGACTATGCCGACGCGCCGGCTCCCTGTCTCGTCGTGCTCCGCCTGGGGCTTCCGGCCCCGGGTCCGGACGGACTCGCGGTGCTCGAGCGGATGGCCGAGCAAACGACGCTCGCCCGAATTCCGGTCGTCGTGACCGTCGACGAGCCAGAGGATGACGTCGTCACTGATGCCTACAATCGGGGCGCTAACGCCGTCCTGCCGACGCCGTCCGAACCCGCGGCGCTCGCCGAGACGATGGCGCGAGTCGCCGAGTTCTGGATCGCGACCGCGCGGCTCCCCAACCGGATCGATCGGCTCTGAGGGAGTCGGTTCCGCGGAGCGACTACTTTCGAATCGCAGCGTACCGCGTCAGCTGCGGGATTCAATTGGAAGTTAGAATTGATAGCGCCGCTCGTCGTCCATCGTTGGATACTGATCCGCGCCGGTCATCTCCTCAAAGGTCATCCCCGAGAGGTACTCGTCGTAGGTGACGTCGTAGGCCGTTCGCAGCTGGAAGTCCAGCTTTCCAGTATCGATCGTCGACTGGAAGAGCATGTGAATCGCCCGCCGGACGAGTTCGTCCGTCTCCTCGGGCTCGAGGGCGGTCTCGAGCAGGGCGAGTTCGTTGTGCGTCTCCCGGTCCAGCGAGACGGTGAGGTCCTCGTCCAGCGCGCTGTAGGCGTCCGTCACGTCGTCGTTAAGATCGTCGAGGCTCATACGGGAGGGGACTCGAGCCGACGGGATAGGGCTTTCGTGGTCGACTCGCCAGCCGAAGCGGTTGAATCCGTAGCAGTGCGTTCGGTAGTGGACTGCGTCACTCGAGTCGGTCCATCGGAGAGATGAGCGGCGAACTCGCTGCTATCGTGGCACCGGGAATTCCCACGATCTTCTCCAGCTGATTCGTTCGCTCCCCATAGTCGCTCCTCATCTACTGGAAGACGCACAGCGTCTTCCAAGCCGTTCGCTCGTGACACTCGCGAAGACCTCGCACACAGTCACCGGCGCACCTTCGCAGTGCTCAGGCGCGCCGTCAGCGCGCCACTGCACGTGGAATAGTCGGCCGAAGCGAGACGGATCGGCGATCGAATTGCCACTGGAATCGATCCCGAACCGCCACCAGTAAGACCGGCGGGTCGCTAGATCGACCGATGAGTGAGAGCGACGACGATGCCGACGCCGGTTCGGGTGCGGGCGACGGGGACTGGTCGCTCCCCGACGACCTCGAGGCCGTCCGCGAGGCCCTGATCGCGTGGTACGAGGACGACCACCGCGAGTTCCCGTGGCGGCGGACCGACGATCCCTACGAGATCCTCGTCAGCGAGGTGATGAGCCAGCAGACCCAACTAGACCGCGTCGTCGAGGCCTGGGAGGAGTTCCTCAAGCGCTGGCCGACGACGGCCGACCTCGCCGCCGCGGATCGAGCGGACGTCGTCGGCTTCTGGACGGATCATAGCCTCGGCTACAACAACCGGGCGAAGTACCTCCACGAGGCGGCCGGGCAAGTGGAGTCGGAGTACGGCGGCGACTTCCCCGAAACGCCCGACGAACTGCAGGAACTGATGGGCGTCGGCCCCTACACCGCCAACGCCGTGGCGAGTTTCGCCTTCAACAACGGCGACGCGGTCGTCGACACGAACGTCAAGCGTGTCGCCTACCGCGCGTTCTCCGTCCCGGACGACGACGCCGCGTTCGAGACGGCCGCGAGCGAACTCATGCCCGACGGCGAGTCGCGGGTCTGGAACAACGCGATCATGGAACTCGGCGGCGTCGCCTGCACCCAGACGCCGAAGTGCGACGAGGTCGGCTGCCCCTGGCGCGAGTGGTGTGACGCCTACGCCAGCGGCGACTTCACCGCGCCTGACGTCCCGACACAGCCGAGCTTCGAGGGGAGTCGCCGCCAGTTCCGCGGACGGGTGATCGGAACCCTGCGGGAGTACGACGAACTCGAGTTGGACACCCTGGGTCACCGCATCCGCGTCGATTACGTTCCCGACGGCGAGTACGGACGCGAGTGGCTCACGGGGCTGCTGACCGACCTCGAGTCCGATGGGTTAGTCGACCTCGAGGAGTCTGCGGACGGCGGACTCGTAGCGCGGCTCCGACGATAGCGAGCGACGGAACGCGAGATTCTCAAGGAACCGCCCGGCCGTGACCCGGCGGCACCGACCGAACGGAGGATTCCGTTCGGGGGCGGGCAGGGCGATTCCCCTCCAGTTGGGACGCATATATGGCGCTCGAAGCCCACGATTCGGCCATGTCCGACGTTCACGTCACCGCAGTCTGTGGCAGTCTCCGCGAGGCGAGTACGACCCGCGCCGCCCTCAAGCGCGTTCTCGAGGCCGCCGAGCGCGGAGGCGCGACGACCGAACTGCTCGACTTGCGCGAGTTCGAGTTGCCGACGTTCGACGCGGATCGAGATCGAGAGGACGCGGGGGACGCCGAGGAACTGGCGACCCGCCTCCGCGAGGCGGACGCGATCGTTCTCGGCTCGCCGATGTACCACGGCTCCTACTCCTCGCCGCTGAAGACGGCCCTCGACTACTGCGGGTTCGACGAGTTTCAGGGCAAGACCGTCGGACTGTTGGCGGTTTCCGGCGGCGCCTTCCCTGTCACCGCCCTCGAGCACATGCGGTCGGTCTGTCGGGCACTGAACGCGTGGGTGATTCCCCACGAGGCGGCCGTCCCGAACTCCCACTCGGCGATCGAGGACGGTGCGTTCGCCGACGAGAAACTCGAGGAGCGCGTCGCGACGCTCGGTCGGCGCGCGGTCCAGTACGCCACGATCGAGCCGGATCCGGACTCGTTCCAGAGCGACCAGAACGTCGGCGCCGAGGGGAAGTGATCAGGGGCAGGGCTCGAGGAGCCGTTCGAACCGCCGCTGGTGGGCGAGGAAGGCCATGAGGCCGAAGACGACGACGCCAACCTGTACCGCGTCGACCCGGAGAACGATCGTCGTCGCCTCGAGCGACAGCGGGGGCGTGGCGACCGCCCAGTCGGTAAACCAGGCCGACGCCAGCAGCGCCGCCGCGCCGACGGCCAGCAACAGGCCGGGCACGATCGGTGCGCGCGTCGTCAGGGACGAGGACTGAAAGCAGAAGGCGCGTCGCTCGAGGACGAACTGCCCGATGAGGAGGCTGGCGTGTAAGACGGTCGCGACGGCGATCCCCCCGACGCCGCCGATCTGCTGGGCCGCGAGCAGCCAGACGATCCAGCTCCCGGTCAACAGGAGGGCGACGCCGAGCCGCTGGGGACAGAGGACGTCGCCGATATCGCTGACGGTCGCCCCGAACACGCTCGCCCGGAGCAGTGAGCCGCAGAACAGGATTCCGAGCGCGGCGAGTGCGGTCGACGCGCTCGGTGATCCGACCACGAGCGCGAACCAGAGCCCGACGGCCACCGCTTCGACGGCGGCCGTCGAAAACGCCGCGGTCACCCCGACGACGCGGCGTCGGGTCGTTCGACCGAGGACGCCGGGCTGTCGGATGACGCTCATACCCGCCCACGTCACAGGCGAGGCCTTTCGTTATGGGAGTCATTATGTCACATAGTAATGGATTCGTAACGACGCGTTCGTCCGAGCCGAATATATAGGGCGCTAATAGTCCGTTTCTCGAACCGGTTTCGCGAACGAGTCCGCGAACGAACCGACACCAAGGCGGATACGGGATGATCGGCAAACAGGTACGGGCTGGAAGGGGCGGCAATAGCGTTCCGGAACCGAAGCCACCCGACGAACCATCGGGTTCGAGACCGCTACGCCGTCGGTCGAAAACGCGGTATCGATCGCGGTCGACGAACGCTCCGACGCTCGAGTCGCGGGGCCCGAACGTAGGTAGCAGTTACGACGACGTTCGTCGGTCGGTAGCCGCACCATAACTGGTCAGGAACCGATTCGTTCACTGGAAACTGTGGACAGAACTATTTACGGGGATGTGGTCGGGAGCGATTATGGCCGAAAGCGAGCAACAGGAGAAGATGTTGTCTGAGACTATCGTCAAGGAAGCCGTCGGGCTAGGCATGAAGTCCCCGCTGCGCGACTCGATCGTCGAAGCCGTCGACGAGGCCGGCGGAGCGGACTCCGGAGGCGGTTCCGGTCTGCCGCTGGCGGGTGCCCTCTTCGGCGCCGGCGCGGCACTTGGCTTCCTCGCGGGCCGACAGACTCCCGAACTCGAGGAGACGTCCCTCGAGGACATCGAGGAACCGGAGATCATCGAGGAAGTCATGGAAGCGGGCGGCGACGAGGAGGAGTCGATCACCGAGATGACACCCGAAATGGAGGACGAAACCGAGTCGGAGGGCGGCTCGAGCCGGCTGGTGCAACTCCTGATCACCGTCGGCGCGATCGCCGCCGTCGCCGTGCTTCGCCGCCGCCTTTCGGGGGGTGAGGAAGAGGAGTGGGAGCCGATCGAAGAGTTCGAACCCGCGACGGGCGACGATATCGGAGGCAGTGACGACGAGGAAGAGGAGGAGCCGGTCGAGGCCGAGGCGGAGTCCGAGGACGCAGACGAGGAAGAAGAATAAGCCGGCTGATTATTCCCGGCGCTGACCGACGCGCTCGATTTTCGATCAGCGGCACCGTCTGACGAAGAAGCTAAGGGGTCGACGCCGACACGTCAAGGCAATGGAGACGACCCACCGCGTCTTCGTCGGTGATTCCCGGGATCTCGCCGCGATCGACGACGACTCCGTCGAGCTCGTCGTCACCTCTCCGCCGTACCCCATGATCGAGATGTGGGACGACCTCTTTACCCGCCTCGATCCGGCCGTCGGCGACGCGCTCGAGGCCGGCGACGGCCGCGCGGCCTTCGACGCGATGCACGCCCAGCTCGACCGCGTCTGGGACGAACTCGAGCGCGTGCTGGTCGACGGCGGCATCGCCTGTATCAACGTCGGCGACGCGACCCGGTCGGTCGACGACAGCTTCCGAGTCTACGCCAACCACGCGCGGGTCCTCGAGGCCTTCGAGTCGCGGGGGTTCGATCCGCTGCCGGACATCCTCTGGCGCAAGCCGGCCAACAGCGCCGCGAAGTTCATGGGCAGCGGGATGATCCCGCCCAACGCCTACGTGACCCTCGAACACGAGTACGTGCTGGTCTTCCGCAAGGGCGGCGAGAGCCGGTCGTTCGAACCTGGCGCCGACCGGCGCTACGAGGCCGCCTACTTCTGGGAGGAGCGCAACCGCTGGTTCACCGACGTCTGGACCGACGTTCGCGGCGAACTGCAGGCGCTTTCGGACGATCACGACGACCTCCGCAACCGGTCGGCGGCCTACCCCCTCGAGATCCCCTACCGGCTGATCTGCATGTACTCTGCCTACGGCGACACCGTGCTCGATCCCTTCTGGGGGACCGGCACGACCACGCTTGCGGCGATGTGTGCCGGTCGCAACTCCGTCGGCTCGGAACTCGAGTCGTCGTTCCTCGAGGTGTTCGACGACCGCCTCGACGACGTGCCGGCGCTCTCGCGGTCGGTCGGGCGACGGCGACTCGAGCGCCACCGGGAGTTCGTCGCTCGCCGCCGCGAGGAGGAGAAGTCCTTCGAGTACCGGGCCGCGAACTACGAGACGCCGGTCGTCACGAAGATGGAACGGAACCTCCAGCTTCGGGAGGTCGCGGCCGTCGGCACGCTCGAGGATGCCGACGAGGGAACGGACGATGGGTCCACCGACGAGGCCGCTGCAGACGCGAACGCTGTACACGGGTACCGCGCCGAACACGTACCGCTGACTCTCGAGTGACAGCCTCGGCAGGCTCGTCTATCTGGTTAGTTTTACCGCGTCGATGGACATTTGGGACGCTACGTCGAACCGCCGGGTATGACGCTCGACGAATACCCCGATGCGGTCGACGCGCTCGAGCCGGCCGACGGCGAGGTCGAAACGGCGGAACTGATCGTCAGCGACGACGTGCTCGTCAAGGCGTTCGCGCTCGGCCCGGACGCCGAACTCGAGGCTCACGACCATCCGGAGAGTACGAACGTCTTCCACGTCCTCGAGGGGGCGGTCACGGTCGTGCAGGACGGCGAGAGCGAGACGGTCGACGCGCCGGGCGTCGTCCACCACGAGCGCGGCGCCGTCCACGGCGCGCGAAACGAGACCGACGAGCGCGTCGTCTTCACGGCCAGCCTCTGTCCGCTCCCCTCGTAATTTGGCGGCGGCGTCCGTAGGTGGCGTCTGACCGACGCTATCGTTCTCGATCGGTTCGACTCGCGGCGGTCGACCGTCTACGCCAACCGGGGGATGGTCGCGACGAGTCAGCCGCTGGCCGCGGAGGCGGGGCTCTCGATCCTCCGAGACGGCGGGAACGCCTTCGATGCCGCCGTCGCGACGGCGGCCGCGCTCAAGTCGTCGAACCGACCGCGACCGGGCTCGGCGGCGACGTCTTCGCGCACTACCGGATCGCCGACGGCGAAGTCGGCGCGCTGCGTTCCTGTGGTCCGGCGCCGGCCGACGCGACGATTGAGACCGTGCAGGCCGCGCTCGAGGAGACCGACGACGAGACGCTCGCGGGCGCGACCGAGCCGCGGAAGGACGGCGTCGCGATCGGCTACTGATTTGGATCGCGTTCGTCCCACCGTTGCAGCCGCCCCGGCCGAACCTGTCCGCCCCACGAGGTTTTTATCCGCGCCCCTCCCATCGATAGCTATGCATCGCGGCCTCGAGGTTCCCGAACAGACCCCGGTACGCGTCCTCGCGGTCGGGACGTTGACGTGGTTGCAACGGGCGACGGCGGGGATCGACGCGGACGACGACGAGATCGCGATTCGCGGGCCGCTCGATCCGGCGACCGAACTCGAGGACGCGTCCCTCGACGAGACGGACTGCCTGCTCACCGACGACCGAGCGGTCCTCGAGCGGGTCGACGGGGAGTGTCCGGTCGTCTACGCGCTCGACTCTTCCGCGGACGAGTCGATCGATCGGCTCCGCGCCGACGGGGCGACGGACGTAATCCCCGAAGCCGCGGCCGAGCGGTCGTCGCTGCTCGCCAACCGACTGCGCCGAACCGCCGAGTTCGACGCCGTCCGTCGCACGGCTGCGCGTCAGGAGACGCGGTTCCGTGCGCTGCTCGAGCACTCTTCGGACGCGGTGTTCGTCGTCGACGACGACGGCACGATCTCGGCCGTCGGTCCGTCGGCCGAGGGGATCGCCGGCTACGGGCCCGAGACGCTCGTCGGAACCCACTATCTGGACCTCGTTCACCCGGACGACGTCGCGTCGATCCGGACCGCGTTCGACGACCTCTGTGCGAGCGAGCCGGGGACGACGACGACCGTCGAGTACCGCTGTCAGCACGCCGACGACGCCTGGTACGTCCACGAGGCCGTGCTCACGAATCGGCTGGCCGCCGAGGACCGCGCCGGCGGCGAGTCGGACACCGAGATCGACGGTATCGTCGCGTCGATCCGCGACGTGACGGCCGTCCACCAGGTCGAGCGCGAACTCGAGCGCTCGCTCGAACGGATCAGCGACGCGTTCTACGCACTCGATTCGGAGCTGCGGTTCACGTACGTCAACGACCGGGCGGGGACCCTCCTCAGCGTCGATCCCGCCACGGTGATCGGCCATCCGATCCTCGAGTTGTTTCCGGAGCTCCGGGAGACGCCGTTCCGGACGGCCGCGACCAAGGCGATGGAAACCCAGGAGCCCGCGTCGATCGAACACTACTACGAACCGACCGACCGCTGGTACGACGTCCGCCTCTACCCGTCGCCGTCCGGACTCTCGGTGTACTTCCAGGACGTGACCGACCGGGTCGAGCGCGAACGGAAACTGCAGGACCGGACGGAACAGCTGGAGACGATCATCCGGAATGTCCCCGTCGTTCTCTTCGAGCTCGAGGCCGACGGGACGATCGCGCTGGCGGAAGGGCGCGCCCTCGAGCGCAGCGAGGCGGTCGCCGACGGCATCATCGGCGAGTCGGCGTTCGACGTCTTCGACGACAAGCCCGCGATTCGCGCCGACTTCAGGGCGGCTCTCGATGGCGTGTCGACCCACTCTTCGATCGAATTCGACGGCCGGGTGTTCGAACAGTGGTGTCGGCCGATCGTCGAGGACGACACAGTCGACCGCGTGATCGGTATCGCCGCCGACGTCACCGAACGCGCCCAGTATCAGACGGCGTTGAACGCCCTCCACGAGGCGACGAGCCACCTGCTGACCGTCGAATCGGAGCAGGCCGCCTGCGAGTACGTGGTCGACGTCGCGAACGACGTTCTCGATCTCGAGACCGTCGTCTACCGGTTCGACGACCGGGAAAACGAACTCGTGCCGACGGCCTACTCGCCAAGCCTCGAGTCGACGGTCGGATCGCCCCCGCGACTCCGTCCCGGCGAGAGCCTCGCCTGGCGGGCGTTCGTTGACGACAGGCCGGCCCGGTTCGACGACGTCAGGGACGCTCCGCAGGTGTTCGACCCGACCACGGACGCTCGCAGCGGTCTCTACGTCCCGATCGGCGAACACGGCGTCCTCGTCGCTCTCGATTCCGAACCGGGACGCTACGACGAGGAGACGTTCGAACTCGCCAAACTGTTCGCCAGGACGGCCGAAGCGGCGCTCGACCGCATCACTCGAACGCGCCGGCTCCACGGCCACGAGTGGGAGCTCAAGCGCCAGAACGAACACCTCGAGCGGCTCAACGCGGCCGGCCAGGTTCGTCAGGACCTCGAACAGTTGCTCCTGATGGCCGACTCCCGCGCCGAGATCGAACGCGGGATCTGCCAGCGCCTCGCCGACCTCGAGTGCTGTTCGTTCGCCTGGATCGGCGAGCCGGACCCGGGCGGGAATCAGCTGTTGCCCCGCCGACGGGCGGGCCACGAACGGGGGTATCTCGACGCGGTGTCGGTGACGACCGTCGACGACTCCGCCGCCGAACCGGCGGGTAGAACGGCGCGGACGCGGTCGCCGGTGTTCGTCGAGAACGTCGCCGATTCGATCCGCGAGGGGACCTGGCGCGGCGAAGCCCTCTCCCGGAGCTTCCAATCGGTATACGCCGTGCCGCTCGTCTACGACGACTTCCTCTACGGCGTCCTGACGCTGTACAGCGACGATCGGGACGCGTTCGACGAGCCGCTCCGATCCATGCTCGCCGAACTCGGCGAAACCGTCGGCTATTCGATCGACGCCGTCAAACGAAAGACCCCACTGGACAGCGAGAGCGTTCCCGCAGTTGAACTCGAGCTCGCCCTCGAGGGGCCGAATCCGCTGGGTCGCCTCGCCGACCGACTGGACGCGCGAGTCGAGTTCGAGGGCGGGGCGATCCGCGACGACGGGACGCCGACGGTGTTCGCGGTCGTCGACGAGGCGGACGGCGTCGATCCGGCCGCCGTCGCCGAACTAGAGGGAATCGACGACGCGTCCGTGATCGCCGACACCGACGCGGAGACGCTGTTGCAACTCCAGTACGCGGACCCGTTTCTCGGCGCCGCCGTCGACGCCCACGGCGGGACGCTGCGGTCGCTCGTCGCCGACGATACCGGGACACGAGCGGTCGTCGAGGTTCCGGAGACGGTCGAGGTCAGGAACGTGCTGTCGCAACTCAACCGCCGCGAGTTCGCGGTCTCGCTCGTCGCCCGCCGCGAGGGCGCGACGCGGGCGCGATCGACAATCGATGCCGCCGCCCGCAACGCGTTGCTCGAGCAACTGACCGATAGGCAACGCGAGGTCGTCCAGACGGCCTACCACGGCGGTTTCTTCGAGTGGCCGCGGGAAACGACCGGGGAATCGATCGCCGACTCGCTGGGAATCTCCTCCCCCGCCTTTCAGAAACACGTCCGAGCCACCGAGCGGAAGCTCTTCACCGCGCTGTTCGACGGCCGCTCGCTGGATGGTTAACTGTATAACCTACCCCCATCGGTCCGGTTATACAGATAACGATCAGATTCTTTACGACGACCGGTGAAGAACGGCTGTCTTCCCACAGACCGCACTGGGGGTGCGCGAAATCAATGACTGAGATGACTACACGATCACCGTCCGCGCAAGCGGACGCAGAGTACGTTTCGCAGTACGATCGACTCGATGACGAACCACTGAGCGTCGCTATCGTCAACGCGGTCGCGGCGTTCGGCAACGAATCGGTAACGGAACTCGAACCGCTTCACTACACGATCAACACCGACGCGCTCGAGCGACTGTTCGAACCGCGTACGGACGGGGTTCGATCAGGGGGGTCCGTCTCCTTCGAGTACCTCGACTATCTCGTCACCGTCACCGCCGACGGTGAGATCCGCATCGAAGCGGCGTAAATCGACGCCTGCTGACGCGTTTTCCGCCTCTTTATCCGCGACCTCGACAGTACCTACCGACCGGTCGCGTCGCTACTCCGTTCGAGTCGGTAGCCGCGACCCTCCTCCTCGAGGGCGGATCCCGGTCGCTGTGGCTCTCTCAACGCAGAACGAGACCATCTCGATCACACGACCGCTACTCTACCGTCCGTCGGGTTGGCGACAGAGACTACTCAGTCGCCGTGTGACTCCTCCGGCGACTCGCCGCTCGGATCGGTATGGTTCGCTGCCGTAATCTCGACGGCTCCGGAGCCGTCGATGCGAACGCGATGGCCCCGATACGGGAAGGAAATCGAGAGCGCCGCCCTGCTCGAGTCGATCAGCCGCTCGAGCGCGTCGAGATCGACGACGGCGTGAAGCGGCGGCTCGAGGTCAGTCGGATCGACGTCCTCGATTTCGGCGATCTGCGTGACGATGCTGTGACTCGGTTTCGATGAGACCCCCGTCCCCATACGCCGCCATGCTATGGTACGTCGGATAAAGCTGGTGATGCGGGCCGAATTGACGGTTCGTTCCGGTTTCTCGACTCGAGTGTGGTGGAAAACCAGGGCTCCGAACCTCTGGAAGCGCTCCACTCTTCCGTGCCCTCGATCGTTCACTTCGTTCACTCTTGAGGACCTACGGATTCGGAGCGATCCGGTCCTGCTTCTTAGCGTTGTCACTCGTCTATACTTGTAACGTTCGTGAGAAGCATGCCCGGGGAGGGCTCCGAACCCTCGATCTCCGCATGTCCCAGGTCCGAGGCTCGGCGGTCCTCGTGGGGGACACGGAGGCTTCCAAGGCGTACCGCACCGAATCTCTGAACCCTATGAGTGCGGCGCTATGTCCAGCTAAGCCACCCGGGCTCACTCTTCAGTTGTGCGCTGTGTTTCTTTAACCTTCTCATTCCCGATCGCCCTGTAACGCCGACCCACGGATTTATGACATGGCCTTCCCAACTACCCGCGCATGAGCGTTCCGGAAATCGTCCAATCTACTCTCGACGGCGACGAAATCGCGGCTCGAGTCTCTCTGGGCGGCGAAGACGAACTCTTCATCACGTCCTCGAGTTCCCTCGTCTACCGATCCGACGGCATCCTGAGCGACGAATCGATCGAGGAATACCCCCACGAGGCCGACCGGCTGACCCTCTCCGAGGGCCGGCGCAAGACGAAGTTCACCCTCGAGTACTCCCTCGAAGGGACCAAGGAGTTCACCGTCCCCTCGGACAAGACCGATGCGGTCTTGCATCCGGTGCTGGCCGGCGTGTTGAACGGCAACGGGATCACCGATCCCGGCGAGACGGTCGTCAAGACCTACCGCTTCAGCGAACTGACGCTGATCATCACCAGCGACCGTCTGGTCAAACACATCGGCGGGGCAGTCTGGGACGGCGACTACGAGGGCTACCACTTCGACGACGTGACGAAGCTCGCGTTCGAAGACGGGAGCGTTGCCACCCAAATCGTGCTCACGGTCGCCGGCCGCCCGGAGCGGATCAAAGCGCCCAACGAGGAGGCGAATGATCTCCGCGAGCGCCTCAAACGGGCCCTCTTCGAGTACCACGGCGTGACGTCGCTCGCGGAATTCAACGAGACGATCGGCGTCGACGAGGACGGCGGCGGCCGGGACGGCGGCGCGGTCGACTTCGGCGACGGCGTCGATCCGCTCGACGCCAACCCGCCCGGACCGGAAGACCGAGAGACGGTCACGGCGACCGAGACGGCGGCCGACTCGGACGACTCCCAGCCCCGGCCCCAGCCGCAGTCGACCGATCCACTCGCGGCCGCCGGCGAACCGCAGCAGTCACAGCGCACGCAACAGCAGTCCGCCCAGCAGTCGGCGCGCGCCGCCGCGACCGCGACCCAGGCCGAGCAGTCGTCGGATTCAAACGCGAGCCGCGCCGACACTCCGACCGACGACGTCGAGACGGCCTTCGACGGTGCGTCCGACGCACCGGTCGACGACGAACGGGTGCCCGAATCGACGCGGGACGACAGCGGGTTCGTCGCCGACGCGGCGGCCGAATCCGCGTCCGCAGCGTCCGCCACGGCTGCCGCGACCGACGACTACGATCCGGCCGAACTCGCCGAACGGATCGACGCGCTCGAGGCGGCCGTGGAGGAACAGTCCGAACTCATCGAACGACAACAGGAGACGATCGAACAGTTGATCGCCGAACTCCGGCAGGGTCGCTGAGGCCTCACCCGTCCCGTCCCGTCACCTTCCGAATACACGACGAGCCGAACGGCCCCAGTTCGCCGGCGTCGAGGTCGATGAAGTAGCCGGTCGACAGCCCCGACCCGCAGCGCTGACAGGAGAACTCCCCTTCCTTCGTGATCACGTCCTGATCGAAGCTGACGTACTGGCGGCTCTTCGGGCGGACGATGCCGTCGTCGCGCTCGATGATTCCCCGCAGTTCCGCCTCGTCGAGGATCGTCCGCGTCACCGCGGGGTCGCTGGTCACCATCTCGATCCGGTCGACGACGTCGGCCAGCGCGAGCGATTCGTGCTCGAGTCGCTCGAGCAACGCCAGCCCGCGTTCGACGCGGTCGTCGCTGGCGTCGGCGGACGTCTCGACCCGACGGTCCTCCCGATCCATCGGTGAGTGGTGGTCTCTCCGACCGAATAAACGTTCTGTCCCGACCGCCCAGAGACACAAAAGTTTCAACGCTCGGTGGGAAACTGCGATCGATGTCGTCCCCCTCGGTGCGAACGCGCGCGGTCGCCGCCGCGGTCGCGATCGGTGCGTTCCTCTGTACGGTCGCGCTCGTCTCGCCGTCGGCGCTGCTCGCGACCGTCGAATCGGTGTCGGCCGAGCCGCTCCTGTTCGGTCTCGTCGTGACCGGTCTCTACCTTGGGCGACCGTTGCTGGCCCTGCCGACGACACCGTTGGCCGCCGTCGTCGGCTACGGCTACGGCGTCGCGGTCGGCGTTCCGGTGGCGCTGCTCGGCGTCGTGGTGACGGTCGTCCCCGTCTTCCTCGCCGTCCGCTGGATCGCCGTCGGCTCGCCCGACGACGATACCGGCGTTCAGCCTGCATCAATCTCTGCATCGGCTCCCGGCCCGTTCGGATCGATCCTCGAGCGAGCCGGAACCGTCGTCGGACAGTACTACGAGACGGCCGGCCCGATCCGCGGCGTCGTCGCCTCGCGACTGGCGCCGATCCCGTCGGACGTGGCGACCTGCGCGGCGGCGGTCAGTGATGTGCGACTCCGCCACCTCGTGATCGGGACGGCGATCGGCGAACTCCCCTGGACAATCGCCGCTGTCGTCGTCGGTGCGTCGGCGGCGACGGTCAGGACCGGTGGGGTCGGCGACCTCGGAGCGGCGCTCACGCTCGCCTGTTTGGCGGCTGCGATCGCGCTGCTGGCCGCGCCGGCGTATCGACTCGTTCGGGGTCGAGGAGACCAAAGCCGAACGACTGGCCGACCGACGGACAGGTAACGATCAGCGGTCGCCGTCGTCGACTAGCGACTCGCTCATGTCTTTCAGATCCGCTTCCAACTGCTGGTAGCCGTCGGTCTCCGCTAGCTCGTCCGGCCCGTGTTCCTCCTCGAGGGTCTCCATCTTGTTCGACAGAGCGGTGAGCTCGCGCCGGCCGTCGCCGCCGTACCGGGACTGGACCCGGAGGTTCTCGATAATCCGCGTCAGCTGCGCGCGAGAGACGGGTTTGGTGACGTAGTCGTCGATATCGAGCTCGACGATATCGAGTCCGGGATCGACCGCCGTGACCATAATCACCCAGCAGTCGTGGCCCGCGGCCCGGATTCGGTTGAGCACCTCGTCGCCGGTCAGATCGGGCATGTGTCGGTCGAGCAGGACGACGTCGACCGTCCCGTTCATCGCCTCGAGCGCCGAGCGACCGTCGTAAGCGGTGTGTACCTCGTAATCCTCGCTCACCCACGTCGCATAGAGATCGGCCA
Source organism: Haloterrigena salifodinae (assembly GCF_003977755.1). Lineage (NCBI taxonomy): Archaea > Methanobacteriati > Methanobacteriota > Halobacteria > Halobacteriales > Natrialbaceae > Haloterrigena > Haloterrigena salifodinae. Next base: position 284,557 of record NZ_RQWN01000001.1, read on the forward strand.
GTTCGCGCTCGTCCTCGACGACGAGAATCGTCGGTTGCGTAGACGTAGACATACGGATCGTTCGTCCGAGACCACAACGCGTCGTCTTGTAGCAGTACCGGGCGACTCACGCCTCGAGTCGGGCGCCGAACCGCCCTCCGGTGGGCACGGGAGAATCGAGCCGCCGCTCCCGCACCGGGACCCGGCTCAGGTCCAGAACGTATCCGCACAGTCGAAGATGACGCCGTGTTGCGGGCAGACGTACTTGCAGTGGCGTTTGAACAGTTCGCCGTCGCAGTGCGGACAGGTCGGGCCGCTCGACCGGGCGGTCGCTCCTCCGCCGTCCGCGTCGGTCTCGGCCGCATTCCCGGCGTCGGGTTCGTCGCTGTCGGCTGCCATACGGACCCCATTGATCGGCCGGCGCTAAGTCCTGACGGTCCGCTCGAGCGACTCCGCGGCGTTCGGCGGCGTCTCGTTGATCGAACAGGGAAGCGCCGCGGATTCGTCGTCGGAGTGCTCGCCCTCGTCGCCGCGATGCTCGCCGTCGTTCCGCTGACGCGGTCGATTCCGGTCGTCTTCGCCGTCATCGGCGTCACGTGGGCCGTCGTCTCCGTCACGACGGGGACGATCGTCACCCAGCTCGCGCCGGCGTCGATCCGCGGCGAGACGCTGGGTGCTTACAGCGCTCTCATGGCCTTCGCCGGCGGGCTCGACAGCATCATCGGCGGCTGACTCGCCGCCTCGAGTTACAGCCTCGCCTTCGCCGTCGCGGGCGGACTGGTGGTGGCGGAGACCACCGTCGGCCTGCCGTGGTACCGGACGATGACCGTCCCGGAACCGGATCGGTCCGTCGCCTGATCGCTTCGAAACCGGTGGAAAACGAAACGCGTCGACAAGAAAGACGGTTCGAGACGATTCGGTTGATTTCAGCCGTTAGACTGGATCAACACTCGCTCCAGCCACAGGACTCGCAGGTCTTGCAGCCTTCGGAGAAGTACAGCGACATCGAGCCGCAGTCGGGACACTCGGGCGACTCGCCGGCCTCGATGAGGTCCTGCGTCGCGTCGTCTTCGGCGTCCCCGGCGCCGCCCTGAGCGGCCGCCGCGCCGCCGTCAGTCTTCGGCCCGTCGTACTCGATGGCGTCCGCGTCGGCGGACTCCTCGAGCGTCGCCTGCGTCGGGTATGGCTTGTCGATCTCGTCTTCGAGGTAGCGGCGCATCGCGGTGCCGATGGCGTCCGGGATGGACTGGATCTGCTCGCCCTTGTCCCAGGCGACCTTCGGCGAGCGGGTGCCACAGAGTTCGTCGACGATCTCCTCGGGATCGACACCCGAGCGCAGCGAGGTCGAGATGACCTTCGCCAGCGCCTCGGTGAAGGAGTTGGTGAACCCGCCCGAGTGGCCGATGTTGGCGAACAGTTCGAACGGCTGGCCGGTCTCGGGATCCTCGTTGATCGTCACGTAGACCTTCCCGTAGCCGGTGTCGATGCGCTGGCTGACGCCCTGCAGGGCGTCGGGGCGCTCGCGCTTCTCGGTGAAGTCGACCTGCACGGGCTCGGCGTCGTCCGCGTCGCCGGACAGCGAGCCGAGGTCCGCCTCGAGAACGTCCTGTACGTCCTCGTTCTCGAGGAACGCCTCGAAGCCGCCGAAAATCTCATCGATCTGCTCGGCGAGCGCCTCGGCGGCCTCGGTCTCGTCGGCGAAGTCGGTGTTCTTCGCGCGCGTCGTCAGCACCTGCTTGCTGCGGGTGCCGTCGCGGTAGTAGGTGACACCCTTCCCGCCGTGCTCGTAGATGTACTCGAAGACGTCCTTGGCGTCCTCGAGCGTGGAGTCGTTGGGCGCGTTGACGGTCTTCGAGATGGCGGAGTCGACGCCCTGCTGACAGGCGACCTGCACGCCGGCGTGCTCTTTCGCCGAGAGGTCGCCGGTCGTGACGAACAGTTCGCCGATGGCGTCGGGCACCGTCGAGAGCCCCTCGACGCCGTTGAACTGGTTGGTCGCCATCTGCTCCTGGGCCTCCTCCTTGACGGCGTCGACGTCGATGTCGTTGTCCTCCAGCACGCGGAGGAAGTAGTCGTCGAACTCGACCAGCATCTCGTCGCCCTGGACGTCGTCGGAGACGTTCTTGTAGTAGGCGACGTTGTAGATCGGTTCACAGCCGCCGGTGGTGTTGCCGACCATCGAGGTCGTGCCGGTCGGCGCGATGGTCGTCGTGTTGTGGTTCCGGATCGAGAACCCGCCTTCCCACTCATCGGCGTCGAGGCCGGTCTGTTTCTCGAACCACTCGCGGTACTCGGTCGGGTTCGCGTACTTGGAGTTGTCCCACTCGTCGAAGCTGCCGCGCTCCTCGGCGAGTTCGTGGGACGCCCACTTCGAGCCGTGGTTAATGTGGCGCATCAGCTGGCGCGCGACCTCGTTGGAGGTCTCGCTGCCGTACTCCATCCCGAGCTGGATGTACAGCTGTGCCAGCCCCATGATGCCCAGGCCGATCTTGCGCATCTCCCGGACCTTCTGCTCGATCTTCTCGACCGGGAAGTCACTCATCGTGACGACGTTCTCGAGGAACCGCGTCCCCATCTCGATGCGGCGGTCGAACTCCTCGAAGTCGATCGCCTCCTCGAGGAAGGCATCGACGGCGTCCTCGAGCGACTCGTACTCGTCGCTGTGCTCGTCGTACCAGACGCGCCAGTCGGGCGCCTCGAAGTCCGCGAGCGTCGAGAGGTTAATGTGCCCGAGGTTACAGGCCTCGTACTCTTCGAGGGGCTGCTCGCCGCAGGGGTTCGTCGCGAGGATGCGGTGGTCGGGGTGTTTCTCGACGTCGAAGGAGTGCTGTTTGTTGACGCGCTCGAGGTAGATGACGCCGGGTTCGCCGTTCTCGTGGGCGCCCTCGACGATGTCGTCCCAGAGTTCCTCGGCCGGGATCGACAGCGCTTCGCCGACCTCGACGTGCTCGCCGAGACCGAACATGTCGTAGAGCTCTTTCGTCTCTTCCGTCGCGATGTGGGGCTCGCCCGTTCGGGGGTTGGTGAACGTGAACTCCTCGCCGTCCTGCAGCGCTTCCATGAAGTCGTCGGTGATACCGACGGAGATGTTGAAGTTCGAGAGGTGGCCCTCGACGGCGTTCCGGAGGTATTTGGGGACCTTCCCCTCGTCGTCGATAAGTTCGCGGGCCTCGTCGAGCGCTTCCTGGAAGGAGTTGTGCGTGAAGTCGTCGGGGTCGTTCAGGCGCAGCGTTTCGGCCAGCGAGACGTCCTTGTTCTTGGCATGGATGAACTGGATGACGTCCGGGTGGGAGACGCGCATGACGCCCATCTGGGCGCCCCGTCGGGCGCCGCCCTGGGCGATCGTCTCGCACATCTGGTCGTACGTGCGCATGAAGGTGATCGGGCCGCTGGCGATGCCGCCGGTCGAACCGACCGCGTCGCCGTAGGGACGAAGCTGCCAGAAGGCATAGCCCATGCCGCCGCCGCTCTGGAAGACCTGGGCGGCCTCCTTGGCGGTCTGGTGGATGTCGTCGATGTCGTCGTCGGGAGAGTCGACGAAACACGCCGAGAGCTGCTGGAGTTCGTCGCCCGCGTTCATCAGGGTCGGCGAGTTCGGCATGAAGTCGAGATTCTCCATCATGCCCTGGAACTCGTCGGCGACGTCCTCGACGTGGGTGCGGATCTCGTCGGGGAGTTCGGGGACGACGGTGTCGTAGGCGAACTTGTTGACGTTGTAGATAGAGAGCGTCGTCTCGTCGTCGTCCTCGGCGGTAGTGCCCGCTCCGAACACTTCCTCGGCGAGTTCGTCGCGCCGCGGGTGGTCGGGCTTGAGCTGATCGGGCGTGACCGTAATCTCGGTGTCGCGCTTGCGCGCCTCGAAGACGGCCTCGGCAAGGGCGATGTTCTTGCCGACGCGGTCGAAGAGATCCTCCTGGTCCTCGATGAGTTCGCCGTCGGCATCCTTGCGCAGGTATCGCGCGGGTAGAATGTTGTGGTAGGCGTTGCCGGTCAGGCGCTCCTCGAGCGTGTCGCCGTCGGTGCGCTTGATCGGGAGGGTCAGATCTTCCGCGGAGAGTTCCGATTCGCTCATGCGCGGGTCACCTCGTAGTTCCCCCGCCGCAGGGTGGCGATTCTAGCGTGGGTCCGAGTGCTGGCTCGCATCATTCGTGACGAAGGTTCGGTAGACATCGGTCCATCTTAAAACGTGGTGTTGTTGTCCTACTTTTCTTGTATTAGGACAAGTTCAGTTGGATAGATGTCTCTGGGGTCCTTTCGTATCCTATCGTTCCGGGTTCGATCACGGCTACTCGAGACGGCCGTAACCGTGGCTATCAACACCTACAACGCCGACGGTCTTAACGATTTTCAGAGCGTCCTGAAAGTAATCCTCAGCGGGTATATTCAGCGCGCTGTCGTGTGGTTTTCGGCTCCAAACCGACCTCTCCGCGCTTCGAAGAGTCACGTGATCGATTTGTTCATTCTATCCGGAAAGATTACGTCCCTGCAATACGCAGGATTTCCCATGGTCGAACCATTGACCTCGTCGACCGTTCTGCTCGTGCTGGCGGGTCTGGCCGCGCTGGCGGTCGCCGTCGTCGCAATCAAAATCGCGATCAAACTGGCGATCCGCGTCGGTATCGTCTCCGCTATCGTCCTCGCCGGCCTCTACACGGCCGGCGTCACCGACCTGTCGTTCCTGCCGTTCTTCTAACTCGGTATTGGACCCGGTCCGTAGGTATCGCGTCGATGCGAGAGGTTCAGCCGGTGCATCGTTAGTTTCGGTCTCGACGCTGCGTGGTCTCGAGATGCCCGTCAGTTTCTCGGGTTCGAACTCGGCACACCGACACTCCGTTATGGCCCGCTCGAGGAGACAGCTCAGCCGTCGATCGACTCGAGAAAGTTCTCGATCACGTCGTGACCGACCGCCGTGAGCACGCTCTCGGGGTGGAACTGCACGGCCTCGATCGGATGCTCGCGGTGGCGGACCCCCATCACGAGCGTCTCGCCGTCGTGTTCCGCCGTCGCCGTCACGTCGAAGCAGTCGGGCACCTCGGTCGCGATCAGCGAGTGATACCGGCCGGCGCGAAGGCCCTGTTCGAGGCCCGCAAAGACACCCTTGCCGTCGTGGTCGACGGCGGAGGCCTTGCCGTGGATCGGCGCCGGCGCCCGGCCGACGGTCCCGCCGTACTCGTAGACGGCCGCCTCGAGCCCGAGACAGACGCCCAGCGTCGGCACCTCGGGACTCACTTCCCGGAGCACGTCCATCGTGACGCCGACGTCGCGGTCGTTCTTCGGGTGGCCAGGTCCCGGGCTGACGATGATCGCGTCGGGGTCGACGGCGCGAACGTCCGCAAGCGAGGCGGTGTTCTTCACGACCGCGGTTTCGGTGCCCTCGTGCTGGCTGACGTACTCGACTAAGTTGTACGTAAAGGAGTCGTAGTTGTCGACGAACAGCACCGTCAGCGGCTCCGCCTCGCCGCCCGCGTCCGATTCCTCGGTTTCGGCCGCGTCGTCCATCGTACTCATCGGCTCACCTCCGGCGAGGACTCGAGTTCGTCGCCTGCCTCGTCGCCCTCGATCGCCTCGAGGGCAGCGAGGACGCCGCCCATCTTCTTCTCGGTCTCCTCGTACTCGGCGGTCGGATCGCTGTCGGCGACCAGCCCGGCGCCGGCGCGGACGGTGATCCGATCCCGATTTCCTTCGTCCTCTACGGTGGCGGTCCGGATCACGATCGCGAAGTCTGCGTCGCCACACCACGAGTAGTAGCCGACGCCGCCGCCGTACAGGCCTCGCGGCTCGGCCTCGAGGTCGTCGATGATCTCCATCGCCCGGATCTTCGGCGCGCCCGAGAGGGTGCCGGCGGGGAACGAGGCCCGCGTCGCGTCGAAGGCATCGGGAGACGAAGTCTCCCGGCTTGCCGAACGTGGTTCGGCAACGTCCGCGTCGCTCGCGAGGTCGCCCGTCACCGTCGACTCGATGTGCTGGACGTGGCTGTACTTGAGCACGTTCATGAACTCGTCGACGCGGACCGAGCCCGCTTCCGAGACGCGGCGCACGTCGTTTCGCGCCAGATCGACCAGCATCGTGTGCTCGGCCCGCTCCTTCTCGTCGGCCAGCATCTCGCCGGCCAGCCGGCGGTCCTCGACGGGACTCGAGCCCCGATCGCAGGTGCCGGCGATCGGGTTGGACATGACCTCGCGCCCGCGTACGGAGACCAGCGTCTCGGGGCTCGCGCCGACGACGGTCAGGTCGTCGTGCTCGAGCAGGTACATGTACGGCGACGGGTTGACGTCGCGCATCGCCTCGTAGAAGCCGAGGGGATCGACGTCGCCGTACAGTTCGCGGGTCCGAGAGACGACGCCCTGGTAGATGTCGCCGTCGAGGACGTGTTCCTTGGCCCGGCGGACGCTCTCTTCGTACTCGGCTTTCGGCCCGACGACCTCGTCCTCCCGGACGAACCCGCCGGTCTCCGGCGCCGACGCGGCCCGCAGCGTTTCCGCGACGGCCTCGGCCTCCTCGAGGACGGCGTCGTAGACCGCGTCGGGGTCGTCGTCGGCCTCGATGATCGGCGTACAGTCCAGCGAGACCGACCCGTCACGCTCGTCAAACGCGAGCGTCTTCGTCGTCAGGACGAACTGCGCGTCCGGGAACCGCGACTCGGGTCGCTCGCGGCCGACCTCCTCGAGCCAGAGGTCGTAGACGGCGTCGTAGGCGAGGAAGCCGACCAGCCCGCCGGTCAGGTGCTGGCGGTCGTGTTCGGGCGGGTTCGCGAAGCGGACATCCGGCATCGCCGCCCGGAGCGAGTCGACGGTGTCGCCCTCGGGGTCGGTCTCGATCAGATCCCGAGGCGCGTCGTCCGTGAGTCGCTCGACCGTCGTCTCTTCGGGATCGACCGTGACGACGGCATCGGGGTCGTAGCCGACGTAGGAGTAGCGCGCGTGGCGGTCCGCGTCCGCCGAACTCGGCCGGAAGGCGCCGTCCGGGTCGCTCGAGGCGGTCTTTTCGGCGCTCTCGAGCAGGAAGGCGTACGGCGACCGCTCCCGGTCGCTCGAGTCCGAGCGGCCGGTGAGGGCAGCGTAGGCCTCGAGGGGCGTCGTCTCCACGTCGAGGGTCGCGACGGCGCGGACGACGACCGGTCGGTCCTCGTCCTCGCCCGCGTGCTCGCGGAACGTCTCCCGGTCGACGTCGAGCGTCGGCGAAACGTCGGGTTCGGTGTCGGAGTCACTCATGGGTGGATCACGGCTCCGCCGTTCGTCGGGCGCTCTTGGCTCGGTCGACGAACGATCGCACGGCCGTCGGGTCCTTGACGCCGCCTTCGGCCTCGACGCCGCTGGCGACGTCGACCGCGAACGGCTCGACCGTCCGGACGGCGTCCGCGACGTTGTCGGGCGTGAGTCCCCCCGCGAGGATCAGCGGCGATTCGAGGTCCGCGGTCGCCATCCGCGTCTGGTCCCAGTCGTGGGTCTCGCCGGTGCCGCCGCCGCCGTCCGCGGCCGGCGTGTCGACGAGGAGCCCGTCGACCAGGTCGTCGTAGGTCTCGGCCCGGACCGCGTCGTCGGCGTCGACGGCGAGCAGGAGTTTGCTGTCGATCTGCGCGCGGAGGTAGGCGAGGTCCCCCACCTGAATGGTGCCGTGGAACTGGATCGCGTCGGGTTCGACCGTCTCGACCAACTCGATCGTTCGCTCCAGACTCGAGGGCATCGTCACGAGGACGGTCGTCACGAACGGCGGCGCGGCGTCGACGAGTTCGCGGGCGCGCTCGACCGCAACCTCCCGCGGGGTGTCGACGGAGACGTCGCAGATGATCCCGAGGGCGTCGGCGCCGGCCGCGACGGCCGTCTCGAGGTCGTCCTCGTTGGTCAGCCCGCAGATCTTCACCCGCGTCATCGTCCACCGGGTTCGGCCACTTCGCCCCGGAGGTGGTCGAGTTTCGTCGCGGCGTCGCCGGACTCGATCGCCTCGCGAGCGGCGTCGGCACCGGCCTCGAGCGAGTCGGCTTCGCCGGCGACGTAGATCGCCGCGCCGGCGTTCGCGAGGATGACGTCCCGTTTCGCACCCGTGACGTCACCCGCGACGATGCCGCGCATGTCGGCGGCGTTCTCCGCGGGCGAACCGCCCGAGATGGCTTCGATGTCGTGTTCCTCGAGGCCGAGGTCAGCGGGCTCGAGAGTGTACTCCTCGACGTCCGAACCGGTCACTTCTGCGGCGACGGTCTCGCCGTGGATTGCGATCTCGTCGGTACCCGCGCCGTGGACGACTAAGGCGCGCTCGACGTCCATCCGCGAGAGAGCGTCCGCGAGGACGGGGACGAGATCGGGGTCGTAGACGCCGATGACCTGTGCGTTCGCGCCGGCAGGGTTCGTCAGCGGGCCGAGAGCGTTGAAAATCGTCCGCATGCCGAGTTCCTTGCGCGGACCGATGACGGCCTTCATCGCGGGGTGGAAGACGGGCGCGAGCATGAAGCCGATGCCGTCGCGCTCGATCGCTTCCTCGACTGCGGGGGGTTCAGCCTCGACGTCGACGCCGACCTCCTCCAGGACGTCCGCGCTGCCCGACGACGACGACACGGAGTAGTTGCCGTGTTTAGCGACCGGAACGCCGGCCCCGGCGGCGACGATCGCGCTGGTCGTCGAGACGTTGATCGTATCGTAGTCGTCCCCGCCGGTGCCGCAGGTGTCGACCAGCGGCTCGCGGTCCGGCGTGATCGTCCTGGCTGCGTTGCGCATTCCTTCGGCGAAGCCGGCGATTTCGGCTTCCGTCTCCCCTTTCGCTCGCAGCGCCGCCAGCAGCGCGCCGATCTGTGCCTCCGTCGCGCCCTCGAAGACGGCCGTCGAGGCCGCTCGAGCGTCTTCCTGTGTAAGATCCTCGCCCTCGGTCACCCGTTCGACGTACTCCTGCATAGTGATCACCAATGTACGTAGTTGTCTTGTAATGACCAAATGAGTACATCGACTTAAGCGTGTCGGAGGTCATCGTGCGGTGGTGTCGCGTACGGCGTCCGATTCGAAACCTTCAATTATGGTGGCCAGCAAGGATTGAGTGCAGGCGAGGTGGCGACGGACGCCACGCAAGCGAAACCAGGCGGGTTGGTGGTCTAGTCTGGTTATGACACCTCCTTGACATGGAGGAGGCCGGCAGTTCAAATCTGCCCCAACCCATTTCTGACGGAACAACAGCCGACGAGCGGAGCGTGACGATACCGTCACGCGACGCGAGTCGTTTGTTCCGTAGAAATTGTTACGGGAGATTTGAACTAGACGAGTCACGCGCAGCGAACGCGAGTGAGCGAGCACGTCTCGGCGTAGTTCAAATCTGCCCCAACCCATTTTCCTTCCGCTGATATCCTAACTAGCAGACGCGGCCGGGTTCTTATCAGAAGTCGCTTTTCGTGGGTGAGTCACGTCGGGTGGCCTACCGTTGTTGATGTGGGATTGTCGTCCCGTCTCGTGGTTCAGATACCCCGTATCGGCTTCAAGGACACAAACTATTCCTGCCTCCGTTAGCGCGTAGAGGTGTTCACCGATCTCTCTCGCGCCGAGGGATCGGTTCATGTATGTTCACTCTTCGAACGAGGGTGCGCCCTGTGGGTGGCCGACAATGTCTGCGATGATATCTGCACGCGGTTTCACGTTGGTGACCACGTCGATATCGGGCCGGTCAGTCGTCATGGATAGAAAGTCAGTGTAGATAAGCAAGATAGTACCGCTCGTACACTAGCTCGCTAGCGCATCAGGGGCGCTACCGCTTATTCCAATATAGTTCGGAATCAGGCGCTTTCAGACTGGTTCTTCCTGCTACCTTCGCTACGACCATGCCAGACATCAGCGAGTGCTCCGGAACACTGTAGAGTGTTGGAACTACGTGTTAGGCCTCCGGCAACATCGTCGGGTTAAGAGGCTTCGCCTCAGCACGGTAGTCCTCATAGAGTGATCTCGCCCACGAGACAACGGCTGGATCATCAGTTACCACCAACCCTTCAACTCCATTCTGGTCGTCCTCGCTCAACCAGAACCCGACTGTTCTATCGATTATATGAAAACTTATCGGAACGTCCCCATCGTATACAAGAACATCTCCTCTCTCCGCACGTGTCTGCCAGATTGGAATCTGTTTCGGCTCTGCGCCAAGGGTGTCGAACCAACTGGCTTCAATCACGGATTCAGTATCCAGTTGTCCCTGTACTGACTGATCGTGGATTAATTCCACAAACCGGCTGACGGCGAGTCGGGCAAGCGAACGCTTCTTGTTCGCAGCACGGATCCACTCCGCTAAGTAATCGAACGGCTTAACGGGATTCGTCTCGGTCGGCGTTATGATGTCGGCATCGCGGAGATAGCGGGGATCGAGTTCACGAGCAGGCGGCGGAAGGAATCGGATCATCTCTCCGAGATGCCGGATCCCTTTGACGGTCTGTAGGAAGTCGTGGAACTCGTTGGTCATGGTTTCTCCCATGTCCGTGAGTTCGTATTGACTGCCCTCTGAGTCGATCCACCCCCGTGATTCCCCCTTGGTGAGGATGCGAGAAACGGTTGACCGCGAGGCACCAGTCTGCTCTGCGAGGGCGCGACCTGTCGTCGGCCCATCGGTGAGTACTTCGAAGACCTGTACACTATACGGCGAATTTGCGAAGATTTGAATCTCTTCCAGCGCCCCTCCCGTGTCAGATGTTGGCATAAGCCACCACCCCTCTATTTCGATTACTATCTCCACGGACTTGCTAATAGCTTGTGCAGGGGGTGGAAACCGTTGCAAGGTTTCGAAAACTTCTCAACGAATAGGGCTATGAATAATACACTGGTATATGTTGCCGAAGGGCAAGGGATGAGAATGAACGATCGAGTACGAGGAATACCGAACCGAAGGACAGCCGAGACAAGTAATCAGGAATACGCCGATAAGATCGTTATCAAATAGATTGTAAGGGTTACAAACATGAGCCGACGCACGGTGTTACGAACCAGTGGATGGCGTATGAGGCTGTAACAATGACCAACGAGCCGAATCCAGATCATGTCTTGCGCCGAACGCTGTTGAAAGCGGGAGCAGTCATAATGGGCGCAGTCGAGATGCTCCCGCCTGCAACAGCTAGTGGCAGTGGGGATGAGACGCAGACTGACGAAACGACCACAAGCGAACCTGCACAATCCCAGAAGGGGTATGTAATTACTGTTGAGAGGATAACCGACAGGGAGCGGTTTATGAACGAGTACCTCCCTGTTGCTGGAGAGAGAATTGAAGCGCATGGCGGAGAGGCGCTCGTTCTCTCATTTGATCCGACCGTGCTTGACGGTGAATGGGTTCATGATATGACGTCCGTCTTGGAATTCCCGTCCGTTCAAGCAGCGAAGGAGTGGTATGCCGATGACGCCTTACAAGAAGTCCGGCAGATTCGCCACGAGACTACCGCCTACTCCAATAAGATCGTCACCTCTCAGTACTCCCCTGAAGGTCGTGCGTAAGGAATATCATCTTCTTTCCTCCCGGTAAATCGGAAGCATTCTCTCCATGTGATGTGGTAGAGAATTCCCAGAAGGGGTGTGACTTCACTGAACACCACCATATCTCCTCTCCGATACATTTGCCTGTCCAGTACGATGTTCCTGCCCTACACTGCACAGGACTTTCGTGATCCGTTTCAAAAAGGAACCACATGCCGATTATTCTCAAATGATTAGCTGTCCATTCCAAACTCCTCACGTCTCAATTGGCGCTTTTCTGCCTCTGTACGCTTCGTAGTGCTCTTCCATCGTCCGGACTGACATATCTACCCGATCTGCGACTAACTCTCTCCGGTGGCCTTCATCCAGTAAGTACGTCACGCTGGATCGACGGAGATCACGTGGCGCGATAGAGCTTGGGCAGCGTGCGGCGTGCAATCGCGTTGTGGCTTCGCAGCCGGTGATTTCACGGCTATGTTGAACACTTGCGTGTGTAGTCGCATGGGCGCGTTATTTGGTTACGACGAGCGCGTTGCTCGGAAAATTGTTACGGGAGATTTGAACTACGCCGAGTCGCGCGCAGCGAACGCGAGTGAGCGAGCACGTCTCGGCGTAGTTCAAATCTGCCTCCGCTCTCTTGTTCAACTCGAGCAAACACGCTCTTCGACCGCACCAGAACTGTCCAGTCCGCCACTCGAGCGTGAAGAGCGATCGCAGTGCGGGACCACGACCGCTCGGGGACCCGTTTGGAGATGCCGTAAGGACGCCCTACTGGAACAGCTATACCTCCAGCGTGCGTACTTCACCCATGACACACAGCACCACTGACGAGCCGCTCGAGGAGATCGAGTTCCTCGCGCGGTCGGAACACCGCGTCGCCGTGCTCGAGGCGCTGGCCGAGCGGCCGACGAGTCGAGCCGCGCTCCGGACGAAGACGGGAGCATCGGCGTCGACGATCGGACGGACGCTGCGCGCGTTCGACGAACGCAACTGGATCAGACGGGACGGGGACCGGTACGAAGCGACGCAGTTGGGTGCGTTCGTCGCGGCCGGACTGCGGGAGCTGCTCGCCCGGCTCGAGACCGAGCGGGCGCTCCGTGACAGCTGGCAGTTTCTCCCGGAGGAGAGCGGGTTCACCGTCGAGATGGCTAGCCGTGCGGTCGTGACGGCCGCCGAGCCCGAGGCCCCGTACCGGCCGGTGAACAGATTCGCGGCGCTGCTCGAGCGGACGAACCGGTTCCGGTTCGTCGGCGCCGACATCGCCCTGCTCGAGCCCTGCAAGGACGAACTTCGGCGGTTGATCGTCGACGGCATGGAAGCGGAAATCGTCGATCCGCCGGGCGTCGCCGAATACATCCTCTCAAACTACCGGGAACACTGCTCGGCCGCCCTCGAGAGCGGGAACCTCTCGATCAGCGTGCACGACGACGTGCCGCCCTGCGGCGTCAGTCTCTTCGACGACCGGATCGCCGTCAGTTGCTACGATCCGGACAGCGGGATGGTTCGGCTGTTGATCGACACCGACGCGCCGGCGGCGCGCGACTGGGCGGAATCGACGTTCGCGTCCTACCGACGCGACGCCCGGCCGCTCGCGCTCGAGCCGGTGGTCGGATAGTTCGGCCCCGCCGTCGCAGTGAGCGTCCAGCCGCGATGGTGCGAGGGGCGGCCGGGTCGCCGGCTTGCAGCCGGTGACTGCCGTGCATCGTCTGCACGGCTGTCATCCGCTGCCCGAAACCCGCTAGATGCCTCCATAGGTCTACGCAGTGTACGCTCTTTCGAGGAGGCGAAACCAAACCATGGCAGACACACACCAAAGCGACGAGAAACTGACGGCCCTGGAAGTAGCGTGCGATACCGAAGTATCGGGCTGCGTCTTCCGCATGCGGACGGAGGTGGACAACCGGGACCGATTGCTCGAAATCACGCGCGACCACGTCAGCGAACAGCACGGCACGGAGTACTCCCTCGAGGAGATCAACGACCGGCACGTGACCGAAGTCGAGGTCTGAACCGGCACGAGACAACACACGACGGCCCGATCTGACTATGAGCACAGACCAAGCGACTGTCGACCACCACGAGACCGATTACGAACTCGGACGCAGCGTGCGGACCGGAGCGCTCCTGATGGCGCTCGCCGGCGTCGCGTTCGTCGGCTACGGGGTCGTGTTCCTCGCCAGGACGTTCTTCGGCACCGGCTTCGAGCTCGGCGTCGCGACCCTCAACGGCATCACGCCGGCGGAACTGAACGCGATCGATCCGGCGATCATGCACTACATCAATCACCTCCACGTCGCGACCGCGGCGTTCATCATCGCGACCGGGATCGCCGTCGCGGCGCTGGCGTGGTACGGCGTTCGCGCCGGCCTGCTGTGGGCGTGGGCGACGGCGGTCGTCGCCGCCGTGACCGGCCTGGCGCTCGCGCTTCCGATGCACTACATGGACCTCTTCGCGCACGAGTGGCTGACCCACCTCGGACCGATCTACCTCGCGACGATCGTGTTCGTGGCGGGCGCCGCGCTCGCGTTCCGGGGACTGCGAGCCGATCCGCAGTTGTCGGATCCCGGCGACGACGCCGGAGTCTAGGGGTCCGGTACGAATTTTCGACGGCGGTTCACCGCTTCGTCCGCCCGCGAATTCGGCTCACTCGACCCCGGACGGATTCAGGCTCAACCGCTTTTCGTCCTGCGACCGAACGAACCGTATGGACGGTCCGTTCTCGAGGGATACGCTTCGCGGGCGAACCGGTGAAAACCCCGTCGCACACTGGTTCTTGCTCGATGCGAACCGATGGGTGTTGGCTGGGCTACTGTCCGCCGTGGCCTTCGCTACGTTCGTCGTTCTCGGCACAATATCGCTTCCGATGCGGGAGATGATGGACAGCGGCACGCCCATCGACACGGCGTTTCAGGCGCTGATCGCCGCGGTTCTCACCGGCGTGACGCTCGTCGTCTCGATCAACCAGCTCGTGCTCTCCCAGGAACTCGGGCGGCTCGGCGACCAGCACACGTGGATGAACGAGGCGATGGCCTACCGCCACGACGTCGAGGAACTGTTCGGATCGGTCGGACCGCCTGATCCCGCGCAATTCCTGCAGGCGCTCGTGCAGACCAGCAGCGACCGCGCCGAAGCGCTTCGCGAGGCCGTCGCCGACACCGACGACGAGATCCTTCGGCAACGGACCGACCGACTGGTCGAGAACGTCTGCCGGAACTCCGATGAGATCGAGTCCCAACTCGAGACGTCCCAGTTCGGCGAGTTCGGCGTCCTTCGATCTGGACTGAACTACAACTACTCCTGGAAGATCTACGCGGTCCGTCGGCTGCGCGACGAGCACGGCGACAGCCTCGACGACGACCAACTGGCGGCGTTCGACGAGTTGATTGACAGTCTACGGCTGTTCGGGCCGGCCCTCGAGCACTTCAAGTCGCTGTACTTCCAGTGGGAACTCGTCCACCTCACGCGATCGATGCTCTACTCGGGGCTACCGGGCGTCGTCGCCGCGACGGCGACGGTGCTGTATCTCGATCCCGAACTGGTTCAGGGAACGATCCTCGGTGTCGATACCATGGTGTGGCTCGTGGGCGCCAGCGCGACGATCACCCTCGTTCCGTTCTTCCTGCTGACGACCTACGTTCTTCGAATCGCGACGATATCGAAGCGGACCGGCTCGCTCGGCCCGTTCATCCTCCGCCGCGCGGAACGGACGGAGGCGATCGACTGGGACGAATAACTGCATCGACGTCCGGCCGCCGATTCGAACTCGAGCGTCGAAGTCGGCGGGAACTCCCGATCGAAACGACGGAAGCGCGGGCGAACCACTCGAGTGGTGCTACCGAGACACAGTGACCTCGCCGATCGAACGGTAGAAAAGTCCGAATCGACTCGAGGGTCGTATGGAACTGTTCGTCCGGTTGTCGGGATTGTTGGTCGTGCTCCTGCTGGGAGCCGGGCTCCGAACGACGGGGCTGCTCGACGCCCGACGGACGACGCGGTTGAACGCGGTCGCCTACTACGTCGCCCTGCCGGCGCTGATCTTCGTCTC